>JBOIDL010000078.1:0-16099 GCA_050740435.1 Gammaproteobacteria bacterium
GCTTTTTAGGGTGGCGGCCCGTGCCAGCCACGCCCCAGCACCCGCTCCGCTGCTGCCGCTGCTCCCTCTCGGGCCTGACGGGGTTCACAACCTCGCGTCGCGGGGGTACCGGCACGCGCCACCATGCTCTCACTATCATGCAGTCTGCAAAAGTTCCTGGTAGAGTAAGATTGGCGGAGAGGGTGGGATTCGAACCCACGGTACACCTTTTGGGCATACACACACTTTCCAGGCGTGCTCCTTCGACCGCTCGGACACCTCTCCGGCTAAGCTGGTTTCAATGTGCAAGCGACAATTTTTACGATGTGGGGTTTTTAGGCCCCGCTCTAGGAACGCAGCGAGCGCCTGTCGCCCGATCGAAAGTTTTCGCCTCAGGGTAAACCAGAACCTCGGGCAGCGCAATTCGCAGGGACGGCTCAAGTAATTTGGCGTTCGATCATTGTATCACTAGCACCCAGCCTACTATGTCCGTCCCTACCCCCTGTCGCCGCACGGTGAGGTTTTGTGAACCAGGCGCCGATATTCCTCAAAACCATTGAGTAATCCCTTGAAGCTACGAGCCAAGATCCTCCTGACGCTGCTGCCTTTAGTAATCGCGCCGCTGGCCCTCCTAGCGGCAATTACGGCCTCCACGCTACCGGCGTTCGCCCCGCAGGTTATGCTGCTTGGATTGGCGTCGATCGCGGTCTTTATCGTGCTTGGTTCGATGGTGCTGCGAGCCTTGCTAACACGTCCGGTGAAGGCGCTCAAACAAGCCGCCGAACAGCTTAGCCAAGGGAGTCAACCGGTTGCGATTGATGTTCGCACCAAGGATGAGCTCGGTGAGCTCGCGGAGTTAATCAACAACGTGGGCCGGGACTTGAAGCAATCGGACGAGAAAATTCGTTACTTCGCGTATCACGATAGCCTCACGCGCTTGCCGAACCGGCGCTTGTTCAGCGAATACCTCAAACATGCCCTGGCCCACGCGCGCCGTCGCGAACAATCGCTGGCGTTATTGTTTCTAGACCTCGATGACTTCAAACGCGTCAACGACATGCTTGGTCATCAAGCCGGCGATGTGGTGCTGCGCGAGCTTTCCGGGCGGCTGCTAAACTGCGTGCGCGCGGACGATTACGTCGGCCGGCAGTTCCCGAACCCGGCCGCGGGTCAGACCGTGGCGCGCTTAGGCGGAGACGAATTCACTATCTTGTTACCGAGCATTAGTCTTCCTATCGAAGCCGCGACGGTCGCCGAGCGCGTGCTCAAGGCCCTGGAAACACCATTCCTTCACGGCAATACCGAGTTACATGTCGGTGCCAGCATCGGGATCACCGTTTATCCGAATGACGGCATGGACGCCGATACGCTGATCAAGAATGCCGACATGGCCATGTACCATGCCAAAGAGCTAGGGAAGAATACCTATCAGTTCTACCGCGAGGCCATGAACGTTGCGGCCGTCAAGCGCCATACGCTTGAAAACGCATTACGGAAAGCCGTCGAGCGGAACGAGTTGAAATTGGTTTATCAACCGCAGGCGGAACTGAAGAGCGGACGGATTGTGGTCGCCGAGGCGCTGTTGCGATGGCATCATCCGCACGAGGGCTTGATCGGGCCGGAACGATTCATACCGCTAGCCGAAGAGACCGGGCTCATCGCTCCAATCGGTGAATGGATCATCCACCACGCTTGTCAGCAAGCCGGGGCCTGGCGGGCGGCCGGTCATCACGGATTGACCGTCGCCATCAACGTATCGGGCGTGCAATTCATCCGCCAAGACCTTGTGGGACTGCTTCAATCCGCGTTACACGAATCGGGACTGCCTGCCGAAGCGGTCGAAATCGAACTCACAGAGACCTCAATACTCCGCGCCGAAAAGTCTATCTTCAAGACCTTGCCGGCGCTTAAGGAGCTGGGTATCCGAGTGGCTCTCGACGACTTCGGCACGGGCCGTTCGTCACTAAGTTACCTCCGGCAACTGCCTGTCGATAAGCTCAAGATTGATACCAGTTTCGTTCGTCATATCACCGTGGATCCGAAAGACGCCGCCATCGTTTCCGCCATACTGGCCATGGCCGAGAATCTCAAAATCCCGGTGGTGGCCGAGGGCGTCGAAACCAACGCGCAGGTCGAATTCCTTCGGCGAAGAAACTGTTCCTATATTCAGGGATATATCATCAGCCGGCCCGTATCCGGCGATGTCCTGCCGTCGATGCTTGCCCAGGTCGCGGTCAGGACGCATTTCTTTATTAGCAAACCGTAGCGGCAGCACGTGAGGCCCCTCGCGCCCTCCGCGCTTTGATAGGAGATCATCATCGAGAGCGGACACGACCTACGCCCGCCCCATGCTGCCGAGGTGCGTTCTCAAGACACCGACGACGATCCCCTCGATGACCAGGGAGTCCTCACGCATATCGACCTCGACGGGCGTGAACTCTGGGTTCTCGGGGAGAAGCCGTACCTGATTACCGCGGCGGCGGAAGCGTTTGACGGTGATCTCCTCTCCCAGACGGGCCACGACGATCTGCCCGCTCGCAGCCTCGGGTGTGGCATGAACGGCCAAAAGATCGCCGTTCTGGATCCCGGCGTCCCGCATGCTCAACCCCCGCACCCGCAGAAAGAAATCGGCCGCGGGATCGAATATGTCCGGGTCTATGGCGTAGTGGCTTTCGATGTTTTCCTCGGCGACGAGGGGGACGCCCGCGGCAACCCGGCTCACAACCGGGATCCCGGCCGGCCCTTCGGTTAACACCTGGATGCCGCGAGAGGCCCCTGGTAGAAGCCGGATCGCGCCCTTGCGCTCGAGCGCTCTGAGGTGGTCCTCGGCCGCATTTGGAGAGCGAAAACCAAGCTTGAGTGCGATCTCGGCGCGCGTGGGTGGAAACCCTTTAGAGTCCGTAAATCTACGGATCATCTTAAGGATTTGGGCTTGACGTGAAGTAAGTTTTTCCATAGTAATATCTCCTGACTGTCTGTAAACACAGCCTATTTTAGCCGCTATCGGCAGGAAAGCAAGCCCATCCGCGCCTGGATATAAAAATATTTGCATATTGCTCCAGGGCAAACGCTTTTTAAACACTGTCCTTCTATCCGCTAAGTTGTTATTTATACATGAGTTTGTAGATTGAATCCACAAACATGAAGCTATGCTTCCAACCGGCGCAGGGTTACGAATTCCTCCGCCAGCGTGGGGTGTATGCCCAAGGTGGCATCGAACATCGCCTTGGTGGCCCCGGCTTTGAGAGCGATGGCGATGCCTTGGATCACTTCGGCCGCCTCCGGCCCCACCATATGGGCCCCGGCCACCCGATCGCTCGGCGCCGCGACGATGAGCTTCACGAAAGCCCACTCGTCACGCCCGGAGAGGGTGTATTTCAGGGGCGTAAACCGCGCCTTATAGACCTTGATCTGATCGAAACGCGCGCGGGCGCTCACCTCCGTGAGGCCGACGGTGGCGAGCTCCGGTTGACTGAACACGGCCGTCGGAATATTGTCGTAATCGACCCCGTGCGCAGCGTTTCCGAAGAGACAACGGCTCACGGCCATACCCTCGGCGATGGCTAGCGGTGTTAATCGGACGCGATCAATGACATCGCCGATGGCATAAACCGATGGAACCGAGGATCGATACTCATCGTTCACCACGATTGCGCCCCTTTCGGTCTTGGCGATGCCCAGGGCGTCGAGACCAAGTCCGTTTATCTGCGGCACCCGTCCGATCGCATACATTACAAGATCCGCTTCGAGGTCCTCGCCGGTGCTTAGAGACACACGCGAACCGCCCGGGATGCGCGTTAGTGCGCGTACTTCGATATCGAATCTGAACTCAACCCCTTTTTTTTGCATCTGCTCCGCCAAGAAACCGCGCGCATCGTCATCGAAGCCCCGCAGAAACAAGGGTCCCCGATGAATGAGGGTGGTATGCGCCCCCATCCCGTTGAAAATTCCGGCGAATTCGACGGCAATGTAACCTCCGCCGACGATCACGACGCGTTTGGGAAAATGTGGGAGCGAGAAAGCTTCGTCGGAGCTAACCGTAAGCTCCGGCCCGGGGATGTCCGGGCGCATCGGCCGGCTCCCGGTCGCAATGAGGATGAACCGCACGCTGTAGCGCGACTCATCGACCGCGACCGTATGCGCATCCACCAATTGGGCGCGACCGTGGATGATCGTAACGCCCGCTGCGCGTAACAGGCGTTCATAATGTTGCCGTAGCCTAGCGGTTTGCGCGTCCTTGTTGGCGATCAACCGGCCCCAATCGAAAGCCGGTTCTCGCACGCTCCAGCCGTACGCGGGTGCCTCGCTCAGGTCGTCGCGATAGTGGGATCCATAGACTAGGAATTTCTTAGGAACACAACCCAAATTAACGCATGTGCCCCCGAGGTGGCGTGGCTCCGCGATCGCAACGCGCGCGCCGAGCTCGGCGGCGGTGCGCGCCGCGCGTATGCCCCCGGAACCGGCACCGATGACAAACAAGTCAAGGTCGTAACCGGACATCCTGTGCGTGCCTACTCATGTGTATAACGCAGTGGTATCGAACGCCGCCCGAAGAGTAATGGACGCGCGTAGCCCTCGAGAGACCGGCGTTGCCGTGCTCCACCCGTCGACAGGGACGATCTAAGGTGTTCCCGCGCAAAAAGCGGCAAGCACCTCGATGCAATTGGCCATCGCGCCCAGATGCGCGATCTCATATCCGTGCGTGTTCTGCGTCGGAAATCCTAGGCAAGCCGCGCGTCCAATATGACCGAATTTCATGGCGAGCGACGCATCGCTACCGAATCCGCTGATGGCGGCGAGCTGCAGCGGCACGTTGCTCCTTGCCGCGGCTTGCCGCAGATCCCTATTGAGGCCTTCATCGTAGAGTCCGTACCCATCCTGAGTGAGTAATACCGGGGCGATCCCATCTTCGATCGGGTACTCGGGCGCCAAGGGACAGATCTCTAGTGCGATGAGCGCATCGAGCGGCTGTCGTTGCGTGAAGTAAAGCGCGCCCATCGCGCCGACCTCTTCCTTAGCGGAGGCCACAAAATAGATGTCGCGCCCGCACTCCCGTAATCGCTCCGCCAGTACCAACAGAATCGCGATCGACGCCTTGTTGTCCAGGGTATAACTGGCGATATAGTCCTTGATCCGGAAAGGCCGTTTGCGGTGTTTGCCCACCACCATGCGCGTCCCGGGCCGAACGCCCGCCTCGTGCAGTTCACGCGCATCGCATTTGGTTTCGACCCAGACATCTTGCCAGCGCAACGGGGCCTCATCTTGTTTTGCCTTCTGCGGCGATTCGTGCGAAACATGACGGGAGCCGAACGACAGCACCCCGCTAACAACAGCGGCGTCCCCGAGTAAGTCCACGACACCTTCACCATAAACCCAGGGAAACGCCCCTCCCAAAGCGCGTATTTCGACGCGCCCGTCGGCACGCACCGTTTTCACGATCGCGCCGATTTCATCCTTGTGCGCGGTGACGGCGATCGCGCCCTCATTGCGTCCCGAAACCTTGACGATAATGTTACCCGCCGGGTCTTGGACCACCTCGTGGCCGCACTCTCGCAACCTGTAAAGCAGAAATTCATCGATCTCGCCTTCCACCCCACTCGGCGAGTGATGCATAACCAGAGTTTCGATCTCCGTGAATAGTCGATCGTAGGATACGGACGGCATGGCTTAGAATAACACGCGCACCGTGGGATGGTTCGTCTCTGCCGAATCCATACTCTATGATATACAGCAGCGCGAGCGTGTAAGTGGCTTTCTTCGCCCCGAATGTGACTGCCCGTCAAGGTAGCCGATGGAATACACCCGCTTTTCTATCAACATCCTCGAAAACGATCGCAGCGAAATTCTGCTTCTCAAACGGTCCCTGCACCTAAGCCTCGGTCCAGGCCAATGGGGATTCCCGGCCGGTCATATCGAGCCCGATGAAACGCCGGAGGCGTGCTCCGTACGCGAGTTAAGAGAGGAGCTAGGCCCCCATCATCGACTCGTACCCGTGCGCAAGCTCGGCCCTGTTCGGGACAGCTTTTATGACGGCAAGTTCGAGATTTTCTTGTTTCATTACCGCTGGAAGCGCGGAAATATCGAGCTCAACAACGAGCACACGGCCTATGCTTGGGTCGGGCGAGAAGCCTATCGCAGTTACGAGGTTGTCGATGGAATCGACGAGGACCTTGATTATTTCGGGATCTGGCCGCGGTCGTACCTAAACAAAGACAAGCTACGCCGCTGATCGGAGCATGATAGAGAAAGGGGCGTCCTAGTCACACACGCGGAGATCCCAGAAAGCCCGTGCAATTTTTCACTACACGGTCTAAAGTAAGTGTGTAACATGGTTTACAAGCCTACCAAAAATCCGGACGGCGACCCGCGAAACGCGACCCGTTTTCGATACGTAATCTTGATTTGCTGCATAGACACGAGCGAGGCGAGCACCATGCAAAGATTCATCTACGGCCTGTTTTTGGTGATGTTATTGAGCGCATGTGGAGAGAAGGAACCAGAAGCGCAAGTATGCGGCGGTATCACGGGGGAGCAGTGTCCTGCCGGCCAAACCTGTATCGATGATCCCAGCGATACCTGCGATCCGCAGAAAGACGGGGCGGATTGCGAAGGGATCTGTAAGTAGCCCAAGCGCGGCTGGCTTCAACGACGTTGTCCAACCGGCGGACGGTACGGCGCCGACCGCCCGGCATGATCACGGTCCCTGCGCGGGGTTTTCGATCAGCGCGTCGCCGCGGCGGATCGCACCCTATCAGTCGGCCTTACGCCTTATAGTTCCAGCTTGTCGTCGGGGACGAGCCGGACGGTGTAGGCATCAACGAGCATCACGGCGATGAGCCAGCCGATTAACAAAAGAGGAGTCGGGAAAAGGGGGGTCGCTATGAATAAAAAGATCCCGGAAAAAAACAGAACCGAGATGATAAAAAATTGCCTGTCGATCGATCGCGTTAATCTTGTTCCGCAACGATCACAGCGCAAGGGTGACCAACGCGAGATTAGCCAGACTTTAAGAGGGGATAGCTTATTGTTACATTTTGGGCATTGCATAGGGGTACCATTCCTGACTGAAAAGGTTTACGTGATTTTCGAACGTTGTCCTGCGATACGCATCCGTAGTGCATTTAATTTTATGAAACCACCGGCGTCTTTTTGATCATAGGCTCCGGCATCGTCTTCGAAGGTCGCAATAGCGGTGTCGAAAAGACTGTCCGTGTCGGATTTGCGGCCCGCCACCATGACCGTGCCTTTATACAGCTTTAAACGCACGCCGCCGTTCACGTGCGCCTGCGCCGCGTCAACTAGTTCCTGCAACATTCGGCGCTCTGGGCTCCACCAATAGCCGTTATAGATCAGCGCAGCATAGCGGGGCATGAGATCGTCCTTGAGATGCGCTACCTCGCGGTCGACTGTGAGCGATTCGATCGCGCGGTGCGCCTTGAGCAAAATCGTCCCGCCCGGGGTCTCGTAGCAGCCGCGTGACTTCATGCCGACGTAGCGGTTCTCGACGATATCGAGCCGCCCGATGCCATGCTCTCCGCCTAACCGATTCAGCGTCGCGAGCAGCGCCGCCGGCGACAGGCGGACACCATCGATGGCCACGGCGTCACCGCTTTCAAAGCTCAATTCGACGTAACGCGGCTGGCCGCTAGCGGCCTCCGGTGATTTCGTCCAACGCCACATCGAGGGATCAGGCTCGACCCAGGGATCTTCGAGCCCGCCGCCCTCGTAGGAGATGTGCAACAGGTTCGCATCCATGGAATAAGGCGCTTTGCTGGCGCTCGTGCGCTCGACGGGTATCGCGTGCCGCTCGGCATAGGCAAGCAGTTGCGCGCGCGAGGCGAGATCCCACTCCCGCCACGGTGCGATGATCTTGATATCGGGCTTGAGCGCATAGGCACCAAGCTCGAAACGCACCTGATCATTGCCCTTGCCGGTGGCGCCGTGAGCGATCGCGTCGGCCCCGGTCTCGCGCGCGATCTCGACCAGGCGCTTGGCGATGAGCGGCCGGGCGATCGAGGTCCCCAACAGATACTCGCCCTCGTAAATCGCGTTCGCGCGGAACATCGGAAACACAAAGTCACGCACGAATTCTTCCTTGAGATCGTCGATATAGATCTCCTTAACACCGAGGGCCTGCGCCTTCACGCGTGCGGGTTCGAGCTCTTCGCCCTGACCGATGTCGGCCGTAAAAGTCACCACCTCACAGCGGTAGGTCTCCTGCAGCCACTTTAGAATCACGGAGGTATCGAGCCCGCCGGAATAGGCCAGCACGACTTTCTTAATCGATTCGTTTCTCACCGGTACGGTATCGAAGGGATTGGTCGGGGCGAGAGGATTTGAACCTCCGACCACCACCACCCCAAGGTGGTGCGCTACCAGGCTGCGCTACGCCCCGAATGAGGAATTGTACCCCGCCGCCGGCGCGCTGCCCATCACCGTCGCAGGATATCGAGCACTTGCTCGAGCTCGACGCGCAACTGCCGGATGATTTGTTGGCTCACGCTGGAATCGGCTTTCACTTCGTCCCCCGAGAGCCGCTGCCGCGCCCCGCCAATGGTAAACCCTTGTTCATACAGGAGGCTTCGGATCTGCCGGATCAGGATCACATCCTGCCGCTGATAGTAACGCCGATTGCCACGGCGCTTGATCGGTTTCAACTGCGGAAACTCCTGTTCCCAATAGCGCAGTACATGGGGTTTTACCGCGCACAGATCGCTCACTTCGCCGATGGTGAAATAGCGCTTTCCCGGGATCGCTGGCAGTTCGTTATTGTTCGATGCTTCCAGCATACGCTTCTACCCTGGCCTTTAATTTCTGTCCTGGCCGGAACGTCACCACGCGGCGAGCGCTGATGGGTATCGCCTCTCCGGTTTTCGGATTGCGGCCGGGGCGCCGGTTCTTCTTTCTGAGGTCGAAATTTCCAAACCCGGAAAGCTTGACCTGCCGCCCGCTCTCTAACGCCGCCCGGACCTCCTCGAAGAATTGTTCCACCAGCTCTTTGGCCTCACGCTTATTCAAGCCAACCTCTTCGTAAAGCTTGACCGCCATCCCAGCCTTGGTCAGCGCCGTGTTCATATCCTTTTCCTCGTTAGACACTGCAAACACCCCTCGCGCCCGCACTCGCGTTTAGCTCCGCAATGTGACCTCGAACCGTTCCTGCAACCGTTTCAGGACCCGCTCGACCGTCTGATCGACTTCAGCGTCTATTAGAGTGCTTGAAGTCCCTTGAAAGATCAAGCCCAAGGCAATACTTTTTTTCTTCGGATCAATACCTTCGCCCTCATATAAATCAAACAACTGGAAGTCCTTTAGCCCATTTGGCGCTGTTTCCGCGACGCACCGTATCAGCTCGGCGGCCGCAACGCCGCGGTCCACTAACAGGCTAATATCGCGCCTAACCATCGGTAACTTCGAGATGGGGCTGAATCGTGGGACCGATCCTTGGGTGAGAAGACTTAACTCGAGCTCGAAGAGGAATACCGGTTGTTCCAGCCCGAGGGCCGCCGCCAGCCCGGGGTGCAGGGCACCGAATATGCCGAGCGATTGGTTCCCTTTGTGAACCCTGCTCGCATGGTAGGGATGTAAAGCGGGGTGCTCAGTGGGTTGATAAGAAAGACGTTCGGGCGTGTCGCCGCGGAGGGCCAAGAGGGCCTCGACATCGCCTTTAAGATCGAAAAAATCGGCCCCCCGCTTGGGCTCGGCCCATTGCTCCGGATTCTGGAAACCCCAGAGTACGCCCCCCAACATCGGCCGCTGGTCGATTTCGCCTTGTCCGCGGACGAAGATGAGCCCGCTCTCGAACAGGCGCACGCGGTCGCATTGACGGTTCTGGTTGTACTTGAGCGCTTGCAGAAGACCGGCCCAGAGGCTCGTCCGCATGACCGCCATATCGCTCGCGATCGGATTAGCTATCGTCACGGGTTCGAGATCGGGTGTGAGGCGCGCCTGCAAAGCGGGATCCACGAAACTATAGGTAATCGCCTCCTGATAGCCGCGCTCGACCAAGACCTGGCGAATGCGGCCGAGATCGATCCGGGCCTCTGGACGCCCGCGCATCCTCATAAGCTGCCGGGGCGGTTGCCCGGCGATAGTCTCGTAACCGCGGATGCGCGCCACTTCCTCGATGAGATCCGCCTCGATGGCCAGATCGAACCGGAAGGAAGGCGGGACGCAGTCCCAAACGCCATCCCCGCCGCTGACCCGCACCCCCAGGCGAGTCAGAATAGTTTGCACTTCCGCCGGCGCGACCTCCGTTCCCAAAACCCGCGCGATGCGGCTGGCTCGTAATTTTATCACCCGGCGCTGGGGAAGATGTTCCGCGTAGAGCCGGTCCACCACGGGGCCCGGCTGACCGCCGCAGATCGCTACCAAGAGCTCGCTCGCACGCTCGATGGCCCGGACTTGGAGATCAAAATCGACGCCGCGCTCGAAGCGGTGTGAGGAATCGGTTTGCAGATGGTAGAGGCGCGCCTTGCCGGCCACGCTCGCCGGTGTAAAGAAGGCGCTTTCCAGGAACACGGCGCGCGTCGCCGCGGTAACCGCCGTCTGCATCCCGCCCATGATGCCGGCCAAGGCCACCGGCCGCTTGGCATCCGCGATCACCAAGGTGTCCGCATCCAGGTCCAGCGTCTGTCCGTCGAGGAGCGCGAGCCGCTCACCCGGATAGCTAAAGCGCACGACGATGGCTTCTTGGAGCTTCTCGAGATCGAAGGCGTGCATCGGCTGTCCGAGCTCCAGCATCACGAAATTGGTGACATCGACAACCGAACTAATGCTGCGCAGGCCGCTGCGGCGCAAGCGTTCGCGCATCCAGAGCGGCGTCTCGACCCGTGGATCGATCCCGCGCACTACGCGGCCGGCGTAATGCGGACAGGCTTCCGGGGCGGCGATTGTAAGCGGCCAAACCTCATCGATTCCGGGCCGGACCCGATGGGGCGCAGGGCAATGGATAGGACAGCCATAAAGCACGCAAATCTCGCGGGCGAGCCCGGCCACCCCCAGGCAGTCGCCCCGATTGGGGGTAAGGGCCACCTCGATCTCCTTTGCCACCGGGTCCACCGAGTCGACCTCCAATCCCGCCAGGGTAAGGCGTTCGGCCAGTTCCGCCGTCGCCACCGGCGGATTGACCCACTCCCTGAGCCAGGCTTCACTCACACGCATGCTATGGTCCTGGGCCGGTTATCTAAACTGCATCAGGAACCGCGCATCGTTCTCGAAGAACATGCGTAGATCGTCGACGCCGTAGCGCAGCATCGCTAGCCGCTCGACCCCCAAACCGAAGGCGAAGCCCGTGTAGGCCTCGTTATCGATACCGGCGTGTTCGAATACCCGCGGGTGTACCATCCCGCACCCGAGCACTTCCAGCCACCCGCCCTGCCCGCACACGCGGCAGCCGCTTCCCCGGCACATCACGCACTGGATATCAACCTCCGCCGAAGGCTCGGTGAACGGGAAATAGGAAGGCCGAAAACGCAACCGCAAATCGTCTTGCTCAAAAAAACTGCGCATCAAATCCTGCAAGATCCCCTTGAGGTGCGCGAAGCTTACGTCCACATCGACCATCAGGCCCTCGACCTGATGGAACATCGGCGTATGCGTCAAGTCGGAATCGCGGCGGTAGACCCGCCCCGGCGCGATGATCCGCAGGGGCGGCTTGCGCGCTTCCATGACCCGGATCTGCACCGGCGAGGTATGGGTCCGGAGCACGGTATGCTCATCGAAATAAAACGTATCCATCGTCGTTCGGGCGGGATGCTCGGGCGGGATATTGAGCGCCTCGAAATTATAAAAGTCGGATTCGATCTCGGGACCTTCGACGACCTCAAAACCGATCTGGGTCAAGAGCGACTCGATGCGTTGCAAGGTGCGGGTGACCGGATGCAGCCCACCCGGGCGCTGCCCGCGGCCGGGCAAGGTCACATCGATGCGCTCGGCCTCGAGCGAACGCACTAGGTGTTCTTGGTACAACACCGCCTGGCGTTTCGCGATGGCCTCGGTGACCGCTTCCTTGGCGTCATTGATCGCTTTTCCCGCCGCCGGGCGCTCCGCGGGCGGCAAAGTGCCCAATTGCTTCAATAAGGCCGTCAGAACGCCCTTCTTGCCGAGCAGGCTGATGCGCACCTCGTCCAAGGTGCTCAGGTCTTGTGCCGCGGCGATCGAATGCTCGGCTTGCGCAATGACCTCTGCGACGTTGAACATGGGTGAAACGTACCGATAGAAACAGAGGAAAGGCCTACCCCGTCCCCCGCGCTACTCGTTATAAACTAAGAGCTTGTGAATAAATCTACTGTGCAGCCCGCCCGCATCGTTGCGCGGTGCTCGGAATCCTCATGTATTTCCATATACACTCCGGTTCCTGCGCGCCGTGCGCCTCGCGGGCGACCTGCTCGCTAAGATTTCTTCACAAGCTCTGACCACTACGATTATCGGGGCCGGAAGTGCACTCAAGCGGTGGCCGCCTTGGCGGCCTCCGCGATTTCGGCAAACGCGGCCTGGTCGCTGACGGCGAGGTGGGCGAGCACCTTGCGGTCGATTTCGATGGCTGCCTTGTGCAATCCGTCCATCAAACGGCTGTAGGACAGCCCACATTGGCGGGCTGCGGCGTTGATGCGCACGATCCACAAGGCCCGGAACTGACGTTTGCGCTGACGCCGATCGCGATAGGCGTATTGCCGGGCACGGGTGACACATTGTTTGGCGATCCGATAGACATTCTTGCGCCGGCCGCGATAGCCCTTCGCCTGTGCGAGGACCTTCTTGTGTCTTGCGCGCGCGGTGACTCCACGTTTTACTCTTGGCATAGCAGCTTACTCATTCCCTAGGAATACGGCATCAGTTTGGTGATCGCGCGCTCGTCGGAACTGTCGATGATCAGCAACCCGCACAATTGCCGTTTCCGCTTGGCGCTCTTCTTGGTCAAGATATGGCTTTTGTATGCCTGCCGGTGCTTGAAACGGCCCGAGGCGGTACGCTTGAAGCGCTTCGCCGCGCCTCGATTTGTTTTTAACTTTGGCACTTCCTACTCCTCATTCGATAACCGTGTTTCATCACGCGCGTTTGGGCGACACCACCATCACCATTTGCCGCCCTTCGAGACGCGGGAACTGCTCGACGACCGCATGCGTGGCTAAATCTCCTTCGACCCGTTTCAGCATCAGCGCCCCCAGGTCTTGGTGCGCCATCTCCCGTCCCCGAAACCGGAGCGTGACCTTCACTTTGTCCCCCTCGTCGAGAAACCGGATCATGTTCCGGAGCTTGATCTGGTAATCGCCTTCATCCGTGCCGGGCCGGAGCTTTATCTCCTTGACCTGTATCTGCTTCTGCTTGCGTTTCTGGGCATGGCGCTTTTTACTCAATTCGAACAGGAACTTGCCGAAGTCCATCACGCGGCAAACGGGAGGGTCCGCCGTCGGGACAATCTCTACCAGGTCTAGATTATTCTCCTCCGCAGACTTCTGAGCCTCCGCCAGTGAAACAACGCCGACTTGATTCCCATCCGGCCCGATCAAGCGCACGCGTGGCGCGCTAATCGAAGCATTTACCCGATTTTTCTTATCGATATCTCAATCCTCCCGCTGAGAGCTTGTGAATAAATCTACTGCGCAGCCCGCCCGCATCGTTGCGCGGTGCTCGGAATCCTCATGTATTTCCACATACACTGCGGTTGCTCGCCTCGTCCTTGAGGCTCGCCCCTTCGGGGCTTATGCGCCGTTTCGCTCCCGGCGAAACGGTCCTGCGCGCCTCGCGGGCAGGCTTGCTCGCTACGATTCTTCACAAACTCTGATTCCGGCCGCGCGTGATCTCGGTTTGTAGGCGCTCAGCCATCTCGATCAAGCTCATCGTCCCCAGATCCTTACCGGCCCGTGTGCGCACCGAGACGGTGTTTGTCTGCATCTCTCGGTCGCCGGCGATGATCATATACGGCACTCGCTGCAACGTGTGCTCGCGGATTTTAAGGCCGATCTTTTCATTTCTCAAGTCGGGAACCACTCGAAATCCGTGAGTTACAAGGGTTTCCGCGAGCCGCTGTGCGTACTCGGCTTGGCCATCGGTGATGTTGAGAACCACGAGTTGTAGCGGCGCCAACCATAATGGCAAGGCCCCGGCATGCTCCTCGATCAGGATCCCGATGAAACGCTCTAGCGAGCCGAGGATCGCCCGGTGCAGCATCACGGGCGTGCGGCGCGCGCCGTCCTCGGCGACATAGTGGGCGCCCAGACGCTCGGGCATGGAAAAGTCGACCTGAATGGTGCCGCATTGCCACACGCGCCCGATACAATCGGTGAGTGAGAACTCAATCTTCGGACCGTAAAAAGCCCCTTCACCCGGTTGCAGCGCCCACGCGAGCCCCTTGGCGTTCAAGGCCACTTCGAGCGCCTCTTCCGCCTTGTCCCAGTCAGTGTCGCTGCCGACGCGCTCCACGGGACGCGTGGAGAGTTTCACGATGACGTCGGTAAAACCGAAATCGGCATAGACCTCGAACAGCAGGTCGATAAAGGCGGAGACCTCTGCTTGGATCTGATCGTCGGTACAGAAGATATGTGCGTCGTCTTGCACGAAATGGCGCGCGCGCATCAGCCCATGCAAGGTGCCCGACGGCTCGTTACGATGGCAAGAACCGAATTCGGCCAGCCGCAGCGGCAGCTCCCGGTAGCTGCGCAAGCTCTGGTTGAAGATCTGCACGTGGCACGGGCAGTTCATAGGCTTGACCGCGTAATCGCGGTTCTCCGAGCTGGTGGTAAACATGACCTCGCGGAATTTATCCCAATGCCCGGATCGTTCCCACAGGCTTCGATCCACGACCTCGGGGGTCCGGACTTCCTGGTAACCGCGCCGGTGCAGTTTCTCGCGAATGTAAGCTTGAACCGTCTGATAGATCGCCCACCCCTTCGGGTGCCAGAACACCATCCCCGGCGCCTCGGGCTGCATGTGAAAGAGGTGCAAGTGCTTCCCGATCTTCCGGTGATCGCGCCTCTCCGCCTCGTCCAGCCGCCGGAGATAGGCATCGAGCGCCTGTTGGTCTGGCCACGCGGTGCCGTAAACACGTTGCAGCATTTCGTTACGCGGGTCCCCGCGCCAATAGGCGCCGGCCACCTTGGTGAGCTTGAAGGCCTTGAGCTTGCCGGTGCTGGGGACATGCGGACCGCGGCAGAGATCGATGAAATCGCCCTGGCCGTAGAGCGAAATCTCCTCACCCGCGGGGATTGAGGCGATGATCTCGGCCTTGTAGTGTTCCCCCAAACTTCTAAAAAACGCCACGGCTTCGTCGCGTGCCAGGAGGGAGCGAGTCAGCTTGAAATCGCTCTTGGCGAGTTCCCTCATCCTGGCCTCAATGGCCTCGAGGTCTTCGGGTGTGAAGGTGCGATCGTAGGCAAAGTCGTAATAAAACCCGTCGTCAATCACCGGACCGATCGTCACTTGAGCGCTGGGAAACAGGCTCTTGACCGCTTGGGCCAGCAGGTGCGCGCAGCTATGGCGCAGCACCTCAAGCCCCTCGGGGTCGGTACCTTTAACCACGGAGACCTGACAATCGCGGTCGATGACATACGAGGTGTCCACAAGACGCCCATCGACTTTGCCGGCCAAGGCGGCACGGGCGAGACCGGGGCCGATCGCCTGGGCGACCTCGGCCACGGACAGCGGTTGCGGAAATTCCTTGCGGCTCCCGTCGGGGAGGGTGACTGCGGGCATGGGGCGATTTAGGCGCTTGCGCGTTCTGTGGGCTCTAGCGATTTCATCGCCGAACTCTCGGAGATTGTAGGTTATCGACGTTTAATGCCCCGCAGTATCAGAGAAGTTTGGTAGGCGCGATTGGACTCGAACCAACGACCCCCACCATGTCAAGGTGGTGCTCTAACCAGCTGAGCTACGCGCCTGCTTCAAGGGTGCAAGAGGATACCGAAAATCGTCGGCTCTGGCCAGAGCTAGGAAAGTGTATATATGGACTCCACCCGGTTTGCAAGGAGAGAAACGCCGATGGCTGTAAGGAAGACTGCATGTATATATCCGGCCTTTTGTTGAGCGTGGGTGTCCGCTCTGGCCATGATGGGATCTGCGCGTTCTGGTTCCTGATAGGGTGACGGCCTCAAAGGGCCACTACACTTGACGGAATCACAAAACG
>JBOIDL010000079.1:0-16023 GCA_050740435.1 Gammaproteobacteria bacterium
TCGGCAACAAAGAGGAACCGGAGGGCTTTATCTACGTCACAGACTCGAGGTCTAAGGGTGGGCTCAAGCTCACTCCGTTCCAGATAATGGCAGCTAACCATTACCAAAATAAAGATACAAGGATGGGCCGCTGTGCACGACGTCGCAGCTTGGGCAAGGGCGCCCATCTAAGCTATCGGCAACTGTGTCCGCTTGATCGCCGAGGCTTGTCCGGCGTGGGCGGTGTGCAGGCGATCCGCCGATTGATCCGGTCACGCGCTCTAACGCATCAAGCGCAAGGATGCCGGTGTTTAGCGCATCCTGGCGCAGGAATTTTACAGCGAAAGATTGGATGTAGTGCGATAGAAGGACATGAGCTGATCTGTCTGTGCGGCGATTGAAAACGCCGGAGTGGTGTTATCGTACAATGTATCCCAAAGTCCTTCGGTCGTCGCTGCTTCTTCGATACATGCCGCTAGATCAAACGGGTTACGCGCGCGAAAATGCAGTCCATTCCGGCGGTCGCTAACCTTTTCTGCCATACCGCCGATGTCCGCGCAGATCACGGGACGGCCGAACGTCATCGCCTCCTGAATGACCAGGGGCGAGTTTTCCCACCATATCGATGGCACCACGACCCAGTCTATGCGTTCCATTAACCTCGGCAATTCATGAGGCTCATATTTTCCGAAGTAGCGCACCGAACGCTTTTCGGCTTCGAGTAAAGAGTACACTTTATCCTGAAACGGCTTGTATTCGGCCGGTTGGTCGTCCAGACCACCGCCGTGAATTTCCAGAGAGAGCTGCCTTTTCAACGCACGGGGAAGGCACGCAAAGGCCTCGAGCAGGAGGTCAACACCCTTGAAGACGTCTATTTGACCAAAATAGGCGAAGCGACCACGAAGCTCACCTGCTTTTAGGGATCTGGGCGGAAGTTTGGCTGCCGGCACTTGACCGTTTTCCATGAGTACCATCTTGGAGCGCGGGAGACCCCACTCCACGTAGCGATTGAGCAGGAACTGGCTAGGCGCTACAAAAATATCCACCAAGCCGAAGAAGGATTTAAGGTAAAGCTCCCGCAGGAGGTATTCGGCTGGGGACTTGGAAGGAATACACACATGGCATTCGACTGGACTCCCTTTCCAGCAAAGCTGATGGTTAGACTTGATCATCTGCCCGAGGTTATTGCAGATGGCTAGATATTCGTGCAGGGTGAGCACGATGGGAATATCATAGGAATAGTTCCGTACTGCACGTAGGAGCTCGATGCCGACATCCAAGTAGTGGTGGAAATGCACCGCCGTGGGCCGAAAGCGTTCCAGCAGCGCTTTAAATTCGTTATTAACGAAGCGCATACACGTCTGGGAGAAGAGAAAAAAGTCGGTGTACGATTTAACAAGAACCTCGCTTCCATGGTTGTGGGTGCTAAAAGGTGTGGTGTCGTGACCGACGGTCGGGATGCCGTGCCTGGCTAAAAATAGAGCCTCGCAGTCGTCTCGCTTGTTCAGCTCGCTGAACAGGTTATAAGCGACAATTTCGGCACCGCCCTTTGAGAAATCGGGATGACCGTGACTAATGACCAGAATTCTATGCATAACGAGTTGGGCGGTGGCTCCGTTTGCCTTGCGCCGCACTCGTTCGCACTTTAGCCTGGGGTCGGTGAAGTTTTTCTTGCTTATCGCGTATGGACAGCACCGCTGAGGTGTGCGTCGGTTTCTTTGCGGGCGCTGTGAGCGCTACGAATTTTTCCGCCTGCAAGGCCTCGATGGTCGATGACCAGCGTTCGTGGTGGAGCCAACAATTGTAGAGCGTTAGGTTATGTTTCCAAGCTTGAGTCGAAACGAGAGACTGGGACTGGCGCTCGAGATGGTAGAGCTCGACCGAAGGCGCGTAGTAATTCTGCCGGCCGCTGGCAAGCAACCTGAGACAAAGATCCGAATCTTCAAAGTCCCCTAAGATATAGGCTTCATCGAGCCCCCCCAGTTCGAGGAAACTGCTACGCGGCAAGAACATGCAGGCTGCCGTTACGGCATGAACGGGCCGAGGAATATCATCATGGTCGCGCCAATCAGGTTGGCCCTTAAAGGGATGTTGGTTCGTCCACAAGTTCCCGAACTCGGCATGCCTATCAAAGGTCATACCGGCATGCTGTATGGATCGATCCTCGTATAGCAGCTTGACGCCCAATGCCCCGGGGTTGGAGAGAGACTCGTAAATATCGGTGAGCCTGCTAACCCAGCCTGGCGAGCGGGGCATGACGTCTGAATTAAGCAGAACCAGGTAACGTCCCAAGGCCACGTTCGCTCCCGCATTATTAGCGCCCGCGTAGCCGAGGTTGTGTCCTGTGGTGAGAACGCGGAACGGAACCCTAAAAAGGGGGTGTAGTTCTGTCGCGAGCTTTAGGACATCCCGTTGAATTCTGGGATCGTCGACGACGTACACCAAATCCATGGCGCGAAAATCGGGATCGTTCGCGAATAACGCGAGTTGATAGCGCAGGAAATCATATCGACCATAGAGGGGTACGATAACAGAGACTTTCGGTTCCTCTGTAGAACCACCGAAGGATTGAACAATCGGTGTAATCTCGGGCCGGTTACGCGAGGCCCACAAACCACGAATGACTGGGCCTATGTGTTCTAGAAACGGATGAATGCTCGTGCTTGGATGAATGATGGAAAGTAGGGTCTTAATTTGGCTCAGTGTGGGGTGGCTACCTAACCGATCGATCGTATCCGGGCTAATCGGATAGCGCACATACTGTTTGGATTTCGTGACTACGTAAAGCTCGTAGCTGTGCGCTTGTGTTGATGATGAAACGGCTGCGTTCGGCACGAGACACAAGAAACCCAAGTCGACCGTGTTAAGTTCCGATTCGGATTCGAATGCCTCGTAGATATCGGGCCTTGGCGTTCGAGCGAGGTGAGGAAGCGGAATTACGTTACTTTGGTCGACTACCAGTAAGAGGGATTGAACCTGTAACTGCGGATCGATCAGGCAGCCATTCAAGAAGACGCCGACTCCGTCCACGGGTACCAGGTAGTCCACCGAAAAGCGTAGCAACTTCGCTAGACTTCGTTCTTCGACCGCGTGCCGTTGCAGGTACTTGGCGGAAACTTGGAACGGGGTATTGACGAGTGGAATAGGTCGTCCGTCGCGGACTATCGAGACGGAGATCCTGTGCGTCTCGCCAGTAAAAAGGGACGAGGGCAGACTATAGGTGAATCTAAGTTCAGCCTGCGGACCGCCGGAAGATTTGGCGCTAGGCTCGGCTCGCACCGTCTCGATCGAAGCGCCATCCACGGTGATTTCGACAGTCGCGGAACCAGGGTGCAAGCAGCGTTCTTTGATCCAGCCGCTTAGCGTGGTGTCGTCGGTCAGGGCAATCTCTGCATCGAAATAGCCATGACCTAACAGTAGCGGGCTGCCAACAAGCTGGACCGAGCTTTCTGCGAAACACGCGCTCACTTGGCGTTTAGCGCCGTTAAGGTGGTTTGCAGCCAGCTCAATCTCGAAGCCGAAGTTTCCGCTTAGCTCCTCTGTCTTGAGTTCTGGCCTAAAGAGGTTGGCAGGAACGGTTTGGAACAATTCGCCTTCGACATAGATATCGACATAGACGGTCTCAAAGGGTTTGGCGCGGTTCAATGCCCAACCTCGCAGTGTGCGGTCCCGCAAGCCATCGACCTGACCCGATAAAGTGGACGGTAAGCGTTTGTTAGGCGCATTGATTGCTGGTTTGGCCGCGGCGCTGGCCTTGGACACGAATGCTTCGAGAAGCGCAGGCTCCAAACTAGAATCCGCTCGAATGCGAGCCATGTGCTTAGCCAAGGTTGAAGGTGCTAGCGTCTTCCCGAGTTTGAAAGGCAAAGTCGCGTGCTCGGACTTCAGAGTGAAAAACGCTCTCTTGTTAGAAGATGTGGCCGGTAGCGTTAGGAGCGCGTGGACACATCCCTCATCGATGAGGGCTGGGCAACTCACTGGTGGTGAAGTGTCGGTCTCGGTAAACTCCGCGACCGATAGCTGCAGCTGTTTACCTCGACTCTCGCCCGTGCTTGGCCACGGGACGCGGACATAGACTTGATTACGCGCCACGCGCACCGCCGTCAGTGCGGGAATGGCGAGTTGTGCGCCGATCAGCACCAGCGCAGGATGGCCAAGTTTGGGAAACATTTCTGGTGCCTTGGTCAGCAAACCGTGCCAAACGCGCATCCGCGTCGGCAACGGGAATTCAACCAGTGAAAGTGTAGCCAGCGGCGCGGGCATGAGCGGCGCTGTTTCCGCCAAGGTCGAATCTTGGGTGCGTATGGTGACGGCGAGCGTTTTCCGCAGGTCGAGACCCGCCGCGTAGGCGGCCAGCAGATATTCCTGGTTATCCTGGAGCACCATCCCCAGTATCGGCTTTCCTAGGGCCGTGCCGTTTCGCAGTATATCGACACCGGGCGGAATCAAACCCTCATGGCGCCATTGCAGCACGAGCAGCTCGCTGGCTGCAAAGACAGCCACCTTGTCGCGGACTTTCACTGCGCGTGGTTCGCTCTTAGGATCACGAGCCGGGCCCCCTACCTCGGCCAAGCGGAGGAGAAATTAAAAGCGACGCGCTATCCGCTCCCAGGTGACCCCGGCGGTCCATGCTGGGGTCACGACTCAGGCAATGTTTACTCGATGGTGAACATACCGTCATGCGTGGTCGGGTCTTCAACGATCTTCAGGTTGTTCTCGTTGACACCGCTCAGCGTCACGCTACCCGCGACATCGCCTTGATCATCGAGGATCAAAATGAGCGCATCGCTACCCACTTGCTCGATGTTGTAGTCGGCACCTTCAGTGAACTGTCCATCTGCGTTGCGATCGCCGATCCGCAGCAGGTCACCCTTGCTGAAATCCTCAACCGCATTGAAACCTGGGGTGGTCTCATCAATTAAGAACACGTCGTTCCCGGCACCGCCGGTCATCACATCGTTCCCGGCACCGCCGATAATGGTGTCTTCTCCGTCTCCGCCTGTGATCGTGTCGGCTCCAAGACCGCCGGTTAAGCTGTCCGCACCGCTACCGCCATCCAGCGTATCGTTACCGCTACCGCCTAACACCGTGTCGTTGCCACTGCCGCCTGACACCGTGTCCGCACCGCTACCGCCATCCAGCCTATCGTTACCCTTACCGCCTAACACCGTGTCCTTGCCACCGCCGCCTAACACCGTGTCAGCACCGCCACCGCCATCCAGCGTATCGTTACCGTCCGAGCCGTGCAACCAGTCTTGGCCACCCAGGCCAGCGAGATCATTATTACTGATGTTGCCGAGAATATTATTGTCGTCGGCATTGCCTTTGCCGACCACGCCGTCCTTAGATAGGACTAACTCGTCTTCGTCTGGGCTCAGCGTATACGAATGGCTCTGGGAGACGACCAAAGTATCGCCCGGTGGGTCGGTAAAGCGCGCTACCTGATCACCGAGCTCCCAAGACTGGTCATAGTTGATTGCGCCAACCGCAGCGCTGAAATCGGCCAGATCGGTTTGATTGATGCTTGTGTCTGTAAATAGAGATCCAGGTAATGTTGCCATTGCTTCCCCTTCTGTTCTCGGCCAGCAACCTAACTAAACGAAATCTCGACGCAGGCGTGAGACTACGCGCGGGCCGGATGCGATGTCTGTCGGTGGGAGTTCGAACTTCGCGTAGGTCAACGTACGGCAGGGGGTCGGCGTTTGTCCTACGCTGAGTATTTCAATGCGGACCCGGGAAACGTGGCGAAGCGACCAAGCCGTGCTTCACGCAGTAATAAGTTAACTCGGCGTTGGTCCTTAGATGCAGTTTTTCCAGGATGCGCACCCGGTAAGTGCTCACGGTCTTGACGCCCCGTTGAGTTCACCGGGGCGCACGCCCCGCAAGGGCAAGGGTTGATGATCGCCTTGCGATCGGTGGGAGGGGGAGTCGGCACGCGCGTGGTTTTGCCGCTCGCTTTGCGCTTTACGTCCTGCGTCGCTGTTCTCGCACACGAATGTCAACGCCTCCTAGTCCTTTGTCCCGACCCTTGATGCGGTCGCGAAGCATCGGACCCACGCTTAGCAAACGCCGCTTGCCCGGCCGACGCATCAAGGGGTCTTTTATGAGCCCAGGCCACGCCAGGCCACGCCAGGCCGCGTGATGCGTATGCTAGAATCCCGGCGGGGCTCATCTACTCTCGACAATAATGGTAGGCCGCCAATATTCTTTTCTCGATAGCGTTCTGATCAATCTCGATAGGGGGATACGAACCGTCTTTAGCGTCCAGGACAGCTGGGGGGCGCCGGTTCCCGGCACCGATCTCCGCGAACGCGATTCCTCTGAAGAGCACCGCCTCCGCTCGGAAAGGCTCATGCGCGTAAACCACGCGGGCGAGGTGGCTGCACAGGCCTTGTACCATGGCCAGTCGCTTGCGGCCCGCGATCCGGCGGTACGAGAGACGATGGCAAAATCGGCCAGCGAAGAAAACGATCACCTCTATTGGTGCGAAGAGCGCTTGCGTGAGCTTGGGGGACGCACCAGCTTCCTGAATCCGTTTTGGTATTTTGGATCGTTTATGATCGGTGCAACCGCCGGTATCGCGGGTGACCGGTGGAGCCTCGGATTCATCGCCGAGACCGAGCGTCAGGTCGTTCGGCACTTGCAGGAGCACCTACACAAGTTGCCGCCAGGCGACATCCGAAGCCGCGCGATCCTGCAGCGTATGAAAAGGGACGAAGCACACCATGCCACGGTCGCCATCGAGACGGGCGCCGCGGATCTGCCTGAAGTCATCAAAATGCTCATGACGGCCGCCTCGAAGGTGATGACCACCATGGCCTATCGGCTCTAATCGTAGCGAAGGATTCTCCGTTCGTCGGGCTATATGTGCCGCTAAGACATTATCAAGAAAGCCGGAGCGTCGCCCTTGAAATACCCAAGAGCGGCCATATATCTCCGCCAAGCCGTAATAATACGGGTAACAGTCAGCTTGATGGAGAAAGACTATGTTAGTGACACGTTATGAGCCTTGGAGCGTATTGAACCAAGTTCAGAATGAGATGAGTCGTTTGTTCGAGTCGCGCTTCGGAAATATCTACAACGCCGACAAATCGAGTGTGGTCACCAGCAATTGGACGCCGACCGTGGATATCAAGGAAGAGGATACGCGGTTCTTACTCTACGCCGATTTGCCGGGGATAGATCCGAAAGACATCGAAATCACGATGGACAATGGGGTGCTATCGGTAAAAGGTCAGCGCGTATTGGACAATGAGGAGGCCCGCGCGGGTTACCAGCGTGTAGAGCGAGCCTACGGGACGTTCTACCGCCGCTTTAGCCTGCCGGACACCGCGGATGCGGAGCGCATCGAGGCGACCGGCCGGAATGGTGTTATTGCGATCGTGATCCCGAAGCACGAACGCGTGCAACCGCGTAAAATCGCCGTGCAGGGTTAAGCCCCCAGCGTTGAGTGTTAGGCGGGGCTTTGCCCCGCCCTTTTTCCGATCACCGGCGCTACTTCGAGCGCGGCGCGTGCGCCCTGAAATACTTGGTGAAACATCTCGCGGGTGAGACGCCCCGTGAAGGTGTTTCGCTGGCTGGGGTGGTAGGAGCATATGAGTGTCAAGCCGTCGATGCCGTGGCAGCGAGCATGGCCGAATGCCGGCACGGGTGACGGCACCGGAAGCCCCAGCGCTCGGCGCGCGCTGAGATAAGCGTTGAGCGCGCTGCGGCCGAGTACGATGACAGCGCGTACTTGTTCTAGCCGTTGCAACTCCTGCAACAAGTACGGCCGGCAGGCGGTGGATTCTTGGCCCAGGGGCTTGTTTGCGGGCGGCGCGCAGTGAACCGCGGCAGTGATGTAACAGTCGCGCAGCGCGAGGCCGTCGTTGGCGTGCGTTGAGGTCGGCCGATTGGCGAAGCCCGCACCGTAAAGCGCTTCATAGAGCCAATCGCCGCTGCGATCGCCGGTGAACATGCGTCCAGTCCTATTACCGCCGTGTGCGGCCGGGGCGAGTCCAATGACCAAGAGGCGTGCGTCCGGATCACCGAAGCTCGGTACGGGTCGGCCCCAGTAATCGTTTGTTTGGAAGCGCTTGACCTTGGCGCGCGCGATCCCCTCGCGGTAGGCGACCAGGCGCGGACAGCGCCGGCACTCGATCAAGCGCCGCTCAAACTCGAGGTGCCACGCCGAGTCGGACATGGTGGGCCGCCATCCCGTATATACTATCATGAGCTTACGCGGGAGAGCCGACTCAGCGGCGGCGATGAGCCTGAAGATCGGTATCGGTCATCGGCAAGGCATCGTGTTTACAACACCTGGAGTTATAAGGGCAAATGGCAAACTGGTGCTATACTTGGCGGTAACCGCGGCATGATCCGGTTCGGGGCGAGAACATGAAGAGCCAAACAGCATGCGTTGTTTTGTCCGGCGTACTATGCGTCGCCATACCGGCGCAGGCGCGTATGTACCAATGGATCAACCCAAGCTCGGGGAATACGCAACTTTCCGGGAACCCCCCCACCTGGTATCGGAGTCCCCAGGGCGGGCCGCGCGTACTCGTCTTTGAGAGAGGCAAGGCCATCGATGACACTGCCATCGTTGTGCCGGAAGGTACGCGGGATGAGCTTCGAAGCCAAGCATTTCAAGCGCAAGAGTCTGCGCGCGCCGCCACGACTACCCTAGAGGTTTCGGCTGAGGGAGAGGCCGAGACCGCGGCGGCCGATTCAACCGCCGCCGAGGCTGGGGGGTCGGAACAGGACGCACGAAAATCGGCGTCGGGCGATCTCACGGAGATGGATGCCGATACAGTAGGGCGTTTGAAAGACATCATCTCAGCCTGGGACCGTATGAAATTGGAGCAAGCGAAAGAACTCATTCGCGGCGCGGCTCCGAACGAACAGAATACGCCGCCGCAAGCGCCCTAAGCGCTGCGTTTGCTGCGATAGATCGCATCATACCGTCGCGGGGGAGTGGGGGCAGGTCGCGGCGGCAGCCCTAAGCCTCGATGTGGCGCCGCACCGACTCGTGAGCGCCTACTTGTCAATGAAAGCGCGCGCTTCACTTTAACCCGCTCCATCGGTGTATAAACGGAAGTATGGGGTTTAGCGGGATCGATTGCTGTACAATCTCAAATTCATAATTCGAACTAGAGGAAAAAGCTAGAGGGCCGTGTTACACGCATCCGTGGCGACGTTTACAAAGGTGGCCAATAAGCGACCGAGGGGACCCGAAACGGGCTCATTTCACTCGGTTCCGGGGCGCGCCAGGGCCTTTTATAAACGACGGTAACGGATCCCGTGGGATAGGTCGACTAGGATTCGGTACGAACGAAAAGAACGCCACTGACTCGGGAAACCGGTGAGGCGGGAGATTAGGCATCATGAAGCGTATACGATTTGTTGTCTCTTTGATCTGTTTCGCGTGGTGCGCGTTAGCACTCGCGGCCATCGCTAAAGACGCTGAAGAGCTAGTGAAACGCACGGCGGACCAGGTCACGGCACGGGTTAAAAACGAGCGTGCCGTATTGCGCAAGGATTCGGTGCGATTGCACCAGCTTGTCGATGAACTGATCATTCCGCATTTTGACTTTGCGCGCATGTCCCAGTGGGTGCTGGGCAAGCATTGGCGAAGCGCCGATGCGGCGCAGCGGTCGCGTTTCGTAGAGGAGTTTCGCAAATTGCTGGTGAAGACGTATGCGACGGCGCTCCTCGAGTACGCCGATCGTGAAACACGCTACTTCCCGGTGCGGGCTGATTCGGATGCCACGCTGGTTACCGTGCGCACTGAAATAGAACAGCCTGGCAGCGCCGTAGTTCCCATTCATTACCGCATGCATGTCAAAGACAACGCCTGGAAAGTATTCGACGTCTCTGTGGACGGGGTAAGCTTGGTGGCGACCTATCGCGCATCGTTCGCCTCCGAGATCCGTAAATCGGGGATCGATAGCCTCATCAAGAGCCTTGAAACGAAGAACGCAAAAAAGTAACTCCAACCACGAGATAGCGCTCGCTCACGAGGCTAAAGGAAGTTGGTCCCTGGCGGGAGACGTGGACATCGGGACGGTTCCAAGCATCCTCGATCGAGGCGCCGGGATGTTCATCGATTCTTCGGTTGTTGTGGACTTAAGAGCGGTGGCAAGGATCGACAGCGCCGGGCTTGCGCTGTTGGTCAATTGGGCCCGGGAAGGCCGCCGGCATAAAATAGCGATTCGATTTCAAAACATTCCCGCCCGCATGCTGGCGATTGCAAAGATCTGCGGGGTGGATAAGGTGTTGCCTGCCGAGGCATTTAAAGGACAGAATCCGTGACGCCACAACAAATCAAAGCGCTTATCGAGTTGGCGATCCCGCACACGGAAGCGATCGTGGAGGGTGACGGCCGGCACTTTCAGGCGTGCATCATCAGTCCAGCCTTCGGAGGCCTTGCGGCGCTGCAGCGCCATCGCTTGGTGTATGCCGGTCTCGGGACCAAAATGGAAACCGAGATCCACGCATTATCTATGCGCACTTACACACCCGAGGAGTGGGCAGCCTCGATGCCGCCATAGCGTCGGGCGTCTCACTCTGCCCTCTCGGTTGAATGGGGACGTCACGATGCGTGCTAGCAGCGAGCACATCCCAAGCACCATGCGCTGACATGGATAAGCTCATTATCACGGGAGGCGTTCCGCTTCGAGGAGAGATCCGCGTTTCGGGCGCGAAGAACGCCGCGCTTCCTATCCTTGCGGCGACCTTGCTCGCGGACAGCCCCGTCACGGTGGGAAATGTTCCCCACCTCCGGGACATCACCACGACCATGGAGTTACTGGGCCGCATGGGGGTCGAGCTCATGGTCGATGAGCACATGAACATCGAGGTGGATGCCACCAGCATCAAGGAGTTTTTCGCTCCTTATGAACTGGTTCGCACCATGCGTTCATCGATTTTGGTCCTGGGGCCGCTGCTGACGCGTTACGGCCGCGCCGATGTCTCCTTGCCGGGCGGTTGCGCGATCGGCTCTCGGCCGGTCAATATGCACCTTCACGGCTTGAGCGCCATGGGAGCGCAGATCTCGGTGGAAGGCGGCTATGTTCGTGCCAGCGCTGAACGGCTCAAGGGGGTGCGCCTCATGCTGGACATGGTGACCGTAACCGGCACCGAAAATCTGATGATGGCGGCGACGCTGGCGCAGGGGACCACCGTGATCGGTAATGCGGCGCGCGAGCCGGAGGTGGTGGACTTAGCGAACTGTCTCATCGGAATGGGCGCCAGGATTGACGGCGCAGGCACCGATACCATTGTCATAGAAGGTGTGGAAAGCCTCCATGGCACCAAGCACAATATCATGCCTGACCGCATCGAAACGGGCACCTACCTCGCTGCCACGGCGATGACAGGAGGGCAGGTGAAACTGAAAAACACCCGCCCGCATTTGCTCGAAGCTGTGTTGACAAAATTGACTGAAGCCGGGGCGGAAATCGAGACCGGCCCCGATTGGATAACGCTTGGCATGACAAACGGGAAACCAAAGGCTATCGATATCTACACATCACCGTATCCAGGGTTCCCGACCGACATGCAGGCGCAGTTTACGGCAATGAATTGCATTGCCGAAGGCGCCGCGGCCATCACGGAGTCGGTATTCGAGAATCGCTTCATGCACGTGCTGGAGCTCCAGCGCATGGGTGCAAATATCCGCTTGGAGGGCAATACCGCAATTACCTGCGGCGTTAAGCAGCTTGCGAGCGCACCCGTCATGGCAACCGATCTGCGGGCTTCCGCGAGTCTCGTGCTTGCCGGTTTGGTGGCCCGGGGGGAAACCGTGGTGGACCGGATCTACCACATAGACAGAGGCTACGAGACCATCGAGGAGAAGCTGGCTCAACTCGGGGCTCGCATCCGTCGCGTACCGAATTAAGAAGCGGTGGCACTTCGCAGTGGTTGAAATGGGGCCTCAAGCAGGACGCGTTCGGGGCGTCGATCGGGGATCGACGTTGGCCATCGCGGTGTCGAAGGGCCGCATCCTCTCGGAGTTCCGCATTCTCCTCGATCGCCTGGGAATCAAACCCGCCGAGGACCCGGAGACCTCGCGCGGTCTGGTGATCCCGCTCAAGAATCGGGGTCTACGCTTGGTGATCGTCCGTGCCGCGGACGTGCCCACGTACGTCGATTACGGCGCTGCCGATCTTGGCGTCGCCGGAAAGGACGTGTTGCTGGAATACCGGGGCGAGGGTTTCTATGAGCCGCTGGACCTCGATATCGCACGCTGCAAGCTTGTGCTCGCCGGGAAGACCGAACCTCTGCCGCGCGTCGGACGGCTGCGTGTGGCGACGAAATACGTGCAGACGACGCGCCGGCATTTCGCGCGCAAGGGAGTCCAGGTCGAGGTTATACATCTTTATGGATCGATGGAGCTCGCGCCCTTGGTTGGATTGGCCGACTGCATCGTGGACCTAATCGATACCGGCAACACGCTCAAGGCGAACGGATTGGTGGTGCTGGAGACGATTGCGGAGATCAGTGCGCGACTGATAATCAACAAAGCCGCGATGAAGGTGAAAAACACCGCGGTGAAGGCGCTCATCGCAGAGCTTGCGAAAGCGGTGGATAAGACGGCGACGGATCGCAAGCTGGTCCTATGAGTGAGCGCTAGCGAGGCTTGCTAATGAAAATTCGACGCCTAGACACGGCAGACCCGCAGTTTGATGATGAGCTTGGCGCTCTCTTAGGCCACGATAGGTCAGCCGACCGCGAGATCACCGAGAGCGTGCGCGCGATCGTCGACGATGTGCGCCGGCGTGGCGATGCCGCGCTCATCGAATACACCGTGAAGTTCGACCGCCGCCCGGTGGCGGGCCCGAGCGATCTCGCGCTCTCCGAGGAGCGGCTCCGCAACGCGCTCGTGTCCTGTGAGCCGCGCATGCGGGAGGCCCTGGAGACGGCGGCCGACCGCATTCGCCGCTACCACGAGCGGCAACGACAGGCTTCCTGGAGCTATCGGGAGGACGATGGAACGGTGTTGGGGCAGCGACTGACAGCGATGGATCGGGCCGGCGTTTATGTGCCCGGCGGCAAGGCGGCCTATCCCTCGTCGGTTCTGATGAACGTCATTCCCGCCAAGGTCGCGGGCGTGAACGAGATCGTCATGGTAGTGCCCGCGCCCGAGGGCAAACTCGAACCGATCGTACTCGCTGCGGCGGCCATTGCGGGGGTCGATCGGGTGTTCACGGTGGGCGGAGCGCAGGCGATCGCGGCGCTCGCCTATGGGACCGAGACCATCCCACGTGTCGATAAGATCGTCGGGCCGGGGAATAGTTATGTCGCCGCGGCAAAGGCCGTGGTATTCGGGGCGGTCGGGATCGACATGATCGCCGGGCCCTCGGAGGTGCTCATCGTCGCCGACGGCGCCGCGCCCCCAGAGTGGATGGCGATGGATCTTTTTGCGCAGGCCGAACATGACGAACAAGCCCAGGCATTGTTGCTCTCTCCTGATGCGTCGTATTTGCAAGCGGTCGCGGCGAGCATCGAGCGTGAGCTCCCGGCGATGGAGCGCGCTTCTATTATCGATGCGGCCTTGTCCTCCCGAGGGGCTTTGATCAAAGTGCGGGACATCGAGGAAGCAATTGATCTCGCTAACCGTATCGCGCCGGAACATCTTGAACTGGCGCTTACGGATGCGGAGCAATGGATACCGAAGATCAAGCACGCGGGGGCGATTTTCGTCGGGCCCTACGCGGCGGAGGCGCTTGGGGATTACTGCGCGGGCCCCAACCACGTGTTGCCGACCGGCCGCACGGCGCGCTTCTCCTCGCCGCTGGGCGTCTACGATTTTCAGAAGCGGTCCTCGTTGATCATTTGCCCGGCGCCGGCGGCAAGCAAGCTAGGCCGCACGGCCGCCGTATTAGCGCGTGCCGAAGGGCTTACGGCGCACGCCCGTTCGGCCGAGTACCGCATCCTGCCCGAGCGCTGATGAAGCGCTGCACCGAACAAGCATCGGTAGCGATGAACCCGGCGCGGATCGACGACTGGGTCCGCCCCGAGGTGCGCGGGCTTGCGGCCTATGCTGTCCCCGAGGCCTACGGATGCATCAAGCTCGATGCCATGGAGAACCCTTACTCCTGGCCCGAGGAACTCGCTGGCGCGTGGCTGGAGGTTCTCCGCCATGTCCTGCTGAACCGCTATCCCGACGGCGAAGCCCGCGCCTTGAAGGATCGCCTCGCGACCTATCTGGAACTGCCTTCGGGATTGGAACTGCTACTCGGTAACGGTTCCGATGAGCTTATCCAAATGCTTGGGTTAACCGTGGGAGGACCGGGCCGGTGCTTGGTAGCGCCCGAACCCACGTTTGCCATCTACCGGCTGATCGCCAAGATCACGGGCCTCGAGTATGTCGGAGTGCCTTTGAGAAGTCCGAATTTCGATCTCGATGGCGCGGCGATGCTGAGCGCGATCCAAGGTCGTCAGCCGGCCGTGGTCGCTTTGAGCTATCCCAACAACCCCACCGGAAATCTTTTTGATCGCGGTCTCATCGCGGAAATCATTGCCGCAAGCCCGGGTTTAGTCTTGATCGATGAGGCCTACTTTAGTTTCGCCGGCGGGACCTGGATTGATGAGCTATCGCGTCACCCGCGAGTACTGATTCTCCGCACTCTGTCCAAGATCGGACTGGCGGGCCTACGCATCGGCATGTTGATCGGGGCGCCCGAATGGCTTGCCGAGATCAATAAAACCCGGTTGCCGTACAACCTGAATTCTCTCTCACAAGCGAGCGGCGCGTTCATGCTCACGCACGCCGAGGTGTTCGCAGCCCAAATCGCGCAAATATGCTCGGAACGCCAAGTGCTCTATCAAGCGCTCGCTGCGATGCGAGGCCTACAGGTGTGGCCCAGCCGCACGAATTTCCTGCTCCTACGCATACCCGGCCGGGCCGATCGGGTATTCAATGGGCTTAGACACGAGAACATACTTGTAAAAAATTTAAATGGGCAGCATCCGCTCCTCGCGGACTGTCTGCGGGTGACGGTCGGCCGGCATGAGGAAAACGAGGCGTTTTGTGCGGCATTGACAATGCACCTCTGCAAATAGGCACACTTGTGAAACCCCCACAACCGCGTTGGTTATGTATAATTCGCCTCATCCGAACGGTGGTTTCTCAGCATTTGGAGATGGCATGTGAGCGATGACGAGGTAGATTGCAAGCGGCGCCGATTTCTTACCACGGCGGCGTCGGTCGTGGGCGGCACGGGCGTGGTATTGGCTGCAACGCCTTTCGTGGCCTCCTTGCAGCCGAGCGCCAAAACACTGGCCGAAGGCGCGCCCATCGAAGTGGATATCAGCCATCTCAAACCCGGTCAGTTGATGCGGGCCCTATGGCGACGTAGCCCGGTGTGGGTGCTGCGCCGCTCAGAAGAGGCGCTGGCGACCCTCAGCGGACACCAGGAAGAACTGATTGATCCTGGCTCTAAGGAGCCGCAACAACCCGCTTATGCCGCGAATAACCACCGGTCGATAAATCCCGAATACCTAGTGCTCATCGGGAACTGCACCCACCTCGGGTGCTCGCCGGCCTATGTTCCCGCGGGCGAGGCGTCGGAATTATCGTCGCAGCTCGGGACGGATTGGCGCGGCGGTTTCTTTTGTCCTTGCCACGGTTCGCGGTTCGATCTCGCCGGGCGCGTCGAGAAAGGGTTCCCGGCCCCGAGCAATCTGGTCGTGCCTCCCCACCGGTATCTAAGCCCGACTCGCCTATTGATTGGGGCAGACGAGAAGGGCGTGGCATGAGCAGCCGTAGCGGGCGCCGGTCGCGATTGCTTGATTGGGTTGACGCGCGATTCCCGCTGAGCAAACTCTGGAACGAGCACGCGGCGAAATACTATGCGCCAAAGAATTTTAACTTCTGGTATTACTTCGGTTCGCTCGCGCTGCTCGTCCTCTTCATACAGATTGTCACGGGGATCTGGTTGGCGATGTACTACAAACCCGATGCCGGCCAGGCGTTTGCTTCGATCGAATACATCATGCGCGATGTCGAATGGGGCTGGCTCATTCGCTACATGCATTCGACCGGAGCCTCGGCGTTCTTCA
>JBOIDL010000080.1:0-15994 GCA_050740435.1 Gammaproteobacteria bacterium
CAAGGACAGCTCACCCTCAGTATGTCAGCCAATCAAGCGGTCCAGGAGGAGTTGTTGCATTACCTGGCGGCTTTGAAAGCTGCGTGAGCCGCCGAACAACCGGATTTTTTGCAACGTTAGGGTAAACGATGCCCAACAGGTAAAGACCGACGCCGGGACACTCCGCAGAAAGCGTTGGCCATCCAAGGCCGACAGGCTATATGGAACCCGACGTGCGTATTGCATTATGGCCCGAGCCGACCCCATGGCTCACATTGAGGCCGGATAGATACACGCAATCTTTATCCTGTCAGCCAAACGCTTAACCTTCTCCTTGCAAAACCGGTGGAGTCCATAGATACGATTTCTCGGTGATTGGACGCCGAATTCCAGGGCCGGGTGCTGGGGCTTACGCGTTTGAAATTGCCGATGTTTTGCGCGCGCGATCCCTGCGGCAGTACAACGCCAGCGGGGTCAAGTTTTCGCAGATGATGCGGAAGCTGGCGGGGGTGCAGGCAGTCGCCGCGTAAGCCGCCAGACTAAAAATAGCGCCGGTATACCCACGAGAGCCGAACCGGCGAAGAACAGCGCATAGGCGTTCATTAGGCCGCTACCGGCAGCCAGCGCCTCTACCATGACGCCAGACAGGCCCTTGACTGCCTTGCCGAGCAGCGCGTAGAACGAGCTGAGCAAGGCGTACTGCGTGGCGGTGTATCCGGCGCTGGTCAGGCTCGACATATAACTGACCAGCGCCACGCCGGCGAAACCGGTGGCGAAGTTGTCGATGAGTATCGCCGCGGTAAATATTTCCAGCCGCGGCCCGAGCAGGGCCATCGCCGCGAAGGCGATGTTGGAGCCCGGACTGAGCAGCGCTCCCACCAGCAGCGTCGGCACGAAGCCGAAGCGCACGGCACTCAAGCCGCCGAAAGCAACCCCGGCGATCGACGCCGCCAGCCCCACCGAGCCGCGTACGGCGCCCACGGTTTCCTTCGCCAAGCCCAGGTCCGCGTAGAACGGATTGATCATCGGCCCGATCATGAAGTCCGCTAGCCGGTACAGGCTGATTGCAGCGAGCATTAAAAGCGCGTTATGTCCGTGCTTGCGAAAGAACGCGATGAACGGCCCGGCCATGGCGTCGAACAGGCCGCGCAGTGACCATAGGGTTGCTTCGACAGCGCCGCTGACGATCCTGCGCGGTTCCGGTGCAAACCACGCTGCCACCATGCCGATTCCCATGGCGCCGGCGAGGAGGCCGTACGACGCGGGCCAGCCGATGCCTGCCGCCACGATCAGGATCAGCGCTTCGGTCGTCAGCAAGGCGGCTCGGTAGCCCAGTTGATGGGCCGCGGTGAGCAGCGCCAGCTCCTCGTCGCCGTCTGCGCTTTCGATGCGCCAGGCGTCAATGACAATATCTTGGGTCGAAGAGGCGAACGCCGCGACCAACGACAGTACTGCGAACGCCGCGAGCCCGCCGCCCGGCTGGACGATGGCCATACCCGCGAGGCTTGCCATGACCGCGATCTGCGCGGCGACAATCCATCCGCGCCGGCGGCCGAGAAGGCGGCCGAGCAGCGGTGCGTCAGCCTTGTCGATAAGGGGCGCCCATAAAAACTTGAGCGAGTAGGCAAGCCCTACCCAGGACAGAAACCCGATCGCGGACAGCGCAACGCCCTCTTCGCGCAACCAGAATCCCAGCGTGTTTCCCACTAGCAGAAACGGCAGTCCTGACGCAAAGCCCAGGGCCAGCATCACCGCAACTTTAGGCCGCGCGAATGCGCGCCCCACCTCCAGCCAGCCCGGCCCATGCCGCATCGGCTTAGAGGTCATAGTCCATGATCAAAGGTGCGTGGTCGGAGAACCGTTCCGCCTTGTAGATCGAGGCCTTGCGCACTTTGCTCCGCAGGGCCGGGGTAACAAACTGGTAGTCAATGCGCCAGCCCACGTTCTTGGCCCAGGCCGCTCCGCGGTTGCTCCACCAGGTGTAGGCCTCTCCGGTGTGCTCGGGGTGCAGCACACGGTAGGCGTCCACCCAGCCGAGCCCTTCCGGTTCGGGGCCAAACGCCACATCCAGCCATGCGCGTTCATGCGGCAGAAAGCCGGAATATTTCTGGTTGGCCTTCCAGTTCTTGAGATCAATTTCCTTGTGCGCGATGTTCCAGTCGCCGCACACGATGAATTCGCGCCCGCACTTGATCCACTCGCGCAGCTTGGACTGGAAGAATTTAAGGAAACGGTCCTTGCTCGCCTGCCGCTCAGGCCCTGCCGAGCCGGACGGCAGGTACAGCGAAATCACCGAGAGCTTGCCGAATCGCGCTTCGAGGTAACGGCCTTCCGCATCGAACTCCGCGGTCTTGAGCTGGTTCAGGACCTCCTCGGGTTCCTGCCGGCAATACAGCGCAACCCCGGCATAGCCCTTTTTCTGCGCGTCGCTGAAATAGACGTGCCAGTCTTTGGGAAAAAACACGGGATCGCTGAGGTCGGCGCTCTGTGCTTTGGTTTCCTGCAAGCACAGCACGTCCGCCCGCTGCTTGCATAGCCAGTCGAAGAGTCCCTTGCGGGCGGCGGAACGGATGCCGTTGCAGTTGAGCGTGATGATGCGCATGCCGAATGCGGAATGTGGAAAAAAGTTGAGAAACGGAAGCGGATGGCAGTCTGCCATAATCCACAATCCGCACCGATACAGGACTACCAAACCGCGTTTCCGCGGTTCGCGCTCAGCACGGTGTACTCAAGTTCGGGCAGTTCAAGCTCAAGTCCGGCCGCCTCCCTTTTCTTCAATCTCGGCCTGATCAGCACCGGTACCACGCAGGATGTGCATCACCCGTGGTCCGCATAGGTGTAACTCGTTTTCCCGCGCCTAAACCTGCCGCTGCCGCAGCAGCTCGGCCGGGTGGTAGGCCCGCCGGCCCGTGCCGTCGGCGATCTGACAGGATCGCGAGCGCATCGAGGAGCGGCTACGACGCGACTAGCCCGCGTTCCTCACTGGAGCGCAGCGATTGAGCCAGGAATCTTCCCGAATTTATAGACACTACTGTTCCTCAGCGGCTATCGTCTCATACTGGACGGGTGATAGGTAACAACCCTAATGATGGGTGAAGCCGCCTCTGATTGTAAAACGGGACGTAACTACATACCATCTTCTGCATCTCCTTCTCCTGCTCAAAAACCACCCCGTGAATGACATCGGATTTCATGGAGGCGCAGCGCTCTCGGCAGTGCAGAGAAGGATTGTGTTAGGAACACCAAAGGAAAAAGGCGGCCGAAGCCGCCTTTTTTTTGTCTTTCCTCAGGGCTTGGCACCCGCCGCGCCCGGCGTCTTGATGATGAGGGCACCCGACGGATCTTTCCGGTCTGCGGCGCGCGCCGACGCCTCTTCGGGCGTACGCGATTCAGCGGGCTTCGCAGGCGGCGCCGATTTCTGTTTCGCCTTCGAGCTTTCCGACTTGCTCGGCGGTGCTTTCGGAGCAGCCGTTGTCGCGGATTCCGCTGACGGGAGGGTGGTCTCGTCAGCCGACGCTGAAAGACCCATGCCGGCAATGGCGAAACCAAGGGCCATAACCTGTAGAATCACGCGCATCCTACGATTCCTTGGTACCGCCGCTGTCGGCCAATTGCTCGCGTCCAAGCGTCGTCAATTGCAAACCACCTTCGACCAGCTTGATCGCAAGCCCTTGCTCGACCAGCCGCGCTGCGATGGCTTCCGGCACTTCAGGCTTGATTGGGCTGTCGGTATCCAGCTTTTTCAACCAACTCAACTCTTCCGCGGTCAGCTTGGGATCCATAATGTATAGGATTTTGAACGTTCTTTTTCCTCAAAGTGAAGGTACTGCTTAACCTACGGCGTGTCAATCACGCGTGTCCTGGGTCCAGGATGGGGACTTCCGGGATATTAATCGGGCATGAGCCGCCGGTTTTTTCGAAGCGTTTTCGCCCGCAATGAGCTATCTTCTTTGGAGGGAGCCGATCTATGAACACGCGAAAATTTTTTGCAACGTTCGTGCTCGCAGGACTCTTCGCGGTTGACAGCGCTTCGGCGCAGGACCGACGGACAGAGAGTGAGAAACTGTTCGCAGACATCCATCGTGTACTCACCCACCCGCGTTGCTTGAACTGCCATCCGAAAGGCGACTCGCCCCGGCAGGGTCTCGATGCGCACGTGCACGTCCTCCGGTAGCGCGCGGCCCAAAAGACAACGGGGTTGCCGGTTTGGAGTGCGCTGCTTGTCATCAGGCCGCGAACTACCGCGCGAGCGGCGTGCCCGGTGCTCCCAACTGGCACCTGGCGCCGCTTTCGATGGCGTGGGAAAACCTGTCGCAGGGCGAGCTTTGCCGCGCGCTGCTGGAAAAAAGCAAGAACGGCAACAAGGACCTCAAGGCAATCGTGGAGCACCTGACGCGCGACGAACTGGTCGCATGGAGTTGGGCGCCGGGAACGGACGCCAACGGGGTGGTGCGCGAACCGGTGCCGATTCCGAAACCCGAGTTCAATCGAATCGTGCACGATTGGGCTAAGCTTGGCGCAAACTGCCCAGACTAAACGCACCTAGCAAAGGAGGTTTGATGATTTCACTTAATGTCAACGGCAAGACCTATCGCCTCGATGTGCCCCCCGACATGCCGGTGCTTTGGGCCATCCGCGACGGCGTTGGCCTGGCCGGCACCAAGTACGGCTGCGGAATCGCACAGTGCGGCGCGTGTACGGTGCATGTCGACGGCAAAGCGACGCGCTCGTGCAGCATGCCGGTGTCCGCCGCTGCCGGCAAGCGCATCACCACGATCGAAAACGTGGACGCCACCCGAGCGGGAAAAGCAACGCAGGCGGCCTGGGAAAAACTTGACGTCGTGCAGTGCGGTTATTGCCAGTCCGGCCAGATCATGTCTGCAGCGGCGCTGCTGCACGCAAACCCCAAACCTACGGATGCTGACATTGACAACGCGATGTCAGGCAACATCTGCCGCTGCGCCACCTATGTGCGAATCCGCGCTGCAATTCATGAAGCGGCGAAAGCGCTCGCTTGATCGCCGGGGAGCAATCATGACTACAACTCTTTTGAACCGCCGCGAGTTTCTGAAAGCCAGTGCCGCCGGGAGCGCTGGACTGATTCTAGGCTTTTATCTCCCGGCGAGCCTCGGGCAAGCGGGACCGGGAAAGACGACGGGCAGCGTCACTGCGGCTACTCTCGCGCCGAATGCTTTCGTGCGCATCGGCACCGACGGCAGCGTCACCGTGATCGCCAAGCACGTGGAAATGGGACAGGGGAGTTATACCGGGCTCGCGACATTGGTGGCCGAGGAATTAGACGCCGATTGGTCGCGGGTCAACGTCGAAGGTGCGCCCGCCGACGCCAAGCTTTACAACAATCTACTGTGGGGCGAGACCCAAGGCACAGGCGGAAGCTCGGCGATCGCCAACTCCTACGAGCAACTGCGCAAGGCGGGCGCCACTGCGCGCGCGATGCTGGTTGCCGCAGCAGCCGAAGAATGGAAGGTGCCGCCGGAAGCGATCACCGTCGAGCGCGGTGTCGTCATGCACGAGGGTCGCAAAGCGAGCTTCGGACAATTGGCGGAAAAGGCCGCAGGCTTGCCCGTGCCGACTGAAGTCAAATTGAAAGATCCGAAAGAATTCCGCTACATCGGCAAACAAATCCCGCGCAAGGATTCCAAAGCCAAATGCAACGGCAGCGCGCGTTTCACGATTGACATGACGTTGCCTGGGATGCTGACCGCGGTGGTTGCTCACCCGCCGCTCTTCGGCGCCAAGGTAAAGTCGTTTGAGGCGTCCAAGGCGAAGGCGGTGAAGGGCGTGGTCGAGGTGGTACAAATCCCGGAAGGCGTCGCCGTGCTCGCGAACGATTTCTGGGCCGCCAAACAGGGGCGCGACGCACTTTCGGTTCAATGGGAGGAGAGCAACGCGAACAAACTGGGCAGCGACGAGATCCTCGCGCAATACAAGGCGCTGGCAGAGCAACCTGCGCGGCCTGCGAAGAGCACGGGAAATGCGGAGGCAGCCCTCGCGTCTGCCGCAAAAACGCTGACGGCAGCGTTCGAGTTTCCTTTTCTCGCGCACGCCGCGATGGAGCCGATGAACTGCGTGGTCAAACTCGAGAACGGCGGCTGCGAAGTGTGGAACGGCGAGCAGTTCCAGACCGTGGATCAGGCCAACATCGCGGCCGCGGTCGGACTGAAACCCGAGCAGGTCAAGATCAACATGCTCTACGCTGGCGGCAGCTTTGGCAGGCGCGCCAACCCGCATTCGGACTATGTCGTCGAAGCGGCCCACATCGCCAAGGCAATCAACGGTCGAGCACCGGTCAAGTTGCAGTGGACCCGCGAAGACGACATGCGCGCCGGTTATTTCCGTCCGCTCTATTATCACGTGCTGCGCGCGGGGCTGGATGAGGGCGGCAACCCAGTTGCCTGGCATCACCGCATCGTTGGCCAGTCCATCCTCACAGGCACACCGTTCGAGCCGATGCTGGTGAAAGACGGCGTAGATGCAACTTCGGTCGAGGGCGCGTCCAACCTGCCTTACGCCTTTCCCAACCTGCTCGTCGATTTGAATTCGCCCAAGATCGGCGTGCCTGTGCAATGGTGGCGCTCGGTGGGCTCCACACACACCGGCTTTTCGACCGAGACTTTCATGGATGAAATCGCGGCAGCGGCGGGCAAGGACCCCGTGGAATTTCGCCGTACACTTCTCGCAAAGCATCCGCGTCACTTGGGCGTGCTCAATCTCGCCGCGGAAAAAGCCGGTTGGGGAACGCCGCTTGCGCAAGGCAAGGCGCGCGGCGTTGCCGTGCACGAGTCGTTCAAGACCTTCGTCGCTCAGGTCGCCGAGGTTTCGATGAAGCCCGATGGCTCATTCCGGGTGGAGCGCGTGGTATGCGCGGTGGATTGCGGCGTCGCGGTAAATCCCGATGTCATACGAGCGCAGATGGAGGGCGGAATCGGCTACGGTCTCGCCGCCGCGCTCGACGGCGCGATCACCTTGAAAGAAGGACGGGTCGAGCAGAGCAATTTCCACGACTATCTCGTTCTGCGAATGAATGAGATGCCGAAAGTGGAAGTACATATCCTGCCTTCGCAGGAAGCACCGACCGGAGTTGGCGAGCCGGGCGTTCCTCCGATTGCGCCTGCGGTTTGCAACGCGTTGTACAATTTGACCGGCAAACGAATTCGAACGCTGCCAATCCGTTCTCAACGGAAAGCGTGATGGAAAGCGTTGATTTCCTGTTCTGAACACTTTGGCGGACTGGCTCGCCGCCGGAAAGCTAGCGTGACTTGCGACTGTCGCCGGGAGTTTTCTTATGAAAAGTCGAATCGCCTTATTCTCAATCGCTGCTCTTCTGGTCTTCTCCCTGTTCGCCATCGGCTGCGAGAAGCAAGAGAAGGGGGCGACGACGGGTGAGCTCCAATTGAAAGACGGAAGCCTTATCGTCTACGACGACCTTGGCTCCGGCGCTCCAACTCTCGTTTTCATCCACTGCTGGTCTTGCAACCGCCACTACTGGAAGAATCCGGCAAGTGAGCTCTCGAAAGACCATCGTCTCGTCCTGATCGACCTGCCGGGACACGGCGATTCCAAGGCCGGCAAGAGGCCGCCGATCACGGTCAATGCGATGGCACAGGACGTCGCCGCTGTCATGGATCATCTGGATTTGAAGGACGCCATTCTCATAGGGAGCTCCATGGGGGGGCCGATCGCGCTCGAGGTCGCGCGGATGAGGCCGCAGCGCGTGCGCGGCATCGTGGGCGTCGACAACCTCCACAACGTGGAGATTCAATATCCGAAGGCAATGTTCGAGGAGGCCGCCTCCCAAATGGAAGTTGATTACGCCTAAGGAGGTACGCGAGTTTATCCCCCGCATGTTCACCCCAAAAGCCGACCCTAAGGTAGTGGCGTGGACAGCGGACCAGGCGGCGACCTCGTGCGAGCCAAGGGTTTGCATTCCGCTCTTTCGGAATTTTCCGACTCTGGAACTGGAGAAAATGATGAAAAAGGCGAAGATTCCCGTCCGAAACATCAACGCCCTGCCCTATAGCACCGACTCGCCGAAGACGAACGTGGAGGTCAACCGCAAGTATGCCGACTTCGACGCTGTCGAGATAGCCGACGTGGGGCATTTCATCATGCTGGAGAAGCCGCAGGAGTTTAGCGCGAGCTTAAGGAAGCAGATTCAGGCGGTTTTGGAGGCGTCTAAGAAGTAACTCGGAGAAGAGCGCTGCCACAGCAGCTCGGCCGGATGGTAGGCCCGCCGGCCCGTGCCGTCGGCGATCTGATGGCGGCAACTGGTGCCGGGTGCGACAATCAAGGTCTCCGGGGCGGCGGCGCGGACCGCTGGAAACAACACCAGCTCGCCGATCCGCATGGACACCTCGTAGTGCTCGCGCTCGTAGCCAAAGGCGCCGGCCATGCCGCAACAACCGGAGGGAATGGTCTCGACCTTAGCATGCGGCAGGATCGCGAGCGCATCGAGTAGCGGCCGCATGCCGGCGAGCGCCTTCTGATGACAGTGCCCATGGACCAGAATGTGGCAGGGGTTCTGGTTGAAGGCTAGCGCGCCGAGCTTGCCTGCCCGCGACTCCCCGGCCACGAATTCCTCGAAGAGCAGGGTCTGCCGCGCAACGGTCCGAGCCTGCGCGCGCAGGCGGCTCGCCACCAGATCGGGCGCTTCATCACGGAAGGTCAGGATCTCCGAAGGCTCCAGGCCCAGGATCGCTGTGCCTTCCACCGCGTGGGGATATAGCCAAGCGACGGATCGGTTAAGGATCCTCGTAGCCTGACGCAAGAAGCCCTGACTGATCTGAACGCGGCCGGATTCGATTCCCCGCGTGAGACCGACTCGATAGCCCGCGCGCTCGAGAAAACCCACGGCGGCGATGCCGATCCCGGGCTCATGGAATTCGGTGAACAGATCGTTGAACAGCAGCACGTCACGCCCCGTGCCGCTCGATGCCCCCGGCTCGTGAGTGCTAAACCAGCGGCTAAACGTCTGCCGGGCGAGGGCCGGGATCCGGCGCTCTGCGTGGATCCCTAGCAGCCGTTTAACACAGGTGTGATTGATCACCGCCGTTGCCGCATCCGGGAAACGGGCCGCCATCCGGTTTAGCCGCCCGAATCCGCCCAAGACGCGCGAGCGCAGCGGCACACCGTGGCGATCCTGATAGTGCTGCAGGAACTCGGCCCTCATGCGTGCCATATCGACGGCCGCCGGGCACTCCGATTTGCACCCCTTGCAGGCGAGACAGAGATCCAACACCTCACGCAGCTCCGCGCTAGTGAGGCCGGCGAGCGGATCGGGCGAGCTAAGTACCTGGCGGAACACGTTGGCGCGTCCGCGGGTGCTGTGCTTCTCCTCCAAGGTCGCCATGTAGGAGGGACACATCGTGCCGCGGCCGGCGCGCTTTCGGCAAGCGCCCGCCCCGTTGCATTTTTCCGCGGCGCGCAGGAATCCTTGATCCGCGCTCCAGTCGAAATAGACCTGGATCTCGGCGCGCGGGGCCTTGACGCGCAGGTCCCTGTCGATGGGAAACGCAGCCGTCACCTTATGCGGGTTGAAGATCCCCAGGGGATCGAAGACGGATTTGATCCGGCACAGGATCTCATAGATCTCTTTCCCCAAGACGCGCGCCACGAACGGCCCGCGCAGCCGTCCATCGCCGTGCTCCCCGGAGAGCGATCCGCCGAACTCCGCGACCAGATCCGCGACTTCCGCGGCGAGCGCTTTGAATTTTTCGATCCCTTCGGGTTGCTTGAGATTAAGCTCGGGGCGTAAATGCAATAGACCCACCGAGGCATGACCGTAGTAGACGCAACGCGTCTGGTATTTCTCCATCAATGCTTGGATCCGGCGCGCATACTCCGGGAGCTCAGCCACCGCCACCGCCGTATCCTCGATCACCGTCACGGCTTTCACATCCCCCGGCACTCCCATGAGCAGGCCGAGACCGGCTGCGCGCAACTCCCAGACCTGGCTCATGCGCGGCGGACCCACCACCGGAAACGCATAGCCAAGCCCGATGCGTTGAAGCTCGTTAACAAGATCGCTCGCGCGCCGCGCTAACTCCTCGGTCTCGGCGCCGCTTAGCTCGATAATTAAGACCGCTTCCGGATCGCCCTCGATCCAGAAGCGGTTATGGCGTTGTTCGAGGTGGCCGCGCGTCGGTTCCAGGATGCGCCGGTCGATAAGCTCGACCGCCGCCGGCTGATGGCGCACGGCCACCAAGGTGGCGCGCAGCGCGCCGTCGAGTGAATCAAAGTGAGCGCAGACCAGCAGCCGGGACCTCGGCTTGGTCACAAGATTGAGCGCGGCCCCGGTGATGATCGCCAGCGTGCCCTCGCTGCCGCACAGAAACGGGGCCAGGTTAAACTCCGGTCCCCCGGCAGCCCAGGGCTGGCCGCGCGCCAAGACATCCAAGGCATAGCCGGTATTGCGCCGGAGCACATCCGGACCCGGGTAACGATCCAGGATCAAACTGCGGTGATCATCGACGGCATGGAATACCTCGCGATGGATGCGGCCTTCCAGCGTGTCCAGGTCGAGCTTCGCCTGCAATGCATTTTTATCCAGCGGACCAAAGCGCGTGACGCTCCCATCGCTAAGAACCGCCTCGACTTCCAGCACATGATCGCGTGTGGTCCCGTAAAGGATGGAGTGGGAGCCACAAGCGTTGTTGCCGACCATCCCGCCGATCATGCAGCGGTTGGCGGTGGAGGTATCCGGCCCGAACATGAGCCCGTTGGGTGCGAGAGCGTCGTTGAGGTCCTCCAGAATCACCCCCGGCTGCACCCGCACGCGGCGCCGCTCGCAGTCGATCTCCAAGATCTCGGTCATGTGGCGCGAGACATCGACCACGAGGCCGTTGCCGACGCATTGACCCGCGAGGCTCGTCCCCGCGGCGCGCGGGATCAGCGGGATACGATGGCGTGCGGCGAAGCGCACGATGGCCGCGCAGTCGGCGCCGTGCCGCGGCCGCACGGCGGCGAGCGGGAGCTCCTGGTAAGGTGAGGCATCGACCGCATAGAGCATGCGCGTGACGGAGTCCGCGTGCACCTCGCCGTCGATCCGGACCGCCAGTTCCGACAGTAACGGGCCCAAATCTTCATCACCCCGATGGCTCATGGAGAATTCATGTCGCCCAATCGGGCTTCAATCAACCGATCGGCATGAGCATAGTCCACGTGGTTCAAGTCGTGGATGCTCGCGGTGAGGGTTTCCAATATATCGTCTTGGATGGCGCCCCGGCGTTTGGCCTCGGCGTAGGGAATACGGTGGAACATGACCATCGAATAGCGGGGAATGAAGCGATCCGGATAGCGCTCCTCCAGCCGCCACGCGAGCTCTTTTTGCAACTGGAATCTCGGATCGCGCACGCTGCTGCGCATCTCCAGGTAGTTCGCGAGGGACAGGTCTGCGATGGCGTCGGCATTTGGTTTACGCTCATCCTCAAACTCTGCGAGGGCGGAGTCCCAATCTTCACCCGAGCGCGCCAGGCAGCCGTTGAGGGCGCCGCAGTCCTCGAACGCGCAGTTCATACCCTGACCGTGAAAGGGCACGATGGCGTGCGCGGCATCGCCGAGGATCAGCGCCTCACCCCGGAAATGCCACGGACAGGTGCGAATGGTGCTCAGCCTGCCGGTCGGGTGATGGAAGAACTCTCTAGCGAGGCGCGGCATGAGGGCGAGGGCGTCGGGGAACTGCTGATGGAAGAACGCACGCAACCGCGCCCCGTCGCCGAGCGCCGCGAAACTCGGATCGCCTTCCTCAGGCAAGAACAGGGTGGCCGTGAAGCGGCCGCCGAGATTCGGAAGAGCGATCAGCATATGATCGCCGCGTGGCCAGATATGCAGGGCGTTGGCTTCCATCCGGAAGCTTTGATTTTCGCCCGCGGGGATGCTCAATTCCTTGTAGCCATGGGCGAGCGGTTCCTCCTCGCAATGGCCCGAGGCCGACTGGAGGATGGCCTGCCGGATCCGAGACTGTATACCGTCACAGCCGATGACCCGATCGAAGTCGATCTCGAAGTCCTTGCTGTCATCCCGCAAGCGCAGCCGGTGACGTTCAAGATCAACGCCCTGGCAGGTGTGATTGAAACGGATCGCGACCCGGCCGGTCGACTCGGCGGCTTCCATGAGGAGCGCGGTGAGCCCGCCGCGCGACACCGAGTGAATCACCTCGTGGGGTTTGTGCCCGTAGGGCTGGAGCTCGGGCGGTCCGCCTTCGGTGTGGACCATGCGCCCGCGCATGGGGATCAAGAGCGGCTTGACACGGGCCATCAGCCCGACCTCGGCGAGCGCGTGCATACCTCGATTGGCGAGCGCGAGATTGATGGATCGCCCCGCCGGGATCCGCACCCGCCGCAGATCGGGACGGCGTTCGTACACGGTGACCTCATAACCGCGCCGCGCCAGGTAAATACTGAGCAACGCGCCCGCCGGGCCGGCACCGATCACCGTGATGCGCTTCGATCGCATGTTAGAAGCTCGCTTTTAGGATTTCCACGAACCGGTGGACCTCTTCAAAGCGGTTATAAAGCGGTACCGGGGCTACGCGGATCACATCGGGTTCGCGCCAATCGCAGGCGACACCGGCCGCGGTGATTTTTTCAAACAAGCCCCTTCCGTGCGTCGTTTTGACCCTCAGCGAGAGCTGGCAGCCACGCTCGGAAGGCTCACGCGGGGTGATGATCTCGATTCTGCCGGCGAGCATCGCCTCTAAGAGAAACTCGAGATACCCCGTGAGCGCCTCCGACTTTTTCCGCAGCGGTCCCATGCCGCCGGCCTCGCTGAAGACCGCGAGCGAGCCGCGCATCGCGGCCAAGGAGAGGATCGGCGGATTGCTGAGTTGCCAACCTTCGGCGCCGGAGATGGGCCGGAACTCGGTGCGCATCTGAAACCGCGTCAATTTGTCATGGCCCCACCAGCCCGCGAAGCGCGGCAGATCGAAGCGCTCCGCGTGACGCTCATGGACAAAGCAGCCGGCCACCGAGCCGGGTCCCGCGTTGAGGTATTTATAGCTACACCAACAGGCGAAATCGCAGCCCCAGTCGTGAAGTCTCAAGGGGATATTCCCAGCCGCGTGGGCAAGGTCGAAACCGGCCGCGCAGCCTTGCCGATGACCGAGCCGGACGATCTCGGCCATATCGAGAACCTGGCCGGTGTAATACTGGACCCCGGGCAGTAATATCAATGCGATACCCGCGCCTTCGCGCTCGATCAAGTCCGCGATATCTTCCAGTCGCAGGCAGTCCTCGCCGGGTCTCGGCATGGCCAAGAGCAGCGACCGGGCGGGATCGAAGCCGTGGAACTTGATCTGCGACTCCACGGCGTAGTGATCGGAAGGAAAGGCGTTTTTCTCGATCAGGATTTTGTGCCGCTCGGCGCTCGGGTGGTAGAAGCTCGCCATCATCAGGTGCAGGTTGACCGTGAGCGAGTTCATCGTTACGACTTCGCGCGGCTCGGCCCCGGCGAGCCCGGCCGTCTCCGCGGTCAGAAACTCATGATAAGGCATCCAGGGACAGCGGGATTCGAAATGACCCCGAACCCCCAAGCGGCGCCATTTTTCCAGCTCCTCGATCACATACGCCTGGGTGCGCTGCGGCTGCAGCCCCAGCGAATTCCCGCAAAAATAGATCTCATCGGCGCCGTTCGCCTGTTTCGGGAGATGGAACTCCGCGCGCAAGCGCGCCAGCGGATCATCGCGATCCTGTGTTTGGGCGAAATCGAGTCCAAGCCGGTAGGTCATATCGATCGCTGCGGTTCTGCGTCCGCCGCCCCGAGCGCGCCCTGTCGCTAACTGCGCTTGAGCAGCTCGAGCGCGCGCCTGATCGCCTCGGCGTCCGCCTGATCCTTGGGGCGCGGCACCTGTTTGGTCTTCAAGAGGCCTTCCAGATCGAGGACCTTGACGCGAGCTCCGTCGATTTCGACCTGCGTGATGTGCGGTTTCAATTCATCCCAGGTTTGTCCGGCCGCGCCTGGGAGGATGTCCACCGTGATCTCGTCGTTCACCCGGATCGCATAGCGCTTCTGCGCGGCGAAAACGTCGGGGTCGGCCTCGAGCTCCCGCGCCGCGCCGTCGGGCAGCCGCGAGAGGGCGGTGATCCAGCGCCGGCTGTTGGCCGCGGAAGGGTTGACCAGGACGTCGATATCCTGGGTAAACCGCGAAAGACCGTGTGCCGCGAGGGCGTAACCGCCGATGATGGCGTACTCCACACCAGCCTCGTCGAAGTAGCGCGCGACAAGTATGACATCTTCCCAGGTGGCCGGACGAGTGAATCCGGACACGCTACCGTTTCCGCCAAGCGAGCGCTTCGGATTCCCAGCGCTCGCGGTCGCGCGTCATCTCGTCGTGACTCTCGTAGGTGAAGACGCCCTTGGGGACGCGGGTGCGGTACGCGGCCATCGCGGTCCAAGCGGCGCGCGCGTCGGCCGCCGGCGGCACGCCCACCGGAGGCGGAACGCGATGCCCTACCGTCTGTGCGATCGGCTGTTGATCGGTCGGCGTCGATTTCACGACGGCATTCTAGCTTGATCCGTCCGCGCTTGCGCGCTTTCGCCCATCTCCGGGGATTAGGGGACAGACCACAGGGATTAGGGGACAGGCCCGGTCTGTCCCTAATTCCTCCCTATATTGCCCTCGTGAATATTTCACAAAGGTACTGTAGTAAAAGTCACAGAAATTACCGAGTTTGGCGCGTAGAGTGAAATCACTTTAATTCGCCGTGCGGGAAAAGCTACCAAAAAGCCCTACCGCGTGGCGGTTAAAGGTAGAGCCTTATAGTGCGAGAATCAGCGCCGATTTTACGGTGATTCTTGAAACAGAAATCTGCCGCCACGTAACTATCGCTTAGGAGGTCCAATGGCACACCGACGTTTCGAAATCCGCGGGAAAGTCATCGACGCCGCTACCGGCAAGGGAGTGCAGGGTTTAACCGTCGAGGCCTGGGACAAAGATCTGCTCTCGAACGACCTGGTCGGCAAGGACGCGACGGACTCCAACGGGGAGTTCCGCATGAGCTTCGACGAGTCCTACTTCCAGGACATCTTCGGCGAAACCCGGCCCGACCTCTTCTTCGTGGTCTATCTCGGCGGCGATGTGCTGGCGAGCACGGAGGATTCGGTCCTGTGGAACGTTGACGTCGGAACCACCGTGGTTCAGATCCCGGTGACACTGCCCGTCATCCCCAAGGTCGAACGGGACATCTACCTGAAAATCGAGCCGATCAACGACTACAATCCCGTCAACCCCGTCGATCATGTGCCGGCGGGCGTCAAGTACAAGCGTGACTGCATGGCGCACGGGGACCATCACGGCGGTGTGATTCCGGAGGGAAGTGAACGCGAGAGCGGTGGAAGCTGTGATCTACCGCGAATACCTGGATCCGGACTACCTCATTCCCAAAGTCGACAAGCTTGTTGAGGCCGACATCAACGAGCCCGCGTTCGACCACCGAGTGCCAGGCACGGTGATCTACGCGCACCCGGGCGACCTTCTGCGAATCCACGTCTACAACGCCGACGGCATGCCACATAGCTTGCACCTGCACGGGTTGTTCTATGGCATCGATTCCGATGGGGCGTGGCCGTTCGGTACGCAGAGCAAGGACGGCCGACGTTCAGACGAGATTTGCCCCGGCCATTCCTGGACTTACACCTTTTGCGCCACCGAAGACACCATAGGTGTGTGGCCTTTCCACGACCATCCGCAGCATCATGCCGAGGAAAGCATTAATCGCGGTGTCTTCGCCGGGATTGTGGTGCTGCCGAAGAACCAAGCCAAGCCCGGAGTCAGGAAGTTTCAGCCTATCGAGGATCTGAGGAATCAGATCGCTAAGATCGGCGTTCCGGCGGCGCGCCTCCAGCCGCGGCACCACAATGATATCCGCAAGCAGCTAGTGTAGTGCTTCGTTGTTCTTGGAACTTAAACGGCGATTGGCACGAATGACCTTCTGCAGAATGTCATTGGCCTTGGCGGTCCAGACGAAGGGCTTGGGGTCGCGATTATGCACGGCGATAT
>JBOIDL010000081.1:0-15989 GCA_050740435.1 Gammaproteobacteria bacterium
CATTGCTCTCCATGAAACGCAGCGCTTCCCGGATCACCTCGCTGGCGTTGTTGTAAAGGCCGGTAGCGACTTTGCGTTTGACGATCTCTTCAAGCTCCTGGGTCAGCGAAACGTGCATGGTATTCACTTCCCTTTTTCAAGTATGACTATAATATCCAAAGATTGTCAATGATTGTATATCACGATCTTTGCCGCTCCCCTTTCACGCCCTGGCAGGGTTACGCCCGGTTCCGATTGTACCGGCGCACCTGCCCCATTCTCTGAGCCTCGCAATTGCGCAACCCAGATCGCCCGCGTCAGCCGGTTATACTCGGCAAAGCTAAGGACGTGCGAGAGCCTTTCCCAAAAAGTGACTGTAATCCGGGTTCACCTGGGGCCCGGGGTCCGGGCCGTTCCGTAGCCACCACCGCCAGGGGTTTCAATGACGAAGACATCGCCAGGCCGCATCATGGTTTCCGCGCAGCCGCCCAAGGATTCCACCGTACCGGCGGCCCGCTCCACCGAGTTGCGCCCGATCTCACCCGGCTCGCCGCCCGCGAGGCCGTAGGGCGGTACGCGCCGGTGGCTCGATAGGATCGCCGCGTTCATCGTTTCCAGGAACCGCACCCGGCGCACCGCGCCGTCGCCCCCGCGGTATCGGCCCCGGCCGCCGCTGCCGTGGCGAATGTGAAAGCTCTCAAGCAACACCGGGAAGCGCCACTCCAAGACTTCGGGATCCGTCAAGCGGGTGTTCGTCATGTGGGTCTGCACGCAGTCGGTGCCGTCGAAGCCCTCGCCCGCGCCCGCGCCACCGGCGATGGTCTCATAGTATTGATATTTTTCATTGCCGAAGGTGAAGTTGTTCATCGTGCCTTGCGCGGCGGCCATCACCCCGAGCGCCCCGTAGAGCGCGTCGGTGACATACTGCGAGGTCTCGACATTGCCCGCCACCACCGCCGCCGGGTAACGCGGATTGAGCATCGAGCCCGCCGGGATGATAACTGTCAAGGGCTTGAGGCACCCGGCGTTGAGCGGGATGTCATCGTCGACGAGTGTCCGGAACACGTAAATCACGGCGGCCAGGGTCACGGCCGCCGGTGCGTTGAAGTTGTTCGCCTGCTGCGGCGAGGTGCCGGTAAAGTCGATCACCGCGGCGCGCGCGATCCTGTCTATCGTGATCTTGACCTTGATCGCCGCGCCGTGGTCCATCTCGTAAGTGAACTCACCGTCACGCAGCACCTCGATCGCTCGTCGCACCGACTCCTCGGCGTTATCTTGCACGTGCCGCATATAGGCCTGCACGGTTTTCAGACCGAAGTAAGACGCCATGCGGCGGAGCTCCTGCACGCCCTTTTCGTTGGCGGCGATCATCGCGCGTAGGTCGGCCACATTCTGCGGCGGGTTGCGTGCGGGATAGGGGCCCGAGGTGAGGATCTTCAATAGCTCGCCCTCGCGCAAGCGGCCTTGCTCGACCAGCAGGAAGTTGTCGATCAACACCCCCTCTTCCTCGATATGGCGGCTCTCCGGGGGCATGGAGCCCGGCGTTATACCGCCGATGTCGGCGTGATGTCCGCGCGAACCGAGGTAGAACAAAATGCGCTCGCCCCCCTCCCCGAATACCGGTGTGATGACAGTCATGTCCGGGAGGTGCGTGCCACCGCGGTAAGGTGCGTTCAGCAGGTAGACATCACCCGGACGCATCTTGCCGGCGTTCGCGTGCCTCACCGCTCGCACGCTCTCGCTCATCGAGCCGAGGTGCACGGGCAGGTGAGGCGCGTTGGCGATCAACTGCCCCCCGGCATCGAAGAGCGCGCAAGAGAAGTCCAGGCGCTCTTTGATGTTGACCGAGTAAGCGGTGTTGGCGAGCGCTGCGCCCATCCGCTCGGCGATCGACATGAACAGGTTGCTGAATATTTCCAGCATCACCGGATCGGCCCGGGCGCCAAGCGCGGTGCTTTTCGGGCGCGGGACGCTGCGTGTGAGCACAAGTGAGTTTTGCGGCGTGACGGCGGCCTGCCAGCCCGGCTCGATCACGGTGGTTGCGTTGGCTTCGGCGATGATCGCGGGTCCGGCGATCCGATCGCCGGGCCGAAGCTTATCCCGTTCATAGATCGGTGTGGGATGCTCACGGCCGCCGCTATGCATGGTCACAATCTCAGCGGGTGACGGAGAGCCGGCCGTGTCTTGCTTCGCGGCATGGGACGGAGGCAGCGGGCGTTCTTCCGATACGTCTCCCAACCCCGTGACTTCGACGGCAACCGATTCAACGACGACGGGGCGATCGGCCATCAAGAAACCGTAGCGTTGGCGGTAGTGCTGCTCGAACTGCTCGATCATTTGATTCGGCGCGCCAAAATCGACCGTCAACGCCGAGTCCGTTCCCTCGTAACGCAGATGCGCGCGCTCGGCCACACGCCAGCGCGGACTCCCGTGATCGCTCAAATCCTCGCGGCCTTCCGCCGCAAGCTCCTCGAACACGGTGCGCAGGCCGGGCATTAGCGCCGGATCGAGCCTCACTTCGATGGCGCGCTCGCGCATGACGCTCACCTCGGCGAGCCCCATGCCATAGGCGGAAAGCACACCGGCGTGAACGTGAATGAAGACTTTATCCATCGCCAAAGCGTCGGCGACCAAGCAAGCATGTTGTCCGGCCGCCCCGCCGAAACAGCATAGACAATAGGCGGTGACATCGTACCCGCGTTGCACCGAAATCTTCTTGATGGCATTGGCCATATTTTCTATCGCGACCTGGACGAAGCCCTCGGCCACTTCCAGCGGCGCTCGGCTATCGCCGGTGGCGGCCGTGATCTCCGCTGCGAGATTCTCGAACTTTCCTCGCACGATCTCGGTATCGAGCGGCTGATCGCCGCACGCGCCAAATACGCACGGAAAAAACTTCCGTTGCAGTTTGCCTAGCATCACGTTGCAGTCGGTGATGGTGAGCGGTCCGTTGGTGCGATAACAAGCCGGCCCGGGGTAGGCCCCTGCCGACTCCGGGCCTACTCGATAGCGCATGCCGTCGAAATGAAGAATGGAGCCGCCGCCGGCCGCCACCGTGTGGATGCACAGCATGGGGGCGCGCAACCGTACCCCGGCGACTTGCGTTTCGAAGCTGCGTTCGAACTCGCCCGCGTAATGGGAGACGTCGGTGGAGGTGCCGCCCATATCGAAACCGATCACCTTGTCGAATCCCGCGGCGAGCGCCGTCCTGACCGCCCCGACCACCCCGCCTGCCGGGCCGGAGAGGATGCTGTCCTTGCCGCGGAACCGGTGGGCTTCTGCCAGCGCGCCATTGGATTGCATGAACAGTAAACGCGAGCCATGAAGCTCCCGTGCCATGCACTCGACGTAGCGGCAGAGGATCGGGGAGAGATAGGCGTCCGCGACCGCGGTTTCGCCCCGACTCACGAATTTCATCAGCGGGCTGACTTCGTGCGATGCCGAAAGCTGCGTGAAGCCGATCTCACGGGCCGCCTGCGCCACCTGCCGCTCGTGGGCCGGATAACGATAGCCGTGCATGAAAACGATCGCGACCGCGCGCAAGCCGCGGGCAAACGCGGCCCGCATCGCGTTTTCAGCCCCTTCCAAGTCGAGCGGTACGAGCACCTCGCCACGGGGGCCGATGCGCTCCCTCACCTCGATCACGCCTGCATAGAGCATCTCCGGCATGATGATGTGCCGCGCGAAGATATCGGGCCGGTTCTGGTAACCGATGCGCAAGGCATCGCGGAAACCCTTAGTCACCACCAACAGCGTCGGCTCGCCCTTGCGCTCGAGCAGGGCATTGGTCGCGACAGTCGTGCCCATCTTCACCGACTCGATCCGCTCGCTCGGGATCGGCGCGTCAGGACCGAGGCCCAAAAAATAACGAATGCCGGCGAGCGCCGCGTCGGCATATCGTCCCGGATTTTCGGAGAGCAGCTTGTGGGTCAAGAGCCGCCCGTCGGGCCTGCGGGCGACGATATCGGTAAACGTACCGCCGCAGTCGATCCAGAACTGCCAGCGGGCTTTCGATTCGGACGGCTTCTCCATCGCCGGGAAGATAGCACAAACGGGGGGTGCTACTCCCGCCAACGCCTAGCCGTGCGCGAGGAAATCAACGTGTTATTACGTCGCGGCTACCCGAACGATGCGGTACGACCGGCTGGCGTCGGCGCAGGTGGTCCGTACTCGCCGTGGTTCAGCACATAGGTATAGATCATGGTGGTCGAGACATCGGCGTGGCCGAGGAACACCAACACGGTGCGGAATGCTTCAAACGAAGCTTCTCTCGGACCTGATTGCGAAGCCGGGGTTTGGAATCCCTGAGAGTGAGATCTAAAAAGTCTTTGGGGATTTGAGGTCCAAACATCGACCAATGGCCTCTTAACCTAAGGGGCTCGTCGCTAGGTCTCGGATTAGCCTTCACCGGTGACATAAAGCCAAGGCGTAATTTAGGAGGTCTACTTCTAATTGGTCGGCGCGCAGCGCCGAGGCCACCGCTTTTGGAACGGAAGATAAGCGTGGATAGGATCACAGGCTTGGATAACGGCGATCGCGACGGCGCTAAGCGCGCCAACCAACAGAGCGCGAGTTGTCTCACAACATATGCTCACGCCAGAGCAGCTATTCACACAAATCTGGGAGCGCCTTACAACCCAGTGGTCGAGAATTCAGACCTTCCGGACGCTAGGGCAGTTTGGGTTGCCGTCCGCCGCTTCCAAAATCCACGAGCAGCACACCGCGTTCGTAAAGAGCCTGGTATCTGACCAAGAGATGTCGAAGATGTTGGTGGACCCGCTTGCCTATGTGCGGGACGGACACGCGGGCAAAGCCCCGCGCAAAATGACGCAGCAGGCAGTTCACACCTTCGAATCCTCCTTGGATGCCGCGTCTCTTGTATTCGGGCATTCGATTCTCGACGCCGCATTGTTCGACTGCTGCAAGGTACGCGCGATGGTCGCTCCAACTGATTGGTTGCCTCAGCTCCGCGATCGAAAGGTTCCACTTGGAGACGTGGAGGATCAATCGTTTGATGAGTTACTCGTGAAGGTCATTGAGAGCCAACTGCAAACACTTGAGAGGGATTCGTTGATCAAGAAGGCCGAACGCGTCTTTCAGCTCTGTCCACCGAAGGAACCCTTTTCGGGTCTTCACCGATTTAGGTTCGACCGAGACCGTCTGCTTGCGCTTGATGCGCTGAGGCACGACATAATCCACTCAACTGGACCGACATTGAGATTGCCGAAGGGGGACGAGGACCTTGAGTTCTTGCGCAACTCAGGACTCTATTTGTGGATACTGGTGCATAAGCGTCACGGTCTCAAGATCGACATAAGCCACGTGCGTGACGACATATCGATGGGAATCGTAAAGTGAGAGCTAACATATGCGTCGACCGGAGTGGCCAACAGCGTGGCTGTTGGGTTCCCGCAGCGCTGCGCGCCGCGGCGCCCGGTTACGCTCGCGCTAGGCCGACATAGAGTGGTAGCAATGGACAACCCTAACCTGTCGTATCTCGCCGTCGTGCAGCAACTCCTCGCCGAGCGCGAGGAGGCGTGCCTCCGTGACCACTCCGACTTGATCGTAGGAATCGCCACGCACCTGAATCTCTGCCCGGCGCTTCCATCCACAGCCGTGGCATCCATCGAGAGGATCGACTTGGCGTCACCTGTGCCATGCACGTGACGAAGGCGGCCAACGACTATCTCGCGGCATTTCAACTCGTAGGCAGGTCGCTTCACGCACAAGCAGCGAACAGTGCACGAGCTGGCTTTGAGACCTCCATGCCAGGGTTCGTGGCTTCACGTCAAGCGGACTCAGCTCGATACCTGGTGGAACGGATCGAAACTGGCCACCACGAAGGCAATCCGCAGCGACCTACCATGGTCCGAGTGGCGGGACTTCTTTTACGCGGATCTTTCCGAAATTGCCCACCCACGCCGTCGAAGTAGGGATGGAGCCTTGTCGAGCCCACTATGAGCAGACGGTCGTTCCCTTTCTCAAGTCAGTCGGCGGACGGGTCCCGGAACGCGCGCAATGATGAAAATTAGTGAACAGACCAGGACAGACCTGGTTTTCTCGGTCGAGGCCTGACGTGAATCGCCTAGGGTGCTTCGCCGAGCGCTTCAAACGCAAGGCCGCTGAAGCGTTCGAAATCGCCGTCAAACGACCCCAGTGTGGCGCCATGCTCGATGGCGAGCGCGGCCAGATGCGCGTCCGTAGTGAGATTGCCGCCGGTCCCTGCGGCGATCAGCAGCCTCGCGAAAATTTAGGCGTGGCGAGCGGTCGGATGCAGCACGCTCGCCTGCGGCTCGGCGAGCCAGGCCCGCACCATGGAAAGCGCATCCTCCACGGCGAGTGGTTTCGAGAAAATACCGCGACGGGTCGCCAGGCGGACAAAACCTGGCAGCGCCACCCACGCCAAGCCAACGGTGGTTCTCATGGCGTCATGACAGCAAGAGTTATGCTGTCATGATGCGTTCGACGAGACGCGAGGTCAAGATTTCCTATCGCTCGGCAAGGAAAAACTGATGGCCAAGAAACCCTGAAGTGGTTCAAGGAGAACACTCGCAACCGTCGCATGAAGGGGTTCATTCGAGCGGATGACGACCGAGCCGGACAGCGTTGCCTGTTTGATCTTGGGCGAGGCGCTGGCCGGGCTGAGCCGGCGGAATAGGATCGGTCAATCATCCGGGCCGGCGTGAGCGCCGGCAAATTGCCCAAGCGCGAGCCAAAGGCCATGCTTCAAAGCCTAAGCAACCAATACGTTCGATCTGCGAATACGGCGTCACGCACGGATAGCTCTTCGAAGCCGAGCTTGGCAAAAAGGGCTCGGATCGCTGCCGCGTTGCTCGCGGTGCGCGCGAGGTGGTAAGTAAATCCCATACTGCTAAGCACAGGGAACAGCGCGACCGCGAGGCTATAGGCGATCTGTCGCCTCCGGGCTCCGGGGTCCACGCAGACCGTATCCGTATAGAATAGGTGCTTGCCCTCGTCGAATAGATAATCAAGCGCCGTCGTTCCGGAGATAGCGCCGAGCGTGAGATCCCGAGGGTCTTCGCTCTCTTGAAGCACCTCATAGCCAAGCGCGTAACCGACGATGGTGCCCGACTCCTTAGCCTTGGCGATCAAGGCCAGGGCGTTACGTCGCATTAAATCGACACCGAGACCGAAATGCAGGCGTGGCCTCTCGCGATCGTCATGCCAAGGGGGTTCCCGGAAAGACCGATAGGCGAGGGACGCTATCTGCTCGATTAGCACGCCGGAGGCATCTGCCCGCAAGTCCTCTACGCTGATCCGCTCGATCGCGATGGATCCGTCCATGCCGACAAGCGCTGCCGTACGCAGGTTGCCGATGACGCCGTAATTTTCGATGGGTTGGTATCGCGGATCCATGTCGAGGTCCCCGGTCATGAGCGAACCTCCATGCCGGCGAGGTAAGCGGCGGCGCCTCGGAGCGCCGTCTTCGGATCGAGGATGACCTTCACGGGGATGCGCGCGAGCCACTCGGCGAACCGTCCCTTGGCCGTAAACGCGCGCACGAAGGTGCCGTCCTCGAGCTTCGGAAGGATCGCCGGCGCGATGCCTCCGCCTACGTACACTGCGCCAGTGGCGAGGGCCTTGAGAGCGAGGTTGCCCGCCTCGGCGCCGTAGGCCGAGACGAATACGTCGAGCGCTCGCGTGCAGCGCGCCGACGTTCGTGCGAGCCCGAGTTCCGTGATCGTCGCGCTCGCGTCCTCGGCTGCCTCGATGCGAGCGGCGACGTCGGGCGCCTCGGGCGTCTCGAGCGCGCTGTAGATGTTGTGGATCCCGGGGCCGCGGAGACGAGGTGCTCCCAGCTCACGTGGCCAAAGCGCTCCATCAGCCGCGCGAGGATCTGTATCTCCTCCGCGTTGCCGGGCGCGAAGTCGGCGTGGCCGCCCTCCGACCCGCAGACGCGGTGGCGTGTCCCGTCCCAGTAGAGCACCGCTTCGCCGAGACCGGTGCCGGCCGCGATGAGCGCGGCGTTGCCACCGGCGGCCGAGACGCCCGGGTTGAGGACCACGAGCCGCTCGGAAGGAAGCGTCGCGATGCCGTACGCCGTCGCCTCGAGGTCGTTCAGGAGCACCACGCGCTCGAGCGCGAGCAGCCGCCCGAGGCCGAGCGCGTCGATCCGCCAGCCGAGGTTCGGCATCCGGGCGTGGCCGTCGGCGACCGGCCCGGCCACGCCGAAGCAGGCCGCTGTCGGGACGCACCCCTCGCGTGCGAGAAAGGTCTGGACGACGTCCTCCAAGCCCGCATAGCCGTCGTTGACGAAATGCGCCTCGGCAACGGGAGTGAGCACTTCGCCTGCGGCCGTGAAGAGCGCCAGGTTCGTCTTCGTGGCACCGACGTCCCCCGCGAGCAGCAGGGCCGGCCGCGTAGCTTTCATCGTGCCGCGAGCCGCCTGATCACCATGCTCAGCCCGCCCTGAGCAGGCTCTCGGACTTCTCGCCGATGCAAGCGAGAAGATCCTCCCATGACTTGACGAACGCCCCGGCGCCGTCCGCCTGCAGCGTCGCGGCGAGCTTGTCGAGGTCAATCCCCGCCTGGCGGAAGCCGCCGAGCACCTCCTCGGCGTCCCCGCCGTCGTGGGGCAGCATAGCGCCGATCTCGCCGTGGTCGGCGAGGGCGAGGAGCGTCTTCTCCGGCATAGTATTCACGGTGTGCGGGGCGGCGAGGGAGACCACGTAGAGTACGTCGGATACCGTCGGGTCCTTCGTCCCGGTGCTGGCCCAGAGGAGGCGCTGCGAGCGCGCGCCGCGGTTTAGCAGCCGAAGCCAGCGATCCGAGGCTAGGAGCTCGCGGTAGGCCCTGTACGTCCTCTTCGCCATCGCGATACCGAGCCGGCCGCGCAGAGCGGGCGGCGCGCGGTCGGCCACCGCCACGTCCCAGCGGCTCACGAAGAGCGAGGCGACCGACGGCACGTGTGCGTTGAGCCCGGCGGCCACGCGCCGCTCGATCCCCCGCATGTAGGCGTCCGCCGCCACGAGGTACTGCTCACGCGAGAAGAGGAGCGTCACGTTCACCGGCACGCCCGCGAAGATCGCCTCCTCGATGGCGGGACCGCCCTCGCGGGTTCCCGGGATCTTGATGAAGAGATTCTGCCGCCGCGCCCGGGCGTGGAGCTCCTTCGCGGCCGCCACCGATCCCTTCGTGTCGTACGCGAGCGTCGGCGAGAGCTCGAGCGACACCCAGCCGTCGATGCGGTTCGTCGCCTCATGAATCGGCCGGAAGAGATCGGCCGCCTGCGTCAGATCCTCGAGCGCGAGCTCAAAGAAGAGCCTCTCTCCTGCCAGGCCGGCCGCGAGTTTCTCCCGGATGCCGACGTCATAGTCCCGGCCGCTCCGGATCGCGTGGTCGAAGATCGTCGGGTTCGAGGTGAGACCGGTCACCGAGAGCTCGTCGATGTACCGACGGAGACCGCCGCTCCCGAGGAGGCCGCGCGTGATGTGGTCGAGCCAGATGCTCTGGCCCGCGTCGTGAACCCGTCCGGTCCCGTTCATGGTTCCTCCGGCCCGCCCCCCGGCGAGTGCCAGCCGCCGACCTCGGCCGTGAGGCGCGTGGCCTCGGCCGGTCCCCAGGAGCCGGGCTCGTAGGTGTGGACCGGGGTCGTGCCACCGAGGATAGGCTGCACGATCGCCCATGCCGCCGCGACGCTGTCCTCGCGCGCGAAGAGCGTCGGATCGCCCTCCATCGCTTCGCCGAGCAGACGCTCATAGGCGTCCATCGCCTCTCCATTCGGTTGGTGAACGACCCGAAGCTCGGTCGGATCGGTGGTCATCTGCTCTCCCGGTCGCTTCACCCGTGCGCCGATCGCGATCGTCACGTCGGGGTTGAGACGGAAGCGCACGTAGTTCGTCTCATGCGGGCAGAGCTTGCTGAGCGGAGGAGGCCGGAGCGTGACCAGTACCTCGGTGGTGGTCACAGCGAGACATTTGCCAGCCCGGATGAAGAACGGCACGCCGTCCCAGCGCCAGGAGTCGATGTGCAGGCGCATGGCGGCGAACGTCTCGACGTTCGAGTTGGGCGCGACGCCCTCCTCCTGTCGGTAGCCACGGAACTGCCCCCGCACCAGGTCCTCGGCGCTGAGCGGGCGGATCATTCGGAAGACCTTCACCTGCTCGTCGCGGATCGACTCATGGTAGGTGGTCGCCGGCGGCTCCATGGCGAGGAAGCCTACCACCTGAAGCATGTGGTTCTGGATCACGTCGCGGATCGCTCCGGCTTCCTCGTAGAACCGCCCCCGCCCCTCCACGCCGAACCGCTCGGCCATCGTGATCTGCACGCTCTCGACATAGTTGCGGCTCCAGATCGGCTCGAGGAATGTGTTCGCGAAGCGGAAGAGGAGGAGGTTCTGCACCGGCTCCTTCCCCAGGTAGTGGTCGATGCGGAAGATGGACGACTCGTCGAACACAGCGTGCAAGGTCGCGTTCAGCGCCTCCGCCGATGGCAGGTCGCGACCAAACGGCTTCTCCAAAACCACGCGCGCTCCGCGCGCGCAGCCTGACCGGGCCAGCCCCTGAACCACCGTTGGGAACAGGCTCGGCGGGATAGCGAGGTAGTGGAGCGGCCGCGTGGTATCGCCGAGCGCCTTGCGCAGGTCGGCGTACGTGGCCTCGTCCTCGTAGGCGCCCCGGAGGAAGCGGAGCCGGCTCGTGAGCTGCGCGAAGGCGGTCTCGTCCACGCCCCCGCCGTGCTGCTCGATGCTCTCGCGGGCGCGTGCTTTGAGGCGCTCGAGCGTCCAGCCGCCCCGCGCTACCCCGACGACGGGAACCTCGAGGTGGCCGCGCCGGGCCATCGCGTGCAGCGCCGGGAAGATCTTCTTGGCGGCGAGATCTCCGGTGACGCCGAAGAAAACGAGCGCATCGGAGCGGGGAGCGCTCATTTCCGCGGTCCCTTCTCGAGGTGGCCGCCGAACCCGAGCCGCATGGCCGAGAGCAGCCGGTCCTGGAAGTTGGCCTCGCCCTGCGAGGTGAAGCGCTCGAACAGCGCGGCGGCGAGGACATGTGCGGGCACTGCTTCGTCGATGGCTGCGTCGAGCGTCCAGCGCCCCTCGCCGGAGTCCGACACCCGTCCGGAGAAGTCCGCGAGCGCCGGGTCCCGCGCGAGCGCCGCCGCCGTCAGATCGAGGAGCCACGAGGCGATCACGCTGCCGCGCCGCCATACTTCCGCGATGTCGGCCAGGTTCAGGTCGTACTGGTAGTACTCCGGGTTGCGAAGCGGCGGCGTCTCCGCGTCCATCGCCCGGGGGCGCTTCCCGACGTTCGCGTGCCGCAAAATGTTGAGGCCCTCGGCGTAGGCTGCCATCAACCCGTACTCGATGCCGTTGTGCACCATCTTGACGAAATGCCCGGCACCGTTCGGGCCGCAACGGAGGTAGCCCTGCTCGGCCGTGCCGGCTTCGTTCGCGCGACCGGGCGTGGGGCTGATCGCACCGGCGCCGGGCGCGAGCGTGGCGAAGAGCGGGTCGAGACGCTGCACGACGTCGGGCTCGCCGCCGATCATGAGACAATAACCCCGCTCGACGCCCCACACGCCGCCGCTCGTCCCGCAGTCGACGTAGTGAAGGCGTCGCTCGGCGAGCTGCTTTGCGCGCTCGATGTCGTCACGGTAGTAGGAATTCCCGCCGTCGACGACGACGTCGCCCGCCCCGAGGCAAGGGACAAGATTCTCCAGCGTGGCCTCGACGACCGCGGCTGGCACCATGAGCCAGACGATCCGTGGCTTCGCGAGGCGAGCGACGAGATCCTCCATCGATGTGGCGCCGCCTGCGCCCTCTCGGGCGAGCGCCTGTACCGCCTCCTTTGAGACGTCATGGACTACGCACTGGTGACCGCCGCGCATGAAGCGCCGCACCATGTTGGCGCCCATGCGCCCGAGACCGATCATGCCGACTTGCATGCGCACCTCCGGAGGCGTTGCATCCCGGCTCGGACGCCGGCGGGATCCTCGAAAACGGCGGAGCCGGCCACCAGCACTCGCGCCCCCGCCGCGACCACTAGGGGCGCCGTCGCGGGGTGGATGCCGCCGTCCACCTCGAGCTCGCACGCGGGCCGGACGCGGTCGATAAGCTCACGGATACGACGGATCTTGGGAACGGTGCTGGCGATGAAGTCCTGCCCACCGAACCCCGGATCCACCGTCATCACGAGAACGAGGTCGAGCTCGGACAGTACCTCGTCCAGCACAGCGGCGGGCGTAGCGGGGTTGAGTGCGAGGCCCACGCGCCTGCCGAGCTTCACGATCGACTCGAGCGTGCGGTGGAGATGGATGGCACCTTCCACGTGCACGGTGAGCCCGTCGGCTCCGGCCTCGGCGAACGCTTCGAGGTAGCGATCGGGCTCCGTGATCATGAGGTGCGCCTCCAGCGGCAGCCGGGTGATCCGCCGGAGTGCGCGGATCACGAGAGGCCCGATCGTGATGTTCGGGACGAAGTGCCCGTCCATCACGTCGACGTGGATCCGGTCGGCGCCCGCCGCTTCCACCTCGGCGACCTGCTCGCCTAGCCGCGCGAAGTCGGCGGAGAGGATCGATGGCGCGAGGGCGATCGCGCTCATCGATCGCGCCCGGAGCCGGCGAGCTCCTTCACCGCATCCGCGATGTGCTTCGCGGAGATTCCGGCCGCCTCGATCAGCTCAGCGGGTTTGCCCGATCCTGGCATGGCGCGCACCGCGAGATGCCGGAAGCCCACGATCTCACCCGCGACACCGGCCTCCGCGAGCGCCGCCAGCACCGCCTCGCCGAGCCCACCCTCGGCCCAGTGGTCCTCCACGACGCAGAGTCGCCCGCCGGTGGCTCGCACCGCGTCCACGAGAGCAACGGCATCGATCGGCTTCACGGAGTACGCATCGATCACCCGGACCTTGATCGTCGCCTTCAGTTGATCGGCGGCCTTGATTGCCTCGTGGACGGTGATGCCCGCCGCGATCACGGCGACTGCGTCGCCCGGCTGCCCGCCACGCACGATGCGGCTCCCACCGACGCGAAACTCCTCGAGACGGTCGGTGTAGAGGATCGGCGTCTTCTCGCGTGTCGTGCGGATGTAGCTGATGCCTTCGCGCTCCACCATGAGACCGACCAGGCGCGCGGTCTGGTTCGCGTCGCATGGATAGAGGACCGTGCTCCCGTGGACGGCGCGCATCATCGCCAGGTCCTCGAGCGCCATCTGCGATGGACCGTCCTCGCCGATCGACACGCCGGCATGCGAGCCCGAGAGGCGGATGCTCGCGCGCGAAATCGCCGCCATGCGGACGAAGTCGAACGCCCGGGTCATGAACGCCGCGAACGTCGACGCGAACGGGACGAGCCCGACCACCTGCATGCCGACGGCGGCCGCGACCATTTGCTGCTCGGCGATGTACATCTCGAAGAAGCGATCGGCCGCGGTCTGCTTGAAGTCCTCGGCGTGCGTCGAGTTGCTGACCTCCGCGTCGAGGATGACCACATCGCTGCGCGCCGCGCCGAGTGCCGCGAGCGCCTCCCCATACGCCTTCCGGGTCGCGAGCGGCTCGCTGTACGTCTTCCACTCGGGCTTCCGGGGCGCCGGCCGTATCGGCGCCTGCCATGGATCGGGCTTCAATGTCGGGAAGGTGCGCGACGGGACGTCGCCGATCTCCGCGAGCGCTTGCTTCGCCTGCTGGCCGTCGAGCGCCTTGCCGTGCCAGCCTTCCTTGTCCTCGAGAAACGACACGCCCCTGCCCTTGACGGTCTTGGCAACGATCACGGTCGGCCGCCCGGCGCTCCGCGCGTGGGCGAACGCATCGTCGATCGCTGCCAGATCGTGGCCGTCGATCACGATCGGGTCGCAGCCGAATGCCTTCACCCGTGCGGCGTAGCCGTCGAGGTCCCACTCGAGCCCGGTCGGGCCGCGCTGCCCGAGCCGGTTGACGTCGAAGATCGCGGTGAAGTTGGACAGGCGCTCCTGACCCGCGTGGTTGAGCCCCTCCCAGATGGAACCCTCCGCGAGCTCGCTGTCGCCCGTGAGCGTCCACACGTGGTAGGGCGCGACGAGCACGCGCTGGCCTGCGAGGGCGATCCCGACGGCGATCGGCAGACCCTGGCCGAGCGACCCGGTGGCGACGTCGATCCACGGGAGGACCGGCGTCGGATGGCCCTCGAGGCGGCTCCCGAGCTTGCGGAACGTCATAAGCTCGGCGTCGGTGATCGCACCGGCCGCGCGCAGAAGCGCATAGTTCAGCGGCGAGGCGTGGCCCTTGCTGAAGATCAGGTGATCGTTCGCGGGGCCCTTCGGCTTCGCCCAGTCATAGCGGAGATGGCCGGCGAGGAGGACGGCCGTCAGATCGGCGGCCGACAGCGATGACGTCGGATGGCCGGAGCCCGCAGCCGTCGAGCAGCGGATCGAGTCGGTGCGCAACTGGCGCGCGAGGGCCGCGTAGAGATCGATGTTTCGGCGTGTCATGGGGTGGGGTATGAGTATGGATTCTTTCACCGTGACGTCTGGCAATAAAGTTCGCCCGGCATGTGGTTGGGGCTAGGGCCGCCCTAGAAAGAATAAACGCCCTTTTTTGTCAAAAGGAAGGGTACTGATGGCCCAGTGAGTTGTCAAACGCGGTAGTCCTTGCATAGGATCTCGCACTACATTGTTCCCCTAGGTACGCAGCTATGGTAGACCCTTAGCAAAAAGGGTTATGGTCGACAAGCAGAAGCGTCTCGAGGATGTGTGCTGCTTATAGCACGCTTGGGTAGTAACTCAGTGCTGGAAACGTGCCCTCGTGTGGCATGCTTGACGGTGAGTGATTACGGTGGTAGCTGACAACGAAGCGTTTGAATGCTTCCCGGTGAGGCACGTGGGTGTCGAGGGCCTCACCGTCGCAGTCGTCGTCCCATGCTTTGGAGCTACGGTTACGGCGTTCTCGTTCCAGGCAAGCACCTGGGCCTGGGCCCTACCGGTCATCGAGGCCGTCGATTGCGCGAGCCTGCTAATGCGGCCAACAAGTTACGGTATGCCCATCCTTGGGCCTACGCCCGGGCGAGTGGGCGCTAATCAGTGCGGACGTTTCGGTTACCGCGGTAAGGAGTACTCTATCACGCCAACGCGCCACGGTTTCCTGCGAAACTTGAAATGGCACGTGCGCGACCATGAGGTTAATACCATAGCGTGTACGGTCGCGGTCAGCCCGGGTGATATTGCCCGGTCGAACGACGCATTCCCCTACGAATTCATGGCCGAGCACCGCATTAAGGTTGGTCCATGCACGTTGACGTCGACCATCACGTTATCGAACCCGAGTACCATCATCCAACCTATCAACGTGGGTTGGCACCCGTATCTGCACCGTGGCGGGGCCTGCCGGGTCTTCATCCCGGCTGATGGCCGGTGGGAGCTTGATTCCGCAGCCGAGCCAATCCCCACAGGGCGGATTATCCCAGTGGGAGACCATGATGATTTCCGCAACGGGCGTTGGCTCCACATCGGGGATCATTGGGACGATATTTTTACTGACCTTCGCTATGAGGCGGACGGGATAAGCTGTTGCGTTGAGGAGCAAACCCCTGTCACACTATCAGGCGGTGCTGAAGCGCTAGTTCGAGTTCGGCGCAGTGTATCGGGCGACAGCTTGAGCGTGCGCCATTTGCAGCTCTATACACCCGCTGGGCGGCCAGCCATCGCGCTGGAACCTCTCACAGCTCCGCCGGATGCGTTGAACCTCCTGCATAGGGGCCACGCACGTGCCGATGTGTGCGAACTCGAGCCAGGAGCTGTCGCCGAGTTCTCGATCACGCTTAGTATCGACATATTTTAATGATCATCCTGCTCACGGGGCGGCTGGAGCTGGAAAAAACACTGTCGGGGAGCGCTCGGCGAGGGTGATAAATTTATTTGCCGCAACACTTGCGCGTCGAGACCGCTAAGGCCCAAGCTCGTCTTCTACAGTCCAAGCTGAGCGAATAGGAAAAACCTCAGGAGAATCAATGGCCGGTCTTGGATGGTGCCTGAAACGTAGTGCCGCGTAGCAGGCAGGTTGTTCTTGAAACAGCGGGGTGTG
>JBOIDL010000082.1:0-15942 GCA_050740435.1 Gammaproteobacteria bacterium
TATCGCCGTGCATAATCGCGACCCCAAGCCCTTCGTCTGGACCGCCAAGGCCAATGACATTCTGCAGAAGGTCATTCGTGCCAATCGCCGTTTAAGTTCCAAGAACAACGAAGCACTACACTAGCTCCGGATAATGCCGAAAGATGTCGTCTTCGTTGAACGGGATACGCCGCTCGGAAACCAGATAGGCGGTGATGTTCGGGCGCGCCGCGACCTTGTCGTGCAGCGCCAGCAGGCCCGGATACTTCGGTTCCAAGCCCTTCATCGTCTTCGGGCAGGCATAGCGCAGCCCGGCGATGAGCTGGAAGATCGACAGATCGACGTAGGACAAGTTGCGACCGAGCATATACCCTCTGCCCTTCGGATTGCCGGCAAGCACCTGCTCAAAATAATGAAGGAACTTGGGCGCGCGTTCCGCCGTAAAATATCCGGCGCGACGCCGCGCCTCGCGCTTCTGTTGGTCATAATACAGGCTGCCTGCGATCGGATGATGCACGTCACGGATCTCCGCTACAAAGTCGGCGATCGTCAACTGCAGTTGATGCACCCACAGCCGACCGGCCTCGGCCTTCGGAACCAGACCGAGCCGCGGCCCCAGATACAACAGGATGTTGGCAGTCTGTGCAATCACCCGCGCGCCGGCCTTGAGAAACGGCGGCGCGAACGGCAAACGACCGATTCCAGTGCCCTCAAGAAAGCACATCATCACCGAGACGCCGCGCCCCGCCTGACGCGCTACGTCTACGTAGTCGGCGCCCGCCTCCTCGAGCGCGAGCCGCACGAATTCGCCACGGCCTTGTATGCCGGGCCAGTAATAGAGTTCATAGCGCATACCTTGGTCCTCCTGCATTAAAGCATTCGTGGCGGTTCCATGAACTGCCTCCGGCGCTGCGGTGCTTGGGATAGATGACTATCAGCGAAGGCGCTACATGAGGGATCTTGAGAAGCCTGCTCGGCCCCTTGGGCGATAACGGCAAGGTGCTGGGCGTGATCGTGATCGCCTTGGCCTTCGGCATCGCGCTGCGGCGCGAGCGGACGCGGCCGCTCGGCACGCCGCAGGCTCTCGTCGAGCTTTTCTTGGCGTGTCTCGCGTGCATCCTGCACCGGGTGATCGCGATCGTGCCCCTGGCCGTATTCGGGATCGTGGCCAGCGTGGTCGGAACCGGTGGCTTCCGCGATTTTCGCAGCCTAGGTCTTTTTGTCTTGAGCGTGATCGTGGCCTTGCTTATTCAGGCGGGGTACTATCTTTTACGCATACGTTTCGGCTCGTGGGTGCATCCCTGGAAGGCGATCCAGGGCGCGCGCGACGCCCTGGTCATGGCGTTCTCGACCGCGAGCTCGACCGCGACCATGCCGGTCACTTATGCTTGTCTCAAGGATCGGGTGGGGGTGCGGGAGCGCTCGGGCACCCTCGGGGCGCTGGTCGGGGCCAATTTCAATAACGACGGCACCGCGCTCTACGAGGCCATGGCCGCTCTCTTCGTGGCGCAGATGCTGGGTCTCGATCTAAGCCTTGCGCAACAGCTTATGGTGGTGTTGACCAGCGTCATCGCCTCGGTGGGGGCGGCCGGTATCCCCGAGGCCGGTTTGGTGACGATGACCCTGGTGTTTAACGCGGTCGGGTTGCCTACAGAGTATATCGCCATCCTCCTGACCGTCGATTGGTTCCTCGACCGCTGCCGCACGGCCATCAATGTCATGGGCAACATCAATGTCAGTTGTCTGCTCGATGGGAAGCGGCGCGAGGCTGATCGCCCTGAGAGTTTGTGAATTTGAGCGTGCGATAGCGCTGCGCAAAGATGCCTAGGAAAAGTTTCGCACAGCTTTTACTAAATTTTCGGGTGTCCCGATGTCGAGACAGGCGTCATAGGGGAAAACCACCCCATCCAATCGAAGATCACTTTCGATTGCAGCCTTGAGAACGTCCCCGACAATCAGTTCTCGCTGCTCCCGCATATTGTCCTGTTTGTTTGCTTTTTGGATAGCGCCAAGATATTCATGCATGAAATGTGTGAAGACCGGTGTCCAGAGAGCAATACCCCATCCGTAGCGTAGATGAGTCTCTTTAGGTTTTATTGCAATGAGATTTATTCGACCGTCGTCGTCCACATCCACCATGTCCCATGTCTGCGGCTGATCGATAGGGAAGAGCCCCAACACGACATCGGCATTCGTGGTTGCTTGCCGGGCCAGCAAGCGAACGAATGCATCGTCAGTCTTGAAAATAATATCGGGATAACCAAATGCCACCAACGCGCTTTGCACAAAGGGATAAGCCTGGTCCAAGGTGTAGGGCACGCCAAAAGGCAAATCCATCAACAAGTAGGCTAAATGCATATCCAACATTGCGCCATCTCCCAAATAGGCGGGAATGTCCCATTTGCCTTTGCCTAACACAATGTAGACCTTGATGACGCCTGCCAATCGCATCTTCTCGAGCAGATAATGACAGACCACTTTCGGACGCACGCACTCACCTTCGTCCAAGGCCCGGAAGCCCACTGGATATAACTCTTTGCTGCAAGGCAATGGGGCGAGCCGCGTCGCTTTCCCGCCTGCTGGGAGCAACCCAATGACTTCCCGATAAAGTTCTCGGTCCCGGTTCGAGTTAGCCATGGTTTTCTGGAGCTCGTGCGTATCGAGAGGCTTGTCACTTAGTATTAGTTAAGGCTGCTCGCGGGCACGAAGTCCGGTTACGCAGGTTCGCAGTTCTAAATGCGGGCTTCGGCATGGTTATCCTGCTCGGGCGTACTGCCTTCGAGTACGGACCATGCTGCGAGATGGATCGCGGCCGGCAGGTTTTTGCCTTGGCTCGGATCGTCCTATCCTCAGTTGAGTTTGCGAAATACGGGTTTAACAGAGCGGCTTGCAAGGTATCTATCTATGCCCTCGTCCATAGCCTTGCGGTAAACCGCCAGCGCCTCCGCCACCGCTCCGGTCGTGTAATCCACATCTGCATCGGAGTGTGAAAAGCCTACCACTAGCGACGGCATTAACAATCCACGCTTGATTGTTTCTTGCAAGAAGAGCGTACGAAACGGTTGCGACGGTTGCTTTTTCTCGTCTTTCGTTGCGTAAATGAGGTTGCAGGGCTTACCGAGTACTAGAAAATGTTCGTTAAGGCGATTGTCATCAATCGCTTTTTGTATTCCCTTCGCCAGCCGCTCGCCTTGACGGTAAAGGCGTTCAATAACCTGCTGCTCTCGATAGAATCTTATCACAGCAATGGCGGCCGCAAGGCAATGGCTCTCGGCGCCGTGGGTTGTCGAGAGAAGAAACACTCTATCCTTGCTATGCTGCAGGCCCCCCAGTTCCATAATCTCTTTGCGACCCAACAGGGCGGATATGGAAAAGCCGTTTCCCAAAGCTTTGCCGAAAGTTGAGAGATCAGGCACCACTCCATAATATTTTTGCGCCCCATTGAGATGCCAGCGAAATCCGGTAATCGTTTCATCGAAAATCAACACAGCGCCATTTTCGCTGCACAATCGTCGTAGCTCGGGCAGAAATCGATCCTTGGGTTCAAGGTGAGTTGCAGGTTCGAGGATGAGAGCAGCAATTCTGCGAGGATAGGCGTCAAAAAGTGCGTTGACGCTGCTTACGTTGTTGTATTGGAATTTGACGGTAAGCGCGCGGATCGCTTGCGGAATTCCCGCCGCCATCGGAGTGCTTCCGATGAACCAATCATCGGTCGAAAAGAAGGCATGGTCGGCGCATACTGCGACCATATCTCTGCCAGTGTAGGCGCGCGCGAGCTTAACTGCGGCGGTAGTGACATCGGAACCATTCTTTGCAAACTTCACCATTTCCGCGCCTTCGATCAAGCTGAGCAGTGCTTCCGCGCACTCGATCTCAAGGAGGGCTGGCCGGGTGAAATTGGCGCCAAGAAGCATCTGCTGGCGGGCAGCCTCAACGATCTCCGGCTGAGCATGTCCGAGAGTGATGGCACGCAGGCCCATCCCATACTCGATAAACTCGTTGCCGTCGGCGTCCCAAACCCGGCAGCCCTGGCCCTTTACCAGATAGGGAGCACAATGCTCTGGATACTGGTCATCGCCCTTGGCGTAAGTGTGCCCACCCCCCGGAATCAGCGAATGGAATTTTTGACGCAATTTGTTGGATTTAGCGAAGTCCATTGTTGTTCAGCGGCGTGTCTCCATAAGGTCGTCAAATGATGATGTGTATACGTGTAAACCGCAGGTCACTGCCAAAGCAATGCATCTCCTTTTCTGGCAAAAAAATATCTGGATGCTGACTCAAGTAATGCCGCAGGGCTGTTGGTCCACACTTCGGCGCTCCGACAATGAAAAAGTCTGGCTTTCTCACTAGGGACTCCTCAAACCCAAGCTCCCAGCCGCGGTGGAATCAATGCCAAGCCGCCGGTAGACCCATACCGCCTGCAGGATATTCCATGTCACCAGGCTGATCGCGGTTGCAATTGCCGCCCCTTCAATTCCCCACACAGGGATCAGGAGGACGTTCAGTGTCACATTGACGGCAGCGCCTATGCCAACACTTGAAGCGGTGTCGCGCTCATGACCGGTCATAACCAGCAGCAACGCTACAGGGCCTGTCCCAGCGTTAGCGATTTGCGCTGCACTGAGAATAGCCAGCGCTGTTGCTCCAGGGACAAACTCTAAGCCAAACACCGTCAGCAGGATCCACGGGCCGAAAATGATCATGCACAGGGCCACAGGCAGAGAACCCACCAGAATAACACGGGCGCTAATGGTGACAATGCGCTGTAAGCGCTGTAGCTCACCAGTAGTGTAGAGGCTGGAAACGACCGGCCCTAGCGGCATATTGACGGCGACCAAGAAAAACGAGACTACCTCAGCCCCCCGCGTAGCCACCTGATATATGCCGGCTGCTTCGGCGCCTTGCATGGCTCCCACCATGAGGATGGACGTCTCATGGTTAATCGCCTGCAGGCTACCCAGCGCCAGCAGAGGAAGGGCGCTTTTTATCCACGCCCGGGTTTCATAGGTTGGGGAGGCCTCCTTAACCGCCTGCGGCAACCGCTTGACTAACCACACCACGCCCACCAAAAAGGCAGCGGCACTAGCAGCCACCTGCATCCCCATAGCCCAGACAGCGCTAAACCGGCCGGCGCCCAACAGCAAATAGCTGCCCCCAACTAGCAGGATGAACAGGCCAGGTTTGATCAGCGCTTCAGGCAGTTGTCCCAGCAGCACATAGCCGAGTCCGCGTAGGGTTGCTGTGCGCAGGGCATTCAGAGCCACTAAGGGCAACAGAACCAGGGCTAGCCAGAAAGTCACCAATCCTTCGGGCGGGAGACGGTCGCTCAGCACCCAGCCGATAACCGCCGCCAGCACTACAAGCCCCCATGAGATGAGCAGGACCGCTTGATTTGCCTGTAGTAACAGGCCACGCATCAAAGCCCAAACCGAGCAGGTCTGGTAGGCCGCGACGTAACGAATGATCAAGCTCGGCAGGCCCAGCTTGGCCGGCACGCTTAACAAGCTGACCAGCGCCATGGCGTAGGCATAGGTGCCGTATCCGACCGCCCCTAACAGGCGCGCTAGAAGGATGCTGACGATGAAAGACAATGCGTTCGCGACAAGTTTCAGGGCGAAACTTCCCCCGGCCCCGCGAATCAGACCGTCGCGGAGACTGTGTCTTGCGCCCATACTAGCCGTTAGACGTGAGCCCCAATTTTTGGACAGGGGCTTAGGTGAAATCTTCACTGCCTAGGTTCTCGTCGTTTCGGGAATAGCGTATGCGCGGATTCGGCACACCGGTCGAAAAGGTCAAATGCCCTGTTTGCATCATATAGGTTGGAGAGGAACGTGCGCAACGGACTGACGCAAAACCCAAGCACGTGGAGAAAGGCGAACTATCGGGCCCGCGATGAACGTAGAAAGACCACCGTCGATAGATTATCATCCTCTGTCCTAAAAACAACCGGAGAGGGACAGCGAGTGAAACTTCGCGTCGGCATCGTGGGTTGCGGCAAGTTTGCCGATGTCCATGTCCAGCAGGTCCAGGTTTTGGACGACGCCGAGGTGGTGGCCGTCTGCGATCTTGAGCCGCTCATGGCGCGGCAGATGGCGGCGCGCTACTCGCTGCCGGCGGTGTATTCCGATCTCGGCCGCATGCTGGCCGAGCAGCACCTTGACGTCCTGCACATCACGACACCACCCGCCTCGCACCCCGCGCTCGCGAGCATCGCGATGGAGGCGGGCTGCCACGTATTTGTCGAGAAGCCCCTCGCGCGCAACCTAAAGGCGGCCCAGGAGATCGTTGCGGCCGCCGAGCACCACGGGCGCAAGCTCTGCATCAATTACTGGTATAACTACGATCCACCGGGCGAGGCGCTACGCCAGCTCGTCGAAGAGGGTGTGCTGGGCGAGCCCATACACGTTGAAAGCGTGTTTGGCTACGATCTGAGCGGTGTCTTCGGTAGCGCTCTGCTCGGCGATAGCGAGCATTGGGTGCATCATCTGCCCGGTAAACTGTTTCATAACGTCTTGGACCATGTCGTCAACAAGATCGCGCTATTCATGCCCGATGCCGGCCCGAGGATCTGTGCGTTCGACCGCCGCCACCGGCCGCCGAGCGGCGATGCGGTCACGGACGCCGTGATGGATGAGCTACGGTTTCTGATGCAGGGCGAGCGGGTATCCGGTTACGGCCTGATCAGCTCTCACGCGCGGCCGGCCGGCCAGACTCTCCGCGTCTACGGAACCTTGAACACGATCCAGGTAGACTTTCAGAAACGCACGGTCGTGGTGGAAACCGCGCAGACCGTGCCGACCGTGCTGGGGCGCGTCCTCTCCGCGTTTTCCCATGCCCGCGCTTATCGGCGCTGCGCGTATGGGAACCTGCGGCGATTCCTGGGGGCCGAGTTTCATGCCTTCGAAGGCATGCGGCGGCTGCTGCGGGCGTTCTACGACTGCATCCGGCGCGATACCGCGCCGCCGATCCCGCACGCCGAAATGCTGCGGGTGAGCGGGCTCATGGACGCCCTGATCGGCACGCTCGCGCAAACCCGTCTCGCCCAGGAGGGGCGCCGATGAGGGTGCTGGTTACCGGGGCCACGGGTTTCGTCGGCAGCGCGGCCGTTCGGGCCATGCTGACGCGCACCGAGCACGCGCTTATTTGCCAAGTCAGGACCGGTTCCAATCTCAGGCGTTTGCAACCCGTGTTGGAAGGACCGCAGGCGGGTCGCGCGGATGTCATGGTCGCCAATTTGCTCTCAAGGGCCGATTGCGCGAAGCTCGTCGTGGATGCCGACGTCATCATCCATTGCGCCGCGGGGATGGGTGGTGGGGCGACCAACATTTATATGAACACGGTCGTCGCGACGCGCAATCTGCTCGATGCGATGGGCAACGGCCGGCGCAGACGTTTGGTGCTGGTCAGCTCGTTTGCGGTGTACGGGACGGCAGAGCTGTCACGGGGGGCGCTGGTCAACGAAGAGACGCCTATCGAGAGCCATCCCGAGCGCCGCGACGGCTATGTGCTCGCGAAGCTGCATCAGGAAGAGATCGTCCGCGAATACGCCGCTCGGCTCGGCTTCGATCTAGTCGTGGTGCGACCCGGCGTGGTTTACGGACCGGGGGGCTACGATCCCTTGTCTGCCCGCATCGGCCTGAATCTGCCTGGACTTTTTCTCAGCATGGGTGGCGACAACTTGCTGCCGCTCAGCTACATCGACAACTGTGCCGATGCTCTCGTGGTCGCCGCTACCGCGCCCCAGGCCGTCGGGCTCACCCTCAACCTGCACGATGACGATCTCCGTACCTGCCGTGAATACCTCAAGCGTTATCGCGGCGAAGTCCGGCCCCTGCGCGCGCTGGTCGTGCCCTACCCGCTGCTGCTCGTGCTCTCGGCGGCGAACGAGTGGTACCACCGCTGGTCGCGCGGGCAGTTACCGGCTGCCCTCACCGTGTACCGCACGCGCAGCCTGTATGTCGGGCGCAGTTACGATAATGGGCGCCTGAAGTCACTCGGCTGGCGCCAGTCAGTGTCCACGCAGGACGGGCTGCGACGCACCTTCGAGTTTTTCCGACAACAGGGTTAAGGGTCGACCCGAGTCACGGCAGGAGGCGCACATGGACGCTGGAGCCACGGACAAGCCAAGCGCTAAACGCTTTGTACGAGTGGACCGATCTTTACCCACTTTTTAATGAAGGTATCAATCTCTGATTCGCTATAAAAATGCCGCACGTAGTTGCAAGAATACTGCTGCTCTATGTAGGCATCTGGCAGCTTCAAAGCGCGGGTGAACTCTTGATAAAGCGGATAGTATGATTTATCGGCCGCGACGTTAGCGCTGGTCAGGGGTATGTCGAATCCCAAGAATTCCTTTATAGCTGCAGGAAAACACTGATTGAGGTATTCGAGTTTTATTAGTAACAGGTCAATGCTTTCGCTTTTGTAAATCTTGTATCCAACTGATTTCGGAAACTCGCTGGACAAAACATCGATTCCGAATACGGGTTGTAACTCCGCACTGAACCAATGGAACGGGAACTCGTAGGAATCTATTCTGCCATGATAATCATGGAGAAAGATTTCAGCAAGCTCATCCGTGTCGATGGCTTTTCTCGAGTAACGGTCATAAAAGTCGGGGATCCAGCGCTCGATAGTCGAAAAAAGACCAGAGACATTCCTAGCGATAGGATCTCGGACAAGAGTAATAATTTTCCATCGCGTGCTTTGCTTGTTTCTTGACAGTTGTTTATATAAGTAATGGCTCTGAAAAAGTCCAGGCTTAGCCAGCAGACCGGACTTGTGAAAAAACCTTCGGGATTTGCCGAAGTAGGCCTCTTCTTCCCAACGTATGCCCTCTTTGGTTAGCACATGTATGTGATAGACCGCCGTGTTTAAGCAGGCTTTTCGTAGCGAGTGATAAACCGACGTCGAGCCGACCTTGCCCATCTGGTATATCAGTAGAGGGGTCTTCCTAATGGAGTTCAAGTAGAACCAAAGGTGAGATAAACTTTTAACCAACCGGTAGTCGCCGCTATTAGCGAGTTTCTTAAGCGAGCGTGTCATTCGCACCTGAATTATTTCAAGTGGTTTTGGTCGGTCGTCACTTTGTCCCATTATAAAGGCCTTCGTCTCCATGATTGCTGTAGCACATCCCCAAACCTGAATTGAGCGCCTAGCGGCAGAAGTGGACCCCGATTTTTGGACAGGGGCTTGGTACTCGTAAATGTTATTTCTTGACGATTCCTAAGCGCGCAAATTGCCTAACCACCCACAACAGGTCTAGCGCCAAGCCTCTGGAGAGCCGGAGGTACCACAATCCGATTTGGGGGAAACAGCGCAGCTTGTCATAGAAGGTCAGATGCGAAGACTGGAGGGACCTTGCCAGCTCATAGCTCATCCTCCATCGTGGTAAGAGGATGCGTCCACTATTGGTGGTGTCTTCAAAAACAGCGACGCCTTGTGGAGTATACTTAATGGTCGAACTCTCCGGGTGACGGCGTCTATAGAATAGAGGTTCCGGAATCTCGTAAAACTCCCCAAGCAAAGAAAGCTCAGCAAGAAGCACGATATCGGCCCAGTAGAAGCTGCCGTGTTGACGTGTTTTCTTAAAGGCGTCCATTCTCATTAGGCCCAAGATGATATGACCGCTCGTCTTCTCTCGGCGATAGCGTTTATGGAAGGCACGGTAACGGTCAACAGGACTCGCGGCACGCAGTTTGAGTCCGTCCTCGAGGTCGGTCACGAAACTTCCGTGCTCGTCGATAACTCTCGTCTTGGCATAGCAAAGCGCGACGTTCGGATAGCGGTCCAGGATCTCGACACTTTCGGCAAGTAAGTCCGGCGCCCAAATATCATCGTAATGAGCCCACTTGAAATACTTAGCGGTCGCGAGCCCTATAGTACGATTATGATTCGGGCCGCCCCCTATGTTCCGCTCGTTTCGGTAATAGCGGATCCGCTGATCCTTGTCGGCGTAAGCGCTGCAAATCTCCGGCGTCGCGTCGGTCGATGCATTATCCGATATGATGATCTCAAAGTCCTTGAATGTTTGAGCGAGCACTGAATCTAACGCGGGTCGGAGATAGCGTTCACCATTATAGATAGGCATGCCAATAGAAACCCGCGGTGGGTTGCTATTCATATCTATTCACTCCATTGATAAGGCAGATAACGATAAGACTAAAGAATAACTTGTCACTATTCAAGAGAGATCGAGGAACGCCTGTCATTCGCACTGCAAGCTAATTTGCGCAGCGGTGTTTGAAACTATAAAATGCGCCCGCAATTCATAGGAAGCGCAATCACCCAGACCTAGGAAAGCGAAGCACGCTATGTTGAGGGCCATAAGCGAGACATTTCCGAAGTACGAGCAGTTTGATCCTCTGGTACCGGTCTGGTGCGTGACACCCCACGAAGGACGAGTGATCCACCGTTTCTTTGACACATCGCCGTTCAGCCCGTCAGGCCGCTTCTTGGCCCTTTTTCGCCTTTCTCATGAAGATCACCTGCCCGTTCCAGGTGATGTCGGGCAGGTCGTATTAATCGATCTGCAGACAGGGGAAGAGCGCGTCGTTGACGAAACATGCGGGTGGGAATCGCAGCTCGGTGCGAATGTCCAGTGGGGTGCCGACGATACAGAGCTCTTCTTCAACGACGTAGACCCCAGGACCTGGGAGCCACACGGAATCAGGCTGAATCCTCAATCCGGGGATAGGAAGAAGCTTAATGGATGTATCTATAAAGTCTCTCCGGACGGGAAAAAGTCCATTTCAGCGAACCTGAAATGTATGCGTAGGACGCAGGCCGGATATGGTGTGGTCGTGCCAGATGAGCATGTGCCACGCAATATCGGACTGCGCGAAGATGACGGGCTCTACATCACAGATACACAGACTGGCGAGTGCAGGCTATTGATCTCCATTCGGGATATTGTCGAGAGAACGGTCACAAGAGAGGGGTTGAAAGCATACGCAGACATGGAAGCCTATGGATTCCTCTGCAAATGGAATCCTCAGGGGACTCGCCTCCTCTTCTCCCTACGCAGCTTTCCGAAGGACCATCCACGGCGCTTCGATTCGATAGCGGACGGTGTAATGAAATACGACGTTTTCACCATGCGGGAAGACGGTAGCGAGCTTTTCAACGCCGTTCCTGCTTCCGAATGGGAGAAGGGAGGCCATCACATTAACTGGTTTTCCGACGGCGAAAGGCTCTCCATGAACTTGAATCTGTCGCGACATGACCTTGGGAGATATTGGTTAAAGAAAAGGCTACGGAAAGTGAAGGTATTGAAAAATATAAAGAAATACTTATTGACAACACCACTATACATTGGCAAAGGCAGCTTACGTTTTGTCAAGGTCAATTATAACGGAACGGGTCTCGAAAGGATCCTCGACGATATTCCCGGTTCAGGTCATCCCACTGTCCATCCCAACGGTCGTCACATCCTGACCGATGCTTATGTACAGGAGCCGGTGGCATTCGGAGACGGAACCGTTCCTATTCGACTTGTTGACCTAATCAATCGGGACGAAAAAGTGCTGATTCGAATCCGGACGCGCACAGAGGAGCAGGCATCGTGCATCGCTCTCCGAGTTGACCCACATCCAGCTTGGGATTTCCATCACAGGTGGATAGCGTTTAATGGATTCGTGGATGGCACCCGCAGAGTTTATATTGCCGATCTCACGGAAGTGGTCGGCTACGGAGAGGGATCTTGGGGTACGGCTTAAAAGGAACGACCATTTCGTCGAGGCGTTAAGCCGTTTCAGCGCAAGTGCCCTGCGCCGTCCGCTCCGGTTTTCTTTCAGCCCCAGGTCTAGAGTCGCAGTCCAGCTAACGCCGCCCAGATGCTACGCCCCGGTGATTGGTTAGCACAGGGAACCTCACCGAGTTAAGGAGGGGTAACCTGATCGCACCTTAATGTTCTGGGATATTTCAAAGCGCGATCCCCGTTGACGCTGTCCTCGTTTTTGCATTAGCATGCCGCGTTTGTCCTGATTGGGTGCCGCATGGACCGGGGGTTGCGAAAACTCATCGCCCTGCAGCTTGGACTGACGTTACTCGCGGCGGGTTTAGGTGCTATCCGGGAGGTCGACTGGGCCGTCTCCGCATTGACCGGGGGCAGTATCGGGACGGCGGCGACCGGCGCGGCAGCCGTGTGTATCACCCGGATCAAGGGGGGCTCGCCGGGGACGCTCCTAGGGGCGCAGATCCTCGCCGAGGTGGTTAAAATTGGGGTCACGATGGGTCTTTTCGTCGCGGCGTTCCTTTTTTATAAGGAGGTCGCCGTAGGACCGCTTTTTGTCGCCTACGCGGCGACACTCATCGCGTACGGGTTGGCCATGGCAATGACTTAAAATGAGAATTAATGGCAGCGCAAGCACCGCAGTCAACGTCCGAATACATCCTGCACCATCTCACCAATAACGCGCAGGGTTCGGGGTTTTGGACCTTTCACATAGACACGCTCGCGGTCTCGGCGATTATCGGATTCGTCGTTTTCGGCTTGCTGTACTTGGTGGGCCGCAAGGCGAGCCCGGGGGTGCCTGGCCGTTTGCAGAACTTCGTCGAGATGGTCGTGGAGCTTGTGGACGGCTCGGTCAAGGGGATCTTTCACGGTAAGAACGAGCTGGTGGCGCCCTTGGCGCTCACGATCTTCGTCTGGGTGTTCATGATGAACGCCATGGATCTCTTACCCGTCGATCTCCTGCCGAAGCTCGTGGGTTACGCCGGCGTTCACGAATTCAAGTCGGTTCCGACAACCGATCCGAATCTGACTTTCGCCATGTCCTTGTCGGTCTTCGGTCTCATGATCTATTACAACTACAAGATCAAAGGGGCCGACGGATTCGCGCACGAAGCCATGTCCTCGCCGTTCGGGCCGAAGCTGGCGCCGATCAATGTGCTGTTTAGAATCGTCGAGGACATCGCAAAACCGCTGTCGCTAGCGTTGCGGCTCTTCGGGAACATGTACGCCGGTGAGATGGTGTTTATCCTGATCGCGCTCTTGCCGTACTGGATACAATGGTTGCTCGGTGCGCCGTGGGCGATATTTCACATCCTGATCATCACACTGCAAGCCTATATTTTCATGATGCTGACGATCGTGTACCTCAGCATGGCGCATGAAAGTCACTAAATCTTAAGTAAGGAGAAAGCTATGGAGCTGGTGAATGTGTTGAGCAACGTCCAAGGGCTCGCGGTGCTCGCGGTGGCCTTGATGCTGGGCTTAGGCGCGTTGGGAGCGGCCATCGGCGTCGGTCTCTTGGGAGGTAAATTTCTCGAAGGGGTGGCGCGCCAGCCCGAGCTCGCCAACCTGCTCATCGGTCGGTTCTTCCTGGTCGCCGGCTTGGTCGATGCCGTCCCCATGATCAGCGCGGCCATGGGGCTTTATGTGCTGTTTGCCGATCCTTTCGGCTTCGGCGACGCCTTAGCGAAAGTCACCGGCGGTTAAACCACGCGCCTAAGCGCAAAATCAAGAGTTAAGGAGCGCGACCGTGGATATCAACGCCACCTTGTTTGGCCAGGCGATTACCTTCGCCATTCTGGTCTGGTTCACCATGCGTTTCGTGTGGCCGCCTTTGATGGCGGCGATGGAGGAGCGCGCCAAGCGCATCGCGGATGGCCTCGCGGACGCGGAAAAAGGGAGGCACGATCTCGAGTTGGCCGAAACCCGCGCCAAGACCATCTTGCGCGAGGGCAAGCAGCAAGCCCAGGAAAACATTGTCCACGCCCAGAAACGCGCCGATGAGATCATCGAAGAGGCGAAGGCGAACGCGCGCACCGAGGGCGAACGCATCGTCGCCGCCGCTCGGGCTCAGATCACCCAAGACACCCAACAAGCCAAGGAGCAATTACAGCGGGAAGTGGCCAGGCTCGCGCTGGTGGCCGCGGAGCAGGTCTTGATGCGCGAGGTCGATGCCAACGCGCATCGGGACGTACTGGATAAACTCTCGGCCCGCCTGTAAAGCGATGCAAGAGACAGCGACACTGGCGCGCCCCTACGCGCAAGCGGTGTTTGAACGCGCCCGGGAGAGCGGTCAATGGGACGAGTGGTCCGGCGCCTTGGCGTTTCTACGGTTGTTGATGCAGGATCCCATGATGCACGAGATCGCCCTCGATCCGCGCATCGAGCGCTCCAAGCTGGAGCGGCTGATCTTCGATCTCGCCGGGGATAGACTGACGCCCGAAGTCCGCAATCTCATCCGTGTGCTTCTCGACGGCGGGCGCTTGCAGGTCGTGCCCGAGATCGCCCGGCTTTTCGAGGAGCTGCGCGCCGAGGCCCAGGGGAGCGTCGATGTCGAGGTCATATCCGCTTTCGATCTGAGCGCCGAGCAAGAGCAAGTGATCGCCGCGGCCATGAAACGGCGCGTCGGCAAGGATCTCAAGGTGACAACGCGCATCGATCGGGGCCTGATTGGCGGTGCGATCGTGCGCGTCGGAGATCTCGTGATCGACGCCTCCTTGCGGGGACGCTTACAGCAATTGAACACGCGGTTTAATTGATAGAACGGTATTCCGGCCATGGATTGGCCGGAATCCAGATGCAGGGATGCCTTCCTTGGTGCTGGATTCCGTACACTCCCTGTACGGAATGACGGGTTACTGAAACTAGCGAGGTCACGGGAAAGATGTCAATCAGCGCAATCGAGATCAGCGATCTCATAAAGGAGAAGATCCAGGAATATGATCTCCCGACCGAAGCCCGCACCGAAGGCACGGTGGTGAGCCTCACCGACGGCATTGCGCGCATTCACGGACTGAGCGATGTGATGCAGGGCGAGATGATCGAGTTTCCCGGAAGCGTGTACGGCCTCGCGCTTAATCTCGAGCGCGATTCCGTGGGCGCCGTCATTATGGGCGGCTACGAGCACCTCAAAGAGGGTGATGTCGTACGCTGCACCAAGCGCATCTTGGAAGTCCCGGTCGGACCGGCTTTGCTCGGCCGCGTCCTCGATTCCCTCGGGAAACCTATCGACGGAAAAGGACCGATCGCGGCGCAGGAATCCTCGCCAATCGAGAAGATTGCGCCCGGCGTCATCACCCGGCAATCGGTCAGCCAGCCGGTGCAGACGGGACTGAAAGCTATCGACTCGATGGTGCCCATCGGCCGAGGCCAGCGCGAGCTCATCATCGGCGACCGGCAGACCGGCAAGACCGCACTCGCCATCGATACCATCATCAATCAGCGCGCTACCGGGGTGAAGTGCATTTACGTGGCGATCGGCCAAAAGGCATCGTCCATCATTACCGTCGTGCATAAACTCCAAGAGCACGGGGCACTGGAACATACCGTCGTGGTCGCAGCAAGCGCCTCGGAGTCGGCGGCGATGCAATACATCGCCCCCTACTCGGGTTGCGCCATGGGAGAGTACTTCCGCGATCGCGGTGAAGATGCCTTGATCATATACGACGATCTCACCAAGCAAGCGTGGGCGTACCGGCAAGTTTCCCTGCTGTTGCGGCGGCCGCCCGGGCGTGAGGCCTATCCCGGGGATATCTTCTACCTCCATTCGCGCCTGTTGGAACGGGCCTCGCGCCTGAACGCCGCCGAGGTCGAGAAGCGTACCGGCGGTCAGGTGAAGGGCAAGACCGGTTCGCTCACGGCCTTGCCGATCATTGAGACCCAAGCCGGCGACGTGTCCGCCTTCGTGCCGACCAACGTGATCTCGATCACCGACGGGCAAATCTATTTGGAGACCGACCTTTTTAACGCGGGCATACGCCCGGCCATCAACGCGGGGCTTTCGGTGTCGCGCGTGGGCGGCGCGGCCCAAACCAAAATCGTTAAGAAACTCGGTGGCGGTATTCGCTTGGCGCTGGCACAGTTTCGCGAGCTCGCGGCCTTTGCTCAATTCGCCTCCGATCTCGACGAGGCGACCCGCAAACAGCTCGAACGCGGGCAGCGCATAACGGAATTGATGAAGCAGAAGCAGTATTCACCCCTCACGGTCGCGGAGATGGCGGCGAGCCTCT
>JBOIDL010000083.1:0-15869 GCA_050740435.1 Gammaproteobacteria bacterium
CTTGTTCCTCTTCAGACAACTCCCCCCCAAGCCACGCCATCGCACGATAGAGATGGTGCAACTCCAACGCCTCTGCCCCCGCAATCGCATACTCCCCTCGCCACCTCTCCGCCGCACGGTCAGAGCCCCAGCCTCCCAACTGTCGAAGATGGGCAAGGGGTTGTGATGTGCAACCAACCAAGGACTATCGACTATGTCGCACGCGCGGCAAGGTTCATAGAGGATGCGCCGGATCGATGATGTCCTGGCCGGGCTGCAAACCCCTTCTGGAGTAACCGAGTTCTACAGAGGTGGTCATGCTCGATGACAAAACAATCCAGTCCGCAGTGGCCCGGCTGGTGTCTGCCGCAACGTCCCCCAGCCAGGTGATCCCGTTCGGCTCTTACGCACTAGGCACGGCCGATGAGGGCTCAGATCTCGATCTGCCCGTCATCGAGCGGGAAATACCCAACAAGGCTGATGAATACACAGCTCCGCGCCTAAAAAAACACAGCCGGTGAACTAGCGCCGGAGGACAAGCTTGATTTCGAAAAGCTTCGGCCACAGTTTGCCGGTAACGAACAGGCGGTCATTGCGCGCGTCGTAAGCGATCCCGTTCAGGACATCGATGCCCGTTGCTCTGTCGGCTTCACTGAGCAACCCGCGTAAATCGATCCAGCCTAATACTTGACCCGTTTGTAGCGCGATCCTGGCGATACGGTCGGTCTTCCAGACATTCGCAAACAGTTCGCCGCGGACAGTTTCGAGCTCATTCAATTGAGCGACCGGCGTCGCGCCCTCGCGCACCGTCAGGCGGCCTGTCTCACGAAATGTAGTTGCATCCAGGAACCGCAGCGTTGCCGTACCGTCGCTCATGATGAGCCGCTTACCATCGTGGGTGATCCCCCAAGCTTTGCCGGAATAATTGAACGTGCGCTTGACTTGAAAATTCATCCGGTCGTACAGGAATCCCAGGTTCGAGGTCCAGGTCAACTGCACGAGATCCGGCCCCCAGCTCGTCAGACCCTCTCCGAAGTGCTCACGGGACAGTGTGGTCTGCTGTAACACCCTGCCCGTTTCTAATTCGACTTTCCGCAGCGTCGAACGGCCGTTCACCCCCGTGCTTTCGTAGAGGAAGCCGTCAACGTAGGTCAGGCCCTGCGTAAAGGCATTGCGATCGTGGGGATAGACGCGCACGATTTTGTACCCATGCGTGGGTGCGCTCTGGTTCACAACCCTCCGCTCTAACGAGGAAGATGTACTGACGATGAACGGAAAACCCAGCGCTAGAACTGCCAGAACGATCATGCGATTTCGAAACCCCAAGACGTTACGGCTGGAATGCGTTTATTCATTGAAAAGGTGCGAACCGGCAGCGTGTTAAGAAGCTGCCACCGATCCTACGTATACACATGCCAGCGCAAAGTAAACCACAAAGCTGAGCAACAACAACACTTGTGAGGCACGGCTCGGACGCGCCCATTGCGGTAATTCCGGGGACAAGTAGCGATAGTTCAAATAATACAGGGCGAGCGGGAATATCACGGTCCCGATGAATCCGATCACGGCGCTCGTGAGGATCAATGGACCCGGCGCATCGAGCAGCATGGTCAACGACGTGATTAGGGTGAGCAATCCCAAAAAAACATAGTAGAGATAGCGCATCTCGTAGCGCCGCGCCTTAGGAAACAGCACATGGACAATGTCGGCTTGGATGCGGCTCACCGCATCGGCGGTCGCCAACCAGGTATCCGTCAGAAACGCCGCGGCGACAATGAGAAATAAGACGCGCCCCACCTCACCCCAGCCCACCTCAAAAAATTGACTCTGCACCACCGCCAGTTGGTAATCCTCGGGCAACAAGCCTTGAGGAAACAAAAGCGCGTAGGCGAGAAGACAGGTCATCAGTGTGGTCAGCAGGTTGCCAATGATTCCGAAGGAGACATCAGCACGGAGGAAGCGACGCCACGATCGCCACCGCCGCGCATTCTCGGGTGCGCTTTCGGGAAGATTGCCGTCGTGGCTGACGATTTCGGGTTTACCCGCGAGCGGTCCGGTGATTCTCCCCATGTGCACGGCCATCCCGCTGCCCTTATCCCGCAACCAGTAGGAATAGAACAATGCCCAGAAACCGCCGAGCCCGGCGAAACTGACGGCCGTGAGAAGCTTCGTTGCATCCCGCGGATCCCAGGATCTCGGCATCGGGCCTGTCGATCCATAGAGCCCTGGTAGGAACGCAGGAATCGACTTTACCACATCAGGTTGTGTGCAAGCCCAGAGCAAGCCAAAAACGGTCACGGCCGCCACCGCTTTCATGAACCGTTCGATGAAGGTGTAGATGACGCCGCTTGAGAGGAGGGCGATGAGGAAGACGGCGATCGAGACATACCCCCAGAAAAGCGTTTGGCCGCGTTGTGTCCAGCCCTTCGGAAAATCAGCGAGCGCCGCGATGGCCGTGCCCCCCGCGCTTGCGAAGGCGCCGAACCAGAGAAACGATAGCGTCATCAGCAACCACAAGAAGATGCCGAGACCACGGTCGAGACGGATGAACCCGTGAAAAATACTCTCTCCGGTCAGTAGGGTGTAACGCCCGATTTCGATGTTGAGCGGGTATTGCAAGAGGCAGGCGGGAATCAACACCCAAAGAAAAGTTAAACCGTATTTTGCGATGATGTAAGGCCACCAGATCAGCTCGCCGCTCCCCTGCGCGAGCGCCATCCACACGACGCCGGGTCCGAGCGCAGCCCACCAGCCGGGAAACGGCGGTAACGGTCTCCGGCCGTAGCACCTGCCGGCGTGGCCATCGACGCCGGATTTCAATGTTCCCTAACCACCCGCCAACTCGTTCCATTTATTCAACACTGCGCAAAAAAGATCCGCCGTGCGCTCGGCATCGTAGATCGCGGTATGCGCTTCGGCATCATCCCAATCCAACCCTGCTGCTTGGACCGCCCGCGATAACACCGTCTGGCCGACGGCCAGACCCCCGAGGGTTGCGGTATCGAAGGTGCTGAACGAGTGAAACGGGTTGCGCTTGATACCCGTCCGCGCGACCGCCGCTTTGATAAAGGCCAGATCAAAGGAGGGGTTGTGTCCCACCAAGATCGCCCGGGTGCAGCCCGTTTTGGCGACCCCTTGACGTACAAACTCGAAAATACTCTCTAGGGCCTCGTGCTCGGGCACGGCAAAGCGGAACGGGTGGTGCGGATCGATCCCCGTAAACTTCAAGGAAGCCTGATTGAGATGAGCGCCCGGAAACGCTTGTACATGGCAGGAGACTGTCTTTTCGCGCCGCCACTCGCCTCTCTCGTCGCTCATTACCGCCACGGCCGCGATCTCCAGCAAGGCATTAGTCGCCGGATCGAAACCGCCGGTTTCCACATCCACAACGACGGGCAAGAAGCCACGGAAACGCGACGCCATCAGGCGCCTGGATCGCATGTCGCTACTCATGCGTCACCAGGGTCCAGTCACAGGCCGCTCCGGCCCGAAAGGGTATTAGCTCATCATTTCCGAATGGGTACTTACGTGGGACGATCATGGGCGCCTTGCGGAGCGTAAGGTTCTTGCTCGTCCTCGGCAATCCGTAAAACGCCGCACCGTGGCCGCTTGCGAATCCATCGAGGTGATCCAGCCTCCCCGCCCCGTCGAATACTTCCGCGTAAAGCTCCAAGGCCGCGTGCGCGGTATAAATCCCGGCGCATCCACAAGCCCGCTCCTTGGCCGCGCGCGCGTGCGGCGCGCTGTCGGTGCCGAGAAAAAACTTCGGGTTGGCACTGGTCGCGGCCTGCACCAACGCCCGCCGGTCATCTTCGGTCTTGAGCAAGGGCAAACAATAGTGATGGGGTTGCAGCCCGCCCTGGAACAGGGCGTTGCGGTTGAGCAGCAAATGATGCGCGGTGATCGTGGCCGCCAAGGTCGCGGGGCCGGTGAGAACGTACTCGACCGCCGCGCGCGTCGTAATATGCTCCAACACCACCTTAAGACCGGGAAACCGCCGGATGATCTCGTCCAATACCCGTTCGATAAATACACGCTCGCGGTCGAAAACATCCACGGCCGGATCGACGACCTCACCGTGCAGCAGCAAGGGCATGCCGAGTTTCTCAAGCTCCGCGAGCACCGGATACACCTTGCGGATGTCGGCCACGCCGCGGTTCGAATGAGTCGTCGCCCCGGCCGGGTAGTATTTTACCGCCACCACATGGCCGCTTAGCTTGGCCTTTCGGATCTCTTCGATACGGATATCCGCGGTGAGATAGAGCGTCATTAGCGGCTCGAAGCGCAGGCCGCGAGGCAGCGCATCAAGGATGCGCGCGCGGTACGCCAGGGCCGCGGCCGTGGAAGTGACGGGCGGGTCGAGATTCGGCATCACCACGGCGCGAAAGAAACGCATCGCGGTGTGCGGCAATACGTTCGCCATCGACGGCCCGTCCCGGAGATGAACGTGCAGATCATCGGGTTTTCTAATGGTTAATTCCATGCACGCCTGCGGGACAAACGTAGAACGATCACCGGCCCTCCGCACGCCGGTTCATTCGTGACCAGGCACCCCCAAGTATTGGTCTTTCAACTTGACATAATGAGCGGCGGAATTCGACAGGTAGCTCTGCTCCACCTCCGTTAGTCGACGTGACTTGCGCGCGGGGCTCCCGATCCAAAGATAGCCCCCTTGAAGCACTTTGCCACTCGGCACCAGACTGCCCGCTCCTAGGATTAACCCGGCTTCCAAGACAGCGCCATCCATGACCGTCGCCGACATGCCGATGAGGCAATAGTCCTCGATTCGGCAGCCGTGGATCACGGCGCGATGGCCGATGGTGACATGATTGCCGATAGTGACCGTGTAACCACCGGGACAATACCTGCTGTCCGAGGTGGTGTGGACCACGGTCCCGTCTTGGATATTGGTGCAATGGCCGATGACAATCGCGTTCACGTCCCCACGCGCGACGGCCATCGGCCACAGCGAGCTGTGCGCGCCGATCGTGACATCGCCGATCACAACGGCGGTGGCATCGACGAAGGCCGTCGCCGCGATCCGCGGTGTTTTGTCCCCGTAAATCCTAATCTTCATACAGGATTATTTCCTCCGCGCGCATGCGGGCCGCGGGCGCATCGAATTCGTTAACCTGAACCGCGCCGGCGGCTCTAAAGAACTTCCTCGATATGCACGATATATCGCCAACACCTTTTCGAATGAGCTGTCCTACATCCAGGGGTATGTTGCAATTCAAGGACCGCGGATTAGGGCGCCGCTGGGACGCTTTACACCCAGCTTGCGCGTAACCCATCGCAGACAGTTGAGACTATGGACCCCAACATCATCCCTGGATACCGAATCGAGCGCCGCATCGGCAAGGGCGGGATGGCCTCCGTGTATCTCGCGATTCAAGAATCACTGCACCGCGCGGTGGCCCTCAAGATCCTAACCAATTTTGACTCCCCGGAATTTTCCGAGCGTTTTCTCAACGAGGGCCGCGCCATCGCGCAACTTTCGCATACGAACATCATTACCATTCATGATATCGGGATCGCGAACGGGCTGCATTATATCTCGATGGAGTATATCGAGGGGGGCGATCTGAAGCAGAGAATCAAAGGCGACCTCGGCCCGGAGTTCGCCCTCGATGTGATCGAGCAGATGGCAAGTGCCCTCAGGCTCGCGCATCGAAGAAACATGGTGCACCGGGACGTGAAACCCGCCAACATCCTGTTCCGGGACGAGGCTATTCCGATTCTCACCGATTTTGGGATCGCCAAGCAGATCGGCCTGGAAGAGAATGTCACTATCACCGGAACGATCTTGGGCAGCCCGCACTACATGAGCCCCGAGCAAGCCCAGGGTAGGGATGTCGATCGCCGTTCCGATATTTACAGCCTCGGCATCGTGTTCTACGAGATGCTGACCGGCGCAAAACCTTTCGACGACGAGTCCGATATCAAGACCATAGTAAAGCACATAAACGAGCCAATGCCGGCCCTGCCGGAAACGCACGCGCGCTTCGAGGAGATCGTCGGGCGTATGACGGCCAAACTGACCGAGGATCGTTATGCGGACGCCGACGAGTTGCTGACTCACTTGAAAGACCTGCGAAACCGGCCCGCGCCGCTTAGCACGGATACCAAAACGATCGTGCTGGCCACCGCGGTCACGGCCAGCGAAGGCGTGCAACAAGACGAGGCGCCACCTCCCGGGAATGTTCACGTTCAATCCTCCTGGGGGCGCCGTGCCGTCTGGAGCGCGCTCGGGATCGGCGCCGCGATCGCCATCCTCGCCGGTTTCGCAACGCAACGCGCCGCCGCGCCGCCGCTGGCGTCAACGGAAAACCCGCCCGCGAGCGCGCCCGCCGCGGTTCCGGTGGTGTCTGTTCCGAGCACCGTTCCGGCAGAAACATCGGGCCAGGCCGACGCATTATTCGAAGAAGGCATGGCCTATCGCAATGGCGAAGACACGCCAATGGACGATGACAAGGCCTTCGCTTCGCTCCAACAAGCGGCGCAACTGGGCCATGGCAACGCGCAGTACAATCTGGGGCTGATGTTTGGGCACGGGCGGGGAACAGCACAAAACTACGCCCACGCCGTACGTTGGTATCGCGAGGCGGCGATGCAAGGCGTAGCCGACGCTCAGCACCTCTTGTGCTTATCGTATGCCATCGGCCGCGGCGTCGATCCGGATCGCGTGCGCGCCTACGCGTGGTGTGAAGTAGCCGCTAAGCATGGTTCACAGGACGCCCACGAGCCGCTCAAACTGCTCAAGGAAACAGTGCTGGGTCAGAGTTTGATCGCGGCCGAGCGTATGGTCGAGGAGATCTTGAAAAAAATCGACGCATCGGCCGGGGCGAGGAAGTCGATCACACGGGATCCGGGTGCTTTGTCCGCCCGGCAGTTCTAGGAACGGACGCCGTACTCTTCAGCAGGCTATGGCACGCGATAGACGAAGAATTCGCGCCCCCGGCTCAACGCGGCGTTAAACGGGGGGTAGGCGAAAATACTGCTGGTGGAACGAGGATCCAACAGCAAGGGTAACATCAAACCCTCCGGCTGGCGCGCCTCGATCCACAGATCGCCCGGTTCTAAGAAAAGCTCGGCGGGATACGCGTGAATAGCCGCTGGCTCGCCCGGTCTTAAGGGTAAGGGGTTGCCATCCGCTTTTATTTTCTGCGCGTACACCGCGAGCTTGCGCCTGTTCGTAATTTTCTTGTACCTGAGATGGTGCCGCGTTAAAACCGCCGCGACGGGTTGCTCATGGGCCGTAACGACATAGGCTTGCGGCGGATCTAATTTATGCGCCGTGGCTACCGCGCGATGATCGTCGAACCACCGCTTCTCCGCCACACCCGTATCGCGCCGCCGCAACTGCAAGGAGATGCGCGGTTGGGTTTTATTGCTTTCATACGCCGTGTACAAATACACCGATCGGGGCATAGGCGCCATTCGGACCATGCGTGTTATCGCCATGATCTCCTGTGCATGCGCGCGCACCACCTTAAGGAAGCTTTCAATACTGAGGATCTGCTCGGCAACGCGCTCGCGGATGTTTCTATGCGTCGGGTAGGTCCCCGGCGGATCCAGACGATTCTCGACCAGAAACGAAAAAGCGCCCAGCATTCCGGCCTTGTTGCGCAAGTTCTTAAGCGATAAGCCACCGTTGGTAATCGGTTGGCGAACACTCGTGATCTCGCCAATGTAACGCTGGGCCGGCAAGCCTCGGCGTCGAACTTCGCGGACGATTTCGGGCAGCAGGCGGTCGAGACTAAGGCATCTGATCGCGGGCGCGATGTTGGCATTGTTGCCGATCTCGAACTGGGCATTGAAGTCCGTTAGATAGCCCTCGCGGCCCAGGGTTTTCTTTTTCAGTATCGCGGATTCATGAACGTCGAGCACGACCTGCGGCCGTACGCGCAACAGCAGATCATTGATCGCGCGGCTTTCGGGCTGGGACAAGAGCACGAAATCGGTGCTCAGATTCACGTTGTTGGCGTTGACGCGCCGATGGAGATCACGTCCGTCCGGGTTGGCGTTCGGGACGATGATGAAATCGGCACCATCGAGCAGCGATTTCATGCCGCGCAGCGCAAGACTTCGCGCGACCAGCAGTAGCGCTTCCCCGCCCGAAGGTTCGGTTCCGTGCTGCGTGCCGACGAGCGAAATAGTCAGGCGCGGTAACGAAGTGTTTTTGCTGGCGCGCACGGGCGGTGGCTTGGAAATCCATACGGCGTCGATAGACCGCCCACCGGCGGAGCGGCCTATTCGTTCCTTACGTACGAAAGGCGAACGCAATGCGAGTTGCTCCAAGAACTTGCTGACTTCGACGGAGGTGGTCAGGCGCATATATCCACTGCGCTCCAACGCGCTTTCGGGCGCGAGCGGATCGCCCGCCGCTGCCATTGAGAACAGCAGCGCGACCGCGAGGCTGGCGAAGCGGTAGCGTGAGCTCACTCGGACGCGCCGGGGCGTATCTCGACGCTTAGCCAGCAGCATGTGCCTCGCGCAGGACACGGCGTAGGATCTTGCCCACGCTCGACTTTGGAAGCTGGTCGCGAAACTCGATATGTTTCGGTAGCTTGTAAGCTACGAGATTTTTCTCGCAATGCGCGTGTAGCTCTTGCGCGCTCAGGGCCGGATCGCGGCGCACGAGTACCAGCTTGACGGCTTCGCCGGTGTCCTCATCCGGCACCCCGACCACCGCCGCCTCGAGAACCCCTGGGTGCGCCATTACGACCTCCTCGATCTCGTTGGGACAAACGTTGAATCCCGATACCAGGATCATGTCTTTCTTGCGATCTACCAAGCGCATAAACCCGCGCTCATCCATGCTTGCGATGTCGCCCGTCTTCAGCCATCCATCGGAGGTCAGCACTTTGGCCGTCTCGGCGGGCTGATTCCAATAGCCCTTCATTACTTGCGGACCGCGGATCCATAGTTCCCCGACGCTTCCCAGTGACACCGGCGCTCCGCTGTCGTCACGAATGCTGCATTCGGTTGATGACACAGGGAGGCCGATGCTGCCGCTGAACTCCTTGAGGTCCAAGGGGTTCACGCATGCCAAGGGGGAGGTCTCGGTCAGACCATAACCCTCGATCAATATACAATTCGTCATTGCTTTCCAGCGCTCGGCGATGGCGCGCTGGACGGCCATGCCTCCGCCCACACAGACCTTGAGACTGGAGAAATCGAGATCCCTGAACCCCGGCGCATTCATGAGGTGATTGAATAGGGTGTTGACTCCGGTGATGCAGGTAAACCTGGAAGCGCGCAGCTCACTCACAAACGCTTTTAGATTGCGGGGGTCCGTGATCAGACGATTCAACGCGCCAAGCTCGAGGAAGGTCAGGCAATTGATCGTGAACGCGAAGATATGATAGAGCGGTATCGCGGTAATCACGACTTCGTCGCTATCGCCCACGATGGGATCGTGCCACGCCAGCGATTGCAAGGTATTTGCGACTAGATTTCCATGCGTTAGCATGGCGGCTTTAGGGACAGCGGTCGTCCCACCGGTGTACTGCAGCATGGCGAGGTCGGCGTGACCCATCGACACCCGATCGAGTTTGAGTCCCTTACCGATGTCAAGGGCTTCCCTGAAACCGAATGCTTCTCTGATCTCATGCTTGGGTACAAGGCGCTTGATCCGCTTTACCACAAAGTTGATGATCGCGCGTCGTGGCCAGGGCAGAAGGTCTGCCAGATCGGTGATTATGACGTTTTCAACACGAGAACCAGACAGAGCTTTCTCCAACACGTGAGCACAATTGCTCAGGATCACGATGGCCGAGGCGCCCGAATCCACAAGCTGGTGATGCAGCTCGCGGGGCGTATACAAGGGGTTCGTGTTCACGACGATCAAGCCCGCTCGCAATGCCCCAATGAGCGCCACGGGAAATTGAAGCAGGTTCGGTAGCATAATGGCGATGCGTGCGCCGGGTTTGAGACCGAGAGGGCGTTGCAGGAACGCTGCGAACGCTCTGCTCAGTTCATCGAGCGCAGAGTAAGTCAGGACGCCGCCCATGTTCGCGAATGCGGGGCGCGTACCGTAGCGAGAAAAACATTGCTCAAATTGGTCCACCAGAGAGGAGTATCTTTCGATACCGATGTCGGCGGGTACGCCTTGCGGGTAGGCTTTCAACCAGATACGTTCGGCGTACGGGTCGGTTCCAGCCGGCGTGGCGACCGATGAGCCGCTAACCGTGTTATAAGCTAAACCCGTCATGGCGATACCCTCTATACGTTAATGTCCAGCGGCGACTGCTCAGTTACACAATGTGCAACTTAGCACTCTGAGGTCCAAGGGCTAGAACATGGACCCGAAACCCATGGCTACGCCCGCACCAACGGCCATAGCGCTCAAGATATTATTAGCGACATTATTACTCGTTATCGTAACCTCGTTTTTTGCCTTCGGGTTTCATCGCTACTTTACGATCGACTATTTTGTGGCGCAGCAATCCGCCATCAATAATTATTATGCAGTCCACCCCGAACGCACTGCCGCGGCCTTTATTCTCATTTATATTCTTGTCGCGGGCTTATCCCTTCCCGGCGGTCTGGTGTTGACGGTGGTCGCTGGAAATATCTTCGGACTCTGGTGGGGCACAGTGCTGGTCTCATGCGCCTCGACCGTTGCGGCTACCCTCGCGTTTCTTGCCTCCCGTTATTTTTTTCGCAACATCGTGCAACAACATTTCGGCGACCGCTTGCGATTCATAAATGAGGGGATGGACAAGGACGGTGTTTTTTATCTCTTCAGCCTGCGGCTGTTGCCGGTCTCCCCGTTTCTCGTCATTAACCTCGTCATGGGTTTAACGTCGCTGTCCACCACGAATTATATCCTGGTAAGCCAGGTGGGCATGCTCATCGGCGCCATCGTTTGTGTGAACGCGGGCACTCAGATTGCCCGCATCGAATCCCTGGGCGACATTGTATCACCCGGACTGCTCGCGTCGCTTACACTCCTAGCCATCTTCCCTTTCATCGCCAAACGCATCGTGCGCGCGCTTAAAATACGGATCGAAAAGCTTAGAAGACCAACAGGTACGCACCGCGGAAATCGTTGACGAGTCGCGCATCGTGAAAAGTCGATTTGTGGTGCTCACGCTGCTATTCGCGGTGCCCGCCGGTATCGGGTTGCTTCTAATGGGGTCGCTCCCCCCTATTGACGGTGAAATCAAGCTTGCCGGTTTGCGGCACGAGGTCAAAGTGACATTCGACCCCTGGAGTGTTCCTACCCTGCATGCCGCAACGCGAGAGGACGCGTTTTTTACCCTGGGCTTCGTGACCGCCGGCGACCGTTTGTTTCAGTTGGACTTATCGCGGCGCAAGGCCGCGGGCCGGCTAGCCGCGGTTTTCGGCGCCGGCGCGCTCGAAAGCGACCGCCGCCAACGGACCCTCGGCACGGAACGGGCCGCGGCAACCATCGTTGCCACGTTGCCGCTTAAGCAACGCCGCGTGCTCGACGCCTACGCCGGTGGGATCAATGCCTTCATTAACCAAACCACGATCCTGCCCTTCGAGTTCTGGATCACCGGCCATCGTCCCGCCCCGTGGGCGCCGGCGGATAGCATCTTAGTGGCGATCAACATGTTTCAGCTTTTGACCTTTACGGAGCGCGACGAACGTATGCTGAGCGTGATGTCCGAAACGCTCCCCTATGAGGTGACTGCGTTTCTGACGCCTGATACCGATGCTTTTTCTGCCCCCCTGCTTGGCGGCGAGGGATCGTATCGGCCTATACAACCCGTTCCCTTCGAGGCTCTGGCCGGGCTTCGGGACAAGCATCGGCTCACCGTTCACCGGCGCGCCGTTACCGGGGAAGCGCCGGTTCTGGGGTCGAACAGTTGGGCCGTCGCCGCGCCCAAGACTCGCACAGGCGCGGCCCTGGTCGCCAATGACATGCACTTGCCGCTCGGCATCCCCAACATCTGGTATCGGGCGGCGCTCAGCTACGGCAAGTATTTCCTGGCGGGTCTCACGATTCCTGGGATCCCGCTCATCGTGACCGGTAGTAACGGAGATGTGGCCTGGGGTTACACCAACGTCAATTCCGATGTGCTCGACCTGGTTAGAATCGAGACCGATCCAACGGATCCCACTCGCTACCGAACGCCAGCGGGTTGGCGCGCGTTCGAGATCCGCACAGAGCAAATCGCGGTCAAAGGGGCCGCCGACGTGACACTTGAGGTCAAACACACGATCTGGGGGCCGGTATCGGAAGCGCTCCTGCTCGGGCAACCCGTCGCCGTGAAATGGACTGCGCTCGAACCCGACGCCGTCACTCTCGGTCTCATCGACATGGAGAACGCCCGCAACGTTAACGACGCCTTGTGGATCATGAACCGGGCGGGCGGTCCGCCCCAGAACGTCACGGTCGCTGACCGCGACGGCCGGATCGGCTGGACGATCATGGGACGGATCCCGCTGCGCGCCGGTTTCGACGGGTCGACCGCCCGCTCCTGGGCGGGGGGTGAAATAGGCTGGAAAGGCTACATCCCGCCGGCCGCGATCCCGAAGCTCGTCGATCCCCGTAATGGCTTCATCGCCACCGCCAATAACAGAACGCTGGGCAAGGGCTACCCCTACTCCCTCGGACACAATTATGCCCACGACTATCGGGCCTTCCGCATCAATGAAAAAATCGCGGTCTCACGGTCAATCACGGAACGGGACATGCTGAACCTACAGCTCGATACCAAAAGTAGGGTATATAATTTTTATCGTGCCGTGGCGCTCGAGGTACTCGGCACCGCAACACCCTGGGAGGCGGACGTTCGACGCGCCTTGCTGCGATGGGACGGACGCGCGCGCGCCGACAGCATCGGTTTCGGCTTTCTCACGGAATTGCGCCGGCGGCTCATAGAAACCACGTTTGGCCCCTTCTTGCAGCGCTGTCTCGACCGCGACCCCGATTTTAGCTATCGTTGGTTTAAAGTGGACTCGCCCCTGCGGCAACTGCTACTCGCGAAACGGCCAGAAACCTTACCTGCCCCGCATCGCTACCCGGATTGGAACGCGTTTTTACTTAACGTCATCGAAGACACCTACGTTCATTACAAACGCCACTACGGGTATAAACCGCTCGATCACCTCACCTGGGGCGAGGTCAACCGCACCGGTATCGCACACCCCTTGTCTGTGCGCCTGCCCTGGCTCCGCCGCTTTCTCGACATGCCGGCCGATCCCTTGGCGGGTTGTGCGCATTGCATACGCGTCGTCTTTGACAATCACGGCGCCAGCGAACGGTTCGTGGTCTCCCCCGGTCACGAAGAGCAAGGGATCTTGCACATGCCCGGCGGGCAATCCGGACACCCGCTCTCGGACCACTACCGCGACCAACACGCCCATTGGGTCTCCGGCCGCCCATTACCGTTTCTCTCCGCCGAAGTCTCCCATACCCTGGTCTTAACACCACCCGCGAGCCGCACCCGCTGAGCGGGGATCCCAGCCTATCGATCGTAGTTGTCCCTCGACAACGCGGCCGAGTCGCCCTCAATCAAAGCGCGCATCCTCACGCCCTTTCGCTTGCTCAAGGCCGGTGATCGAACTTTTCCCGGTGATCCCAGTGAACACCGCTCCGCCAATCAGTGTCCGGTCGAATTTGGCGCGCGTAAGCACGGCGTTGGTGAAATCGGCGCCGCGCAGATCGCAGGTAGACAAATTCGTACCGGTCAGATTGGCGCCGCTGAGGTTCGCGAACTTCAAAACGCAGCCCGATAGATCGCTCCCCGTCAAATCCGCTCCTTTAAGATTGGCGTTGACCATCGAAACGTGCAACTTTCCCATTGGCTGGTTCTTCATGTCCGCCGCGAATTTTCCATGCACAAGCTTGGCGCCTTCCAGGTTCGCGCGTTGCAAATCCGCGATGAGGCGTGCATTCGACAGATCGGCTCCTTTCAGATTGGCATCGACCAGGACCACACCGAATATACTGGCGTTCTTTAGATTCGCACCCTCAAGGTCCGCGCCACGGAGTATCGTGAGGTCCAGGTTGCAGCTTTCAAAGTTAGCAGCGCGCAGCTTGACTCCATGCATGTGGGTACCGAAGAGATCGGCGCGCTTGAAATCCACCCCGGAGAGGTCGAGTCCGCGAAAGTCCTTGTCGCGCAAATCAACACGTTGGGTAGCCGGCGGGTTTGCTAGGGCCTCAAGGATCTGGGTCCGAGTCATTGGCTCGTAATCCCTCCCCGAAACCGCAGAAGCTGCAAGCCAGATACCGGAAATGGATACGATGGCCAACTGAAGCAACGAGTTACATCTTCTCGATCCGGCTTCAATGAATTCGCTTCTCATAGATATCCCTCCATGCGCCGAACGTTTGGCTTATCATTGATTGCCTCCCCACGCCCCGTGCCGAGGGAGGCACGCCCCCACGGCGAAAATAAATCAGGGAATGTCGGCCTTCGTGTACAGCTTCGGATTGTAACGGCTAAACAGCCCTCTGCGTTGCACCCGTCCGTAGCACACCCTTAGCCGTGTAGGAACCAGATTCATAAACTGCCGCCCAAGTTTTTTCAGGTAGGCCTCGGCGGGGCTGGCATCGCGTTTCCAAAGCGTCACGTAGTCGCTTTGATAGACGCCGGTCGCGAATATCTCCGCCCCCCGAAGCTTCTTGGCGATCACGGCAAGATAAGTTGGCCGGGAGTTGGTAAGCTCGACTCGGCGCTGGACGCGATCGGGGTCCGCGACCTCAAACCAAGTTGCTCCCGCCCAGTCCTCGAAGACGAACATCTTAATGACGGCAAATCCGTTTGCTTGCGTGAAGATCCGATAGAAAAGCTCGGGGCTGAACTGATAGAAACCATGCCCCAGAAAATTGTTAGCAGGAACGACTCCGATAAAATGCCCGCCGGGCTCAACCATCTGCATACAGCTTTTAATCGCGACGGGAAAATTAAACACGTGTTCCAGGGACCCGCTGTCGATTACCACGGAAAATATGTTCTTGTATGACTCATCGATCGGCGCGTTTAAATCGACGATGTCCGTCGCATGTTCGTAATCGGAGGCATCGAGAGAACGGATGCGCCGCGCGCCTAAGAGATGGAAAAGCGGTTCCGCAAAACCCTGATTTCGGAAAAGCAAATAGTTTACGGCGGCCACCGTGACTGGATAACCGAACTGCCCCAAAAGCTTATGCAACTCGCGCGAGCTCAAATGGAGTGTTTGCCGCCCGACCATGGCCGTCTCTCGGTACGAAACGCCTAGTCCGCGCGCATACAGGAGCAAGCGCGTCGCGTGTATATCCAAACCCATGGGGATGTTATTTCTTCACTAGCTGTTCTTCTGCGACCGACCGCAAGAAACCGTGCGTCCGCGCAAGGTCAGTGTTTAACGGCGATCCCCCGTAGCTCATCCAGGAGCCGCCGGTCATGTTCCATGGTCTGTTCGAGCGCCGCCGCGGCTCTCTGGTTGACGCGCATGATTTGGGCATCGCGGAGCGCCACCAGCGCCTGCTGTTCCGGCGAATTACCAATGGCCTCCTGGTCCTGGCGCCATTCCTCAACCTCCAACTCGACCTGTTCCCGGAGGCGCTGTTGCGCAGCCTGTTGACGTTCCAGATCCGCTGCATTCACCTCAATAGCGGTCGCAGCAATATCTTCGGCCTTGGCGGCGGCACTGGCCTGCGCGTCGGCCTGGGTGACGCGTTCCTCCAGATTTCTGATTCTACCATCGATGACCTGCTGCGCATCTTTCGAGTCGGCCGTCGATGCGTCTTGCCGCATCGTTCTCAGCCGCGCGACCTCTTGTTCGGCCGCCGATCGCGCCAAATCAGCATCGGCTTTTAAGCTTCGCGCTTGTTCCAGAACGCCTTGAATCCGCAGAGCTTCGGCTTCCAAGCGCTGCCGTTCAGCTTGTAACCTGGCCTGTTCCTCATGGTGCATGCGCTCAAA
>JBOIDL010000084.1:0-15489 GCA_050740435.1 Gammaproteobacteria bacterium
CTCCAGCGTTTAGCGAGCGTGACGCAATTCGCGCTGAAGCATCTGGGGTAATGAATATACTTCGCGGGCGGGTATGAACCCCGCCCTTGACCAAAGGGGAGAGCTGCGCGTCTCCCCTTTGGAAACCCCATGGCTAAGGTATCCGCGGCAAGACCGCGGGGTATGCGTTTAATAAATTAATCACTGGCATTTGCAATGGCCCCGCGACTCCCGCGAATCGTCGTTGTCTTGGGCCTGGTCGCATTCCTGAACGACGCCGCGAGCGAGATGATCACGCCGCTCCTGCCGGGTTTTCTGGTGACCACGCTTGGGGCCGGTCCGGCGATCGTCGGTCTGGTCGAGGGCGTTGCCGAGTCGCTGTCGAGCATTCTCAAGCTGGTGTCCGGGTGGCTCGTGGACCGGGGGTGGAGTGCGAGGCGCCTGGTGTTGGGGGGTTACGGCCTATCGAACAGCGTGCGGCCGTTGCTCGGCTTGGCGCTCGGATGGTCTTGGGTACTCGTGCTGCGAGCGCTCGATCGCATCGGCAAGGGGCTGCGCACCTCGCCGCGTGACGCTATGATTGCCGTGAGCGTGCCGTTCGTAGACCGCGGCCGCGCTTTTGGCTTTCATCGCGGTATGGATCACGCCGGCGCCATGCTCGGAGCGGCGATTGCGTTTGCCTTGCTGTATGCGGGCGCGGAAATGCAATCGGTGTTCATGCTCTCCGTCGTCCCGGGGATCCTGGCGATGCTCTTGCTGTGGCGCGGCTTACCGAAGCCCGTGATCGTGCATTGCGTGGAGCACGTCCCGCTCAGATGGCAAGGGCTCGCGTGGCCGCTCCGGGGATTGATACTTTCGACCGGTGTGCTCGCGCTGGCCACCGTGCCCGAGGCGTTCCTGGTGCTCTGGGCTATGGAGCATGGCGTGGGCACTGCGGCGATCCCGTTGTTGTGGATGCTCGGGCATGCCTGCAAGTCGATCCTTGCCTACGCCGCCGGTGATCTCTCCGACCGGCTGGGGCGGGTGGCTGTCGTTGTGGCCGGATGGAGCGGACGCGTCGCGGTGATCGTGCTGATCATGACACTGGGCGACGGACCGCTCACGGTCTGGTGCCTCTTCGTTGCCTACGGCGCCGCCCTGGCCTGTTCCGAAGGCGCGGAACGGGCGCTCATCGGAGACTATGCGCCGAGCGCTCAGAAGGCCACGGCTTTCGGGCTTTATCATTTAGTCGGGAGCTTGTTCGCCTTGCCGGGCGCGGTCGGCTTAGGGTTATTGTGGGAGTGGCAGGGATGGAACGCCGCCTTGGTGACTGCGGCCGTCGTGACCGCGGTCGCGGCCGGGGTTTTTTTAACACTCGTTTCTCGCATGTCCGTATCGGCACGAGCGGGATTACACGATGCGGGTTAGGGAAACTCGGCAAGAGTTACGCCCCGAGATGGGAGAGCGTGTGGCGCAGGGGAGCGCTGGAGACCTTCATTAACCCTTCGAACGGGTCATCCATCTCCAGGATCAGAACATTTCGGCTGGCCCCGCGGGTTATCAAGGAAGAACCCGACGAAATTGTAGTGGTTACTGTGTACACTTTTTTCTTTTGAGCGAGAATCCTATGAAAATTAGCTACGACGAGGAAGTAGACGCCTTGTACATCAGACTCTTGGAAGGGAACTACGAGTGTCGCACGTTGCGACTGAACGACGAAGTTGCTCTCAATATCGGTCCGGGTGAGTCACTCGTCGGCATCGAGATCCTGGATGCCAAGCAGGTCTTCGGTGCGGAAGAGATCCCTCGTCTCGTTGTCGAAAACGTGCGCGTGGCACAGGGTTAGGGTTCAAGGTAGGGGGTCAGAGCCCATATAAATACCAGGTGCGTCGTCCATGGGTAGGAGATCGAAGTCGGCACCGGTGCCGACGGTTCTTCAAGAAGCATCAAACGCGTGAGGTGTCTCTCGGGCGTCAGGAGAGTATTTCGATCCTGGCCCCTCTAGCGCTCCAAAGCTAAGCCACGCCCGCCACAGACGCTTGGAAGGACTGCGGCGATCCAGGCGTCGGGCTGAGCTGAAAGTTAGAGAACAACTCCCGTTCATTCCGGCTTCTTCGGTTCAGGATCGAAAGTGCTCCTAAAGACATACCCGGTCACCCCTCCCAAGACGATCGACATTAGCGATAGAGGTAACTCTAGAATCCAAATAAGTATTTTCTTTACTCCTTGCCACTTCGTATTTGCTATGACAGATAGATCCAGGTCTAACCAGAGGTAAACAGAACGTAAAAACGGCATCTGCAGCCGTTCTCCTGTCTTTAGCCACTGGAATACCTGGTAGCCGAGAGCGATTACGGCAGCTAGAAACCCTAGCCCAACAATTGATCCGGATATCGCTGCGATTATTTTGTCGTATTTGGAGTTGGTCCTCCTTTATCCCCCACTCAGCAAAGAGCTCGCACGCAAACGGGCCCAGCTCGCCCCCGAGATCTCCGCCGCGTTCAAGGCGTTCAGCCAACGGGTATTCGCCGAGGGCGCTCTGCCCACGAAGACCAAGCAGTTGATCGCGGTCGCGGTGGCCCACGTTCGTCGACTAAGAGGAGAGAAGCTCGCAAAAGGTTGCTGGGGAGGATGGCGCCTCGAAGTTCGGGCCGTGACCACGGATTCAGGACTTTGCTTGGCTATCCTCAACAAGCTCGAGGACAGCTCGACGCGATCTACCGATGCGCTCGTCCGAGAAAGTCCCGCGCCAGCGTCACGATCTCGGCGAGATTGGTCTCCAGCGCCCAATGGCCGCCGTGGAGCAGGTGCAGCTCCGCGGCCCGCAGATCCCGGAGATAGGCTCGCGCCGCGCCCTCGGGCACGTAACCGTCCTGAGATCCCCAGACGACCAGCGTCGGCGGACGGTATTCGCGCAGATAGGCCTGGTATCTGGGAAACCACTCGAGGTTCTGCCGCAGGCTCTCCATCAGCCCGATCATGATTTCGCGACGCTGCGGCTCCCGCATCAGCGGCCACGACAGTTTCCAGAGATCTGGGCCGATCCGCTCAGGTGCTCGGCGACCTCGCCCACGAATTCATCGCGAAAGCCCTCCTCACTCACCGCCTCGCTGAGCTTCTCGCGCCCTTCCGGCGTCGGCTTCGCCCAGTACTCCTTGAGCGGCTTGTACTTGGGCCCGAGCTCATCTTCGTAGATGTCGCCATTCTGGATGATGAGGGCGGCGACCCGGTCAGGTCGTTTCATTGGCCAGACGCAATCCGATCTGCGAGCCGTAGTTGACGAGATCGGTGCTCTGCCCCACGAGTTTCGCCCGCGCCTCGGAGGACACAGGCAGCGTGCGCAGGCGTTCGGCGAGACTGCTGTTGAAAGCGTTCAACATAAGAATGCCGAAGACCGCGACCGCGAGCAGGGCGGCGGTGCGCGAGACGGCGTTGTTGATGCCCGAAGCGACTCCGGCATGGCGCTCTTCAACCGCGCCCATCACCGTCGTCCTCAGCGGCGCTACGCTCACGGTCATCCCGACGCTCATTACCATCACCGCCGGGAAGAAACTCGTCCAGTAGCTGTCCCCCTCTGCTCCGTCGAAGGACTCCGATTGGCTTGCTGGCCTCGACTTGCGGCATCAGCATGCCGACCGCGCCGCTATGGGTTGTTGTCGAAACAGCTTGTCAGAAACTCAGCGGCCTCATCGAGAGCATGCCGACTGCTTTCCAGCTCTTCGACGTTCAATTGGAAAACGTGATGTAAGTCTTCCCAGACATCCAGTCGGACGACTCCACCTCTGCTCGCGATCATTCTCCAGTGCTACCGGAGCGGGGTGCTCGGGCGCTAGCGGGTAGTCGAGGACGAAGGTCGCTAGTCCTGTACGCCTCTCGATCTGGCTGGCAAAGCCGCGATAGGCGGCTGCCGAACCCATCACATAGGCGCCGCCGTGCAGGTAAAGGATCATTCGATCAGGCACAGCGCCGGACGGGCGACACCACCAACCACGGATATCGTTCGCTACCACCTCCTCGAACGCGATGCCCGCTGCAGCGGGCGTCATGCCGATGAATGTATCGTAGCTTGCGCGCGGGTTGGTTGGATCGGCGCTCTTCCAGAACCTGGCAACCAACGTTCGCTCGGCCTCGTGATCGCGATCGGAAGGGACGCGCCGCTGCTCCAATGCGCTCTTTCGGAACACCACCTCCTCGGGCTGATGACCGGCTTGATTTACCATATTCGAATCCTCTAGATTGAGCTATCGGAAGAACTCGAGTAACAACCGGGTGACGACCTCTGGTTGTTCATTTTGTAGGAAGTGACCGCTGTTCTCGATCTTCACGAGCCTGAAATGAGCCGCCTTCGACTTTACTGCCGGCAGCCACCTGAAGCCGGTTAAGGGGGCGCCAAGCGGCAACACGGGCATTTCCAGCTTCTTATATGTCTTGCCGTCAATAATGTCCTGGGGCCAAGCCCGATACCACGCATGACCGGCACGGATTGCGTCCGCGCCTGAATACGCGGCTGAGTAAACAGCACGGCCAAATGATCCAATGGATTTTGGATCTACTAACATGTAGTCCATCAGCCAGTCTATATGCGGCCAGCATCAGGGCGTATGATTCGACGATCCACTGAGCTTCGGCGACGCTCGCGCCGAGCTCGCGTTGCAGCATCGGAAGCACGACGTTGACCACCGTGCCGTCTATGAACGTGATGCTGGAGCCGAGAATCGCAGCTGCCAGCACCCACCGCCCCGCAGCCTGACCGCAATCCGTCACCTCCGCTTGCGAGCGCACGACGGCTTCATCGCATGGTTGTCGAGTGTCACTCAGCATCGCGTGTTCGCCCGCAGAACTCCCCTTTGACTGAAATTGGAGGAAGCGATAGCCGTGTTCTCAACGATTCGCCTCGTCGTTGTCATTCCAGCCGCGACCGCACCGCGGCTCACACCGGGTGGAAGGTATCGAGCAGCGCGGCGTGCTCCGACTTACGTTGGGCGTCCATCCAATGCGGGTAGGTCACGTACACGAACTCCGTATCCTCGGCTGCCTCGTAGACGACCTTCGTGCCCTTGGTAATGAAGAGGACCTCACCCGCCTTCGCCGTGAACGCGCCGTCGGCAGTGCGAAAGGTGAAGGCACCCTTGGTGACTATGTTTACTTCGTCATAGGTGACGATCCATTCGTTAGATTCGCCTTTCTGATACCGGCCAAAGCCGACGCTCATCGCGTCGCTGTTTGTCTCATCGAGCACGCCACCAAGAAACATCTGGCGGTCCGTGTGCTGATACCAAGTCGCAACGTGCTTGATCGTAAAATGTCTCACACTCATAGTAAATCTCTCCTATGTTCAGCTGGATGCTTTTTTTAAGCGGTTTCTCTATCGGCGCGTCCGCTTCAGCCGATAGCCGCCCAACTCGAAGAAGCGTCACTGCCTCTTGGTGAACACGCCATGCAGCTGGCCGACCTGAACGGCGAAGGGAATGTCCAGCGCGGCATAGACATCTTGGGCCTTCGGGTCGGCGTTGTCCTTGAGCATCTCGATCACCGCAGTCGCGTAGTCGGTCACCACCACGCCCGCCTGGCTCAAGCGCTGCAGGCCCGTGGTGCGCCTGGCTTCGCTGAACGTCCCGCACGCGTCCAGCACCACACGTGTCTCATAGCCAGCCGCCGTGGCCGAAAGTGCCGGAAAGGCCGCGCAGACCTCCAGGGACAGTCCGGCGATGACCAACTGCCGACGCCCCGTTGCTTTCACGGCCGCGACGAACTTCGGTTCATCCCACGCGTTGACTGTCGTGCGACTGATGATTTGGACACCCGGCAGGGCGCCGGTCAGCTCCGGCATCGTCGGCCCCCACATTCCGTCAGGCGCGGTGGCAGTCACGACGACAGGCACCCCGAGCACTCGGGCCGACTTTGCCAGCGCTACGATGTTGTGCTTCAACTCCGCGATGGTCATGTCTCGCACGCCCGTCAGCAGGCCAATCTGGTGATCGATGAAAAGCACGGCAGCGGTGTCGCGGGAAAGCAGCGACAGCTGCGGTGATTTAGTCGGGTCTTGCATGAGATTTCTCCTTGGGCTGGTTGCTCACACCGACTGGAAGGTATCGAGCAGATCGGCGTGCTGCGACTCTTGTTGGGCTTTCATCCAATGCGGGTAGGTCACGTAGACGACTTCGGTACCGTTCTCAGCGCCCTCATATGTAACCTTCGTTCCCTTGGTCAGGAGATGAGCTCGCCAGCCTTCGCCGTTTTCGCGCCGTCCGGTCCGCAAACCGTGAACGCGCCTTTGGTGACAATGAGCGCCTCATCGTAGGTGACGATCCATTCATTAGGTTTCGCCTTTCTGATATCGGCAAAAGCCGACGCTCATCGCGTCGCTGTTCTTCTCATCGAGCACGTCACCAAGAAATATCTGCCGGCCGCTCCGCTGATACCACGTCGCAACGTCCTTGATCGTAAAATGTTTCACACTCATGGTTACTTTCTCCTTTCGATAGTCGAAATGAATAATCGCCGCAGCAAACTTGATGTTATCGTAGGCTTTCCATTCGAGCCGATCATCGTCCTTTTCGGAATAATACTCTTCACGCACGCGAATGAATCGCCATGAAAAATTTCACCGACATCGCGGTGTTCGTCCAGGTTGTGGATAGGGGGAGTTTTACCAAGGCCGCCGATCAACTGGGGCTTTCGAACTCAATGGCGAGCAAATCCGTGACCAGGCTGGAATCGCGGCTGGGCGCGCGGTTGCTTAATCGCACGACCCGGAGATTAAGCTTGACCGAAGCCGGCGAAGCGCTTTACGAAAAAAGCCGCGGCGCTTTGAACCAGATCGAAGATGCGGAGCTTGAGGTCGGCCAGCTTCAGAACGAACCGCGCGGTCTGCTCAGGATCACCGCGCCTATGTCGTTCGGAATCCTGCACATCGCGCCCGCGCTGCCTGATTTCCTGCGCCGACATCCCGGGGTTTCGGTCGAGATCAAATTCGATGACCGGACGGTCGATCTGGTGGACGAGGGCTTCGACCTCGCAATCCGAGTCGCGTCGGATCTTCAGGAATCGACGCTGGTTGCGCGAACGCTTGCGCCCTGCCGCTTCGTGGTTTGCGCCAGTCCCGAATACTTCGAGCGTCATCCCGCGCCGCTTACGCCACACGATCTGCGCGAACACAATTGTCTTGTCTATACCTATGTCGCGAGGCCGAATGTCTGGCGCTTTGCAGCCTCTGACGGAAGCAAGATCGCGGTGCCGGTCAGCGGCAGTCTGCGCACCAACAACGGACTCGCCGAGCGCGAAGCCGCACTGCAAGGACTGGGCGTCATGATGAGTCCTACGTTTTATGTCGGCGAGATGATTCGTGAAGGACGCCTGCGGGTGGTACTCACCGAGTACCAGGCGCTGAAAACCTCGGTGTATGCGATCTATCCCGAGCGCAGGTATGTCTCACCGAAAGTGCGCGCATGCATCGATTTCTTTGCGCAGCGCTTTGGTCCCGATCCATACTGGGATAGGTTTTGAAGCCGTCAGTCGCCGAGTCGCTTTCGCAAAACTCTCTTGAAATCTCAAAGCATGAAGTCGTCTTTGGTCGCTCGCGGCTTCCTGTTAGTGGCTCTTGTAGGGGCACGGGTCGCGGCTTCGTGTCCACGCTGGAGGCAGTGGGAAGGATGAAGGAACTATGGGCTTGAAACGAGCGCATGAGTTATCAGGTGTGACGCCTTCGCCCCACTCATAGTCGCGGAAGCTCCTGATGGTCTGCCAGACCCGGTCTGAACTGAAAGCGAACGGCATCGTGTAACCGGCCTTTGGTGCCCTTTGATCTGCAAAATCCGACCGCAATGGTTGAAGCGATTTGGTCTCTTGAGCAGCAGTTCTGGACTGGTGGGAAGAGATCACTATCGAAGCGCAGTGCATCCGGAATGCGTCATAGCGTTCCCGGCGCCACCAGGGATCATGACGGGCTCGCGGATCATCGAAAGTCTCCAGGGCGCGCCGCGTTGGTCATCGGTTTCGATGAGCGAACGCCACCTGATCCGACCATCATGGACTCCACCCACTCCACCCGCTTTGCAAGTAGAGAAACGCCGATGGCTGTCTCCGCCTTGGGTCCCACTCGATGCTCAAGTTCCATCCTAACTCCTTTCATGCGTTGCTCCCGCCATCGACGTTGAGGCAGGCGCCGGTGACGTTGGCGGCGTCGGGGCTCGCGAGAAAGGCGACCAGCGCCGCGACCTCTTCCGCCTTGCCGTAGCGGCCAAGTGCGGTCATCTGCTTTTGGAAACTAGAAGATTCACCGTCGGCCGGATTCATATCGGTGTCTATCGGTCCCGGCTGCACGCAATTGACGGTGATCCCGCGTGGTCCGAGATCGCGTGCCCAACCGCGCGTGAAGCCCGCGACCGCCGCTTTGCTCGCCCCGTACAGCCCGCCGCCAGTGTAGGGCATCCGATCACCGTTGACGCTGCCGATGTTGATGATCCGCCCGCCTTCGTTCATGCGCCTCGCCGCCTCGCGTGCGGCAAGAAACACCGCGCGCACGTTCAGATCGAAGGTCCCATCGAAATCCTCCTCGGTCGACTCTTCCAGCGACTTGGGAGCAAACGTCCCGGCGTTGTTCACGAGGATGTCCAATCGGCCGAAGGTCTCCAAGGTTTCATCGAACAGCCGCTTGATTGCCGCGGGATCGCGCATGTTCGCGCGCAACGCGTTCGCTTTGCCGCCGTTAGATGCAATGTTCTGCACCACTTCGTTCGCGCGCGCTTCGCTGCCGCTGTAGTTGACGATGACATTTGCGCCGTCGGTGGCTAGCCTTTTAGCGATCGCGGCGCCCATGCCTCTCGATGCGCCCGTGACGATTGCAACTTTTCCGTTCAAATTACTCATGATCGGTTCTCCTGGTTAATCAAAAAATAGCTCACTCCTGTCTCCTTGCGAGCTTGAGACGAATCGAAGCGATGAGGCGAATTTTCTTCATCTGCTTGCTACCGTCCTGCGTCGGCTCGCTCCGCAGCGTCGAGACTATCCTCACCGTTCGCGCAGCGCGCGCTCAGACCTATACTAGGACCTTGAAACCGCCATAGACCATGCGTTTGGTGTCGAAGGGCATCGACTTCGGATCCATCATCTTCGCGACTCGCGGGTCTGCCATCACCTTTGCGTTGACGCGATCGCGATGCGCTCGCGATTTGAATACGATCCACGAGAACACCACAGTCTCGCCGGGCTTGAGCTTGACGCTCTGCGGGAACGATGTGAGCTTTCCCATCTTCACGTCGTCGCCAACGCATTCCCGGTATTCGAGGGCGCCATGCTCCCGCCAGATCTTGCCAAGCTTCTGCGCGATGCGGCGGTAGGCCTGCAGGTTGTCTTGCGGGACGGGCAAGACAAATCCATCGACGTATTGCATCTGAAACCTCCTTAGGTTGCTGTGGCGGATAATAAGTATTTGTTGCTCTCCCCTATACTCTTCTCCAGTGATCCGTGCCCGTCAGGTTTCGTCACTAGGAGCAGTATAGTATCTTTCCTCGGCAGCGTAAAAAATGTAGGTTGTACCCAAGTAGGACGACGCTTCACGGCGCCGGTTGAGCGTCTTTTCGCAACCATGCGAGAACATCGTCGGCATTTCGATCCGGCGGGAAAATGGGATAGAAGACTTTCTCGATTCGCCCACGTTCGGCGATCAGAGTCAGCCGTTTGAACAGCTCCATCCCTGCCACAGTAAACGTGGGTAATCGTAGGGCGTGCTTCAGCAGCAACGAGCTGTCGCTCAGAAGATGAAAAGGCAGATGCAGTCTCTCTCTCGCCTCACGTTGATATTCAGTAGTCTGAGCACTCAGCCCGAAAATGCTGGTGTTCAGCGACTTCAGTTCAGCGTAATGATCGCGGAAGCTGCACGACTGCGGTGTACAGCCACGCGCGCCAGGGATGCCGTCCCAGCCGTCTGGCAACGGAACATCCGGACGCCCCGTCATAGAATAGATGTAGATGACCCAGCGACCGCCTAACCTAGCGAGATTGACGGCTGCGCCATCGGTGCTAGGCAGTCCGAGATAGGGGAGGCTTTGACCTTCGAGATGAGCAGCCGCGCCGTCATCAACGGGCGCGGGCAGATCTTTCGGAAGCTGGGTGAGGTTTGTCATGCGCTTCCTTCGGTGTAAGACCCCCAACACTCAAGGGCACAACGAAACCAAACGCGATTATCCAAATGCCGACTGCTTTTTTTCATTGTTCCTCCTATTCGTTTTGAGACCAACCTTTTTCCATCAAAAGCAAAGGGCTGGTCTGTTTCAAGAGCACGCTTAAGACTTGAAAGAATGGAGCCGGGAGGGCGGTTGAAGGGCTCACATTCTTTTGATGATTTTGATTTCCAAACATTAGGTTATCGGATCGCGAAAAGTCTCGCAAACGAATACGGTCAAGCCAGAGGGCAATGCAAGTCCATCAAACTCCGGTCTTACTGCTCGCCCGGCAGGGCAAGGCCGTAGCGGCGCAGGATCTCCCGCGCGGCCGGTTGCTGCAGATACCGGTAGAACGCTTGTGTGGTCGACTCGACTCCGCTTCGGAATAAAACGCCCGCTTAGTCCCGTCTCAATGCGCAACGCTCCCAATCCGCGCGTCAACGGCAGGCGGGGTCTTCGACCACTCCGCACATAGTATCGATTAGCCTAAACTGAGGAGGACTCTCATGAAAAGCAGAGCAACCGCGAAATTGCAATTGACATCGGTTCTGCTCTCAGCCCTGTTCGTAGCTCCGGCTTCCGCAGGATCCGTCTTGATCCATGAAGAACCGACTCATCCGAATTTCATCCACCCGGCGTTCACGATAAACCCAGATCGTGGAACAGTAGCTATACAGGTTTCGGTTAATGACTTTCCTGGCGATTACGACTCATATTACAGCGATTACAGGAAGCTCGTGCGGGGCCTGGTCTATGACCGTGCGTCCCACGAGATCCGCTACGGCGACACCGTCTGTGCGAAGGTCAGCGAACATCAGTTCCTCATCACTCGCTGGCACTTCATCGACGAGACGGAAGCCTGTGCCTTCGAAGAGAGGCAGAAGGAGGTGGTAGTCGACAACGGCTTCGACAATCCCTATTCCTACGCGCTGACGGAAGTCTATCTAACAGCGATCTCGCCCGCGTCACCCCGCGGCTCGACTGAAGGAGGACCACTATGAAGAGACATCCGTTGGCAGCGCAATGCTTGTCTACCCGCCGGGCAGCGGGCATCCCCTGGGCAGCGGCGCTTCTCGTGCTGACGGTTCAGGCCTCCGGGGCTGAAGCAACCTTGGCGGACAAGGCGAAGCAGTTTTTTAAGCCGCTCCCGCAGGATATGGCGACCGCGGAGTTCCCCACCCCGGCCCCGCGTGTCGAGTTGGGCAAGAAGCTCTTCTTCGATCCGAGGCTTTCAGCCGACGGCACGGTGGCCTGTGCGACCTGCCATCTTCCCGCGCTATACGGGACCGATGCCTTGCCGAAATCGATCGGTCTCGAACATCGCATGAGTGCTCGCAATTCCCCGACCGTGCTCAATGCCGCACTCCAATTCAAGGCCCACTGGATCGGCGATCGGGGGAACGTCGAAGAGCAGGCGATGAAGTCGCTGTTGGGGCCGGCGAGCTTCGGGAACCCTGATAATGCGGCCGTCATCCGTAAGATCAAGGCGCTGCCCGGCTACGCGGACGAGTTCGCACAGGCCTTTCCAAATGAGAAGGAGCCGGTGCAACCCGAGAACTGGGGCAAGGCCATCGGCGCCTACGAGCGGACACTCGTAACCCCATCGCCCTTCGATGCCTACCTCAAAGGCGATGCCAAAGCCCTTACACCTCAGGCTCAGGGAGGCTTAAAGCGGTTCATCGATGTGGGTTGCGTCTCCTGCCACAACGGCGTGGCCGTCGGCGGCGGTACGTTCCAGAAGTTCGGGGTTGTGGGCGATTACTGGAAGGAGACCGGTAGTCAGGCGATCGACGAGGGGCGGTACAAGGAAACCCAGGACCCGGCGGACAAGTATGTCTTCAAGGTTCCGAGCCTGCGCAACGTGAGCATGACCCCGCCCTATTTCCATGACGGTTCGGTCGCGATCCTGCCGCAAGCCGTACGCATCATGGCCAAGGTGCAGCTGGGCAAGACGTTGACCGAGGGCGAAGTCAACGACCTGGTGGCCTTCCTGCAGAGCCTGACGGGCCCACTACCGAAGGGGTTTGCCACGGAGCCGATTTTAGCTCCGCAGGCATTCGGCGCGACTCAACCCTAAACCTCGGCGGCAACGCCATGCAGGGGTGGCAGGCCGCCCCGGAGGTGTTCTCGCAACGCAGCTACAGTGTACTGAACTCACAGGATGCGGAGGTCTTGTTGCCCTCGCTCGTCACCGATTTCATCTCGACTTCGTACTCCAGGCCGGTCGCGAGGAATCCGTCCGGAATCACGAAGCTGGTTCGACCGGGGCCCTGAGTGATTCTGAGATTTGCTCCCGTGTCGTCCTGTTCGATGATGATCTCGTAACCCCCGTCCGCGCCCACGACCGAGTTCCACGCGATCGCAATGGATGCGCCGGAATCGACCTCTTCGTTGCACGGGCTGAAGCTGAAGAAATTCGGTGCGTCGACCACATCGTGAGTCAGTTCGGTCCGGCCAAACAGGTGCGTGCCGTCCACCGCTCTTGCCCAGAACCGGTAGGTCCCCTCTGGATAGGCTCGCTGGACCTCTTTCACCGAGGGCTCCGCGCTCTCCAGCTCGACCTCCGCCAGGCCCAGATCATCCCTGGATCGCACCCTGGCGACCGTGCGGCCACCAGGTGCAACGATGACCAGAGAATCGATCGGATTGTCGGGACTTTCGATTCCGATCGTGACCTCGGCGTCTTCGTCGGTTGCGCTGAACTGGTAGAACATTTCGATGTCCAGTGGCTCGGCTTTAGGAACGTTATTGCCGTTTCCGGTGACGAGTGGCTCGGCGTTGGGGACGTGATCGCCGTTTCCGGCATGGCTCGGGCAGACCGCTACGAGCCAAGCTGCGGGTACGATGAAGATATAGTGAGGATTTCATGACGACGTTTCCCCTGTATTGTGTATAAAATCCACTAAAGCATCTGCGTCCGCCAAGGCGACCTTCAGCGCTTACTTTTCAGCCACGGTCTTCAGGTTGGCAAGACCGGTCTCGAAGTCCTTGCCGATCATGCTGTCCATATTGATAAAGATACCGATGACCTTCGAAATGTACGGGCTGGGACCGTGCATGGCCCAGGTAACATTCGTGGTGTCGCCTTCGGATTCCATTGTAAACTCAGCGATGTTGTGGGCTTCGAACGGCTTGACGAAATCCAGTTTGATCGTGACCTTGGACGGTGGAGATGTCTCCATGATCGCCATGCGCCCCGTGCCGACGTTCTTGTCACCTTCCCACTCATACACGGCGCCCTCGCCGTTTGCCGCGCCGCTGTATGTTCTCTTCATCGCAGGGTCCTTCTGTTCGTAGGCTGACCAGGAGCCCCAACTGTGGAAGTCGTTGATGAGCGCGAAGATCTTCTCGGGCGGAGCTTTGATGTTCGTCACGCGCTGAACACGGAACGTGTCGGGCCGGGTCGCGGCATAGATAAGAAGAGCGGCGATCAGAACGACGACTATGATGGTAATTGTCTTGAGCATTTTTCCCCTCCGGTGCAGTTTGAATGCGAGGTGGCGGTTAGCCGAGGCGCCACGACTACTTCTTCGTCCCGACCCCCATGTCGCGAAAACGTTCGATCGCCTCGCTCTGACCGAAGTCTTCCAGCTCGAACAGCTGGCGGATCTCGATCTCGCCCTCCTTGCCATCGACGGCGGGATTCGGGAAGCGCCTGGCCCATTCCACGGCCTCTTCCCTCGCCTTCACCTGGATGAGCGTATAGCCGGCGATCAGCTCTTTCGTCTCGGTGAAGGGCCCGTCGATCACGGTGCGCTTCCCGCCCGAGTACTTGACGCGCCAGCCCTTCGCACTCGCTTGGAGCCCGGAGGCATCGAGCAGCACGCCGGCCTTCGCCAGCTCCTCGTGGTACGTCGCCATCGCGGCAATGAGCTTCTCTTCCGGCATGACGCCGGCTTCCGAGTCCTTGCTTGCCTTGACAATAATCATGAATCGCATCGAATGACTCCTTTTGGTTGGATGGGAGCTGGACCTCCGGTCTTTCGACCGACGAGACATGGAGAGCCGAAGGCGAAGTCGAGGAGCCCGCGATAGGCGCGCGTCGACGGGCGAAGCAGGAGACGCATCGCGCCGTAAAGTCAGTGTGGGAGCTGTGTCGCACCGCGCAGTGGTGCGACGCTGCGGACGCAGGACGGTCGCGGCATAATCACTTGTCGCGTGATGCGAGTGCATTTCGGGGTCAGGATGGCCGAAATGCATCACGAGCATAGCGACACGCTTGCTGATAGAAACTCTCGTTCTCACTGTAGACGAATAAGGTTGCGCGAAATCGACACGTCGGACGAACCAATCTGCAACAGAACCATGTGACGCCCCGTGCCTATCGCAGAAGTCCTGTTCCGCGCGGCCCGCGAAATTCCGGGTTGCTAGCCACATCCTTTCTGCGCCGCCTGTTGTAGCTCTTCGGGACTCATATCTCGAATTTGCGTGGCTACCGACCAATGATGACCAAACGGATCTTCGAGTTTGCCGTAACGATCGCCCCAGAACATGTCATCGAGCGGCATCGTAATCTTCGCCCCGGCACGGACGGCACGTTCGAAGACCGCGTCGACATCCTCGACCTGGAGATGGATAGTGACCGGCGAACCCTTGAGTGCCTTAGGGCCGAATGAACCCCGCTCGGGGAACTCGTCAACCAGCATGACCACCGAATCACCGATTCGGATACAGGCGTGCATGAGTTTGCCCTGTGGACCCGGCATCCGCGCCATTTCCACGGCATCGAACGCCTTCTTGTAAAACTCAATAGCATCGGCGGCGCCGGCGCAAATCAAGTGCGGCGTCACCGTGTGCATCCACTCTGGAACAGGCTTTACTTGCGGCTTGTTCATCGTATTCTCCTTCTGGTTTAGTTTGCTCAATTTGATTGTGCTGTTCCCGTCGTTGCGAGTATCAACGTGGTGAAGCGGCGCACCGGCCTTGCTACAAGTAGTAATCACAGATATCTCGCATCACCAAGTCAGCGGCGCGACGCATGCGCGTTGGTGCCGTAATCGAGCCTCGCATACCAGTCGCCCCGCCCCTGAGGTGTGAGGTCGAGGATATGCCAGATGGGGCTCATCAGATCCAAGCCGCGTTCCTTGATGTTATTCGCCAGCTGCGGGTGGGCAGTGTAGAAGTGGCGAATGGCGCCATCGCTTTCCCGGGTGAAAACCGACACCGTCGAGTCCTGGTTCCCCTCGCGGTCTTCGCTCCCTAGATCGTACTTGAACGTGTTGCCGCCGCAGCTCAAGAGCCGCAGATTGTTCCAGGCTCTTGTACGGGCATGTGCTCGCAGGGCAGCCGGATCCGCCGCGGCAACGATGGCAAAGTCGAGATTCTGGGCCAGGTGATGAGCGACACCATGGCAACCGTCGATCCACAA
>JBOIDL010000085.1:0-15418 GCA_050740435.1 Gammaproteobacteria bacterium
ACCCAGGGATGCCGATCACACCATTGACGCTTCGGTCTTCGGCGGCGCGGTCTTCCCACCTTACCGCAAATCCGCCTACCGTGTTTCTTCCAAACGCCTTCCGTCACGGGCGGTTATTCAGGTAACCCGGGCTACGATTTCTCTGACCGGACGTTCAGGCTCAGCTCATGTACACCCCGGATGAGGTAATCACGGCGTGAGGTAATGTCCCCGGCGGGCGGGGATATAGTCGGCGCGGGGGTTGATGGGTCTCTGTGCATGGGTGCTAAGGTTCTTGCTTTTTGCCGTAACGCTTCGACAGATCGGCGGCGAGCCGTTTCGCCGCATCCAGCCTTTCGGGCGATAATTTGCCGCTGGTGTCCGTCAGGGCCGCCGCCGCTTGGGAGTGGCCCGACTGCGACGCGACGCTGAACCATGCGTAAGCCGATCCCAAATCCCGCGTCACACCTTGACCCTGGGCGTAGATCTCCCCGAGACGGAATTGCGCCTGCGGAACGCCCTGTTCGGCCGCGCTTTTGAACCAGCGGCCGGCCGCGCTCAGATCCTTTTCGACCCCTTGGCCGTTCGCGTACATGATCCCGAGATAATATTGAGCATAAGGATCGTTGGAGGCCTCTGCGAGCGGGAGCAGGACCTGCAGGGCGCGCTCGAAATTCCCCTGGGCGTGTGCGACCACGGCTTCGGTTAAGTCGGCTTGCGCGGTGGTGGTGAGCGCGAATAGGAACAAAGACATGAGGCATCGGTTTTTCATAATCTAACGCTGGCCTTTCCATTGCGGTACACGATTGAGTTAAAATTGCCGCCTTTATAGAAGCTAACGCGCCGAATGTATAGCCGGCGGTTGGACGGGGACGCGACAACCGCCGAATATCTCCACGAGAACACCGATGAGCGGCTACAAGGCCTTTCGGGTCCACCAAGAGGAGGGAAAGATCCGCGCCCGGATCGAGACCCTGCAACGGGAAGATCCGCGCCCCGGCGAGGTGCTGATCCGCGGCGTTTATTCCAGCGTGAATTACAAGGACGCGCTGGCTGCGACGGGAGCAGGAAAGATTCTGACGCGTTTTCCCTTGGTGGCGGGGGTCGATATTTCCGGAATCGTCGCGGAGTCGGATGATGCTCGCTACCGGCCCGGCGACCAGGTGCTGGTGACCGGCTATGACTTCGGCGTGAGCCGCGATGGGGGCTACGCGGAGTTTGCGAGTGTCCCGGCCGAGTGGGTGGTGCCGTTACCCACGGGCCTGTCCTTGTACGAGGCGATGGCGATTGGATCGGCGGGGTTTACGGTTGCCATCTGCGTGCAGCGCTTGGAAGACAACGGGCAAACACCGGCCAGCGGCCCGGTGGTGGTCACGGGTGCGACCGGGGGTGTGGGGAGCCTCGCGATTGATATCCTCTCTGGGCGCGGATACGACGTGGTTGCGGTTACCGGCAAGATGGCGGAAGCTGTCTATCTGCGCAGCCTTGGCGCGCAAACGGTCTTGGACCGCGGTACGCTCGATCTGGGATCGCGGCCGCTCGAGAAAGGCCAATGGGCGGGCGCTATCGATAACGTCGGCGGGGAGCTGCTCGCCTGGCTCACCCGGACCCTGCGCCCGTGGGGAAACATCTGCGCGGTGGGTTTAGCGGGCGGCAGCGAGCTGCGTACTACCGTCATGCCCTTTATCCTGCGCGGCGTAAGCATATTAGGCATCAGCTCCGCGGGCTGTCCGACGGCGCTGCGGCATGCGCTGTGGAGGCGGCTGGCCGCGGATCTGCGGCCGCGTCATCTCGACAAGATCGCCGCGCGCACGGTGGCATTGGAAGATCTGTCCGCGGTATTCGGCGCGATGCTCCAGGGGCAAGCGCGCGGAAGGACGGTAGTGAAGATCGCGGACGAATAACGGCCCGGAACTGAACGCGCTCCATGGTTGCTAAAACCTTATACGACAAGCTTTGGGACGGCCACGTTGTGCAGGACTACGGCGACGGGACGGCGCTCATCTACATCGATCGGCATCTCATTCATGAGGTGACCTCGCCCCAAGCCTTCGAGGGATTACGGATCGCGCGCCGAAAACCGTGGCGCATAGGCGCGAATCTCGCGGTTTCCGATCACAATGTTCCAACCACCGACCGGAGGACCATCGACGATCCGGTCTCGCGTCTGCAGCTCGAAACCTTGGATCACAACTGCGCAAGCTTCGGTATCCGCCAATTCAAGATGAGCGACGTCCGTCAAGGGATCGTGCACGTGATCGGGCCGGAGCAGGGGTTTTCCTTGCCCGGCATGAGCATCGTTTGCGGCGACTCGCATACCTCCACGCACGGTGCTCTGGCAGCATTGGCTTTCGGCATCGGCACCTCCGAGGTCGAGCATGTCCTGGCGACCCAATGTTTGATCCTCAAGAAGTCACGCAATATGTTGGTTCGGATGGACGGCATGCTCGGCCGCGGCGTGACTGCCAAGGATATGATCCTCGCGGTCATCGGACGCATCGGCACGGCGGGCGGCGCGGGGCACACCATCGAGTTTTCCGGCGCCGCGGTCCGAGCCCTGTCGATGGAAGCGCGCATGACGGTGTGTAATATGAGCATCGAAGCCGGCGCGCGAGCGGGGCTTATGGCGGTGGACGAGACGACGATCGCCTACCTCGCGGACCGTCCGATGGCGCCCACGGGCGGGCTTTGGGATCAGGCTATGGCCGCCTGGCGCGATTTGCATTCCGATCCCGGCGCCGGGTTCGACCGTGTGGTCGAAATCGATGCCGATGGCATCCAGCCTCAAGTATCCTGGGGCACCTCCCCGGAGATGGTTGTATCCGTCGATGGGCGGGTCCCGGACCCCGGGGCTGAGAGCGATCCCGTCAAGCGCGACGGTATGCGCAAGGCGCTGGCCTACATGGGCTTGCAAGCGAATGTCCCGATCACCGGTATTCCCTTGGATAAGGTGTTCATCGGGTCTTGCACCAATTCGCGCATCGAGGACTTGCGCGCCGCCGCCGAGGTCGTGCGCGGCAAGCGCATCGCAGCGAATATCATGCAAGCTCTGGTGGTGCCGGGGTCGGGTCTCGTGCGTAGGCAAGCCGAGCAAGAGGGTCTGGATCGGGTGTTCATCGAGGCTGGGTTTGAGTGGCGCGAAGCCGGCTGCTCGATGTGCTTGGGGATGAATCCGGACCGATTGTCACCGGGCGAGCGTTGCGCTTCGACCTCGAACAGGAATTTCGAAGGCCGGCAGGGCCCCGGCGGACGGACTCATCTGGTCAGTCCGCCGATGGCCGCCGCCGCGGCGATCGCCGGACATTTTGTCGATGTACGAGAATTCTGAAAGCGAATGGGTCGGCGTGGAACGATGGACGGCGTTGGATATTTTGCCAGGTGGGGGACATGGAGCCGTTTAACAAACTGACGGGGCTGGTGGCGCCGCTCGATCGCCACAACGTCGACACCGACGCGATCATACCGAAACAATTCTTGAAATCGATCCACCGCACCGGATTCGGACAGAACTTGTTCGATGAGTGGCGGTACGTGGATCACGGAGAGCCGGGGCAGGACTGCGCCCAGCGGCCATTGAATCCGGATTTCGTGCTGAATCATGAGCGCTATGGCGGCGCTCGGATCCTCCTGGCGCGGGACAACTTCGGCTGCGGGTCCTCGCGCGAGCACGCGGTATGGGCGCTGTTGGACTACGGGATCCGCTGCGTGATCGCGCCGAGCTTCGCGGATATCTTCTTCAGCAACGCCCACAAGAACGGTCTATTAGCAGTCATGCTCGCGAATCCAACGATAGACCGGTTATTCCAGGATGTCGCGCGCACGCCCGGCTATAGGCTCACTGTGGATCTCGCTGCGCAGAAGCTCGTTACGTTGGAGCAAGGAGTTATCGACTTCAGCATCGACCCGGTCATTAAGCGGCGGTTAATGGAAGGTCTGGATGATATCGGCATCACGCTGCAAACGGCGGAGCTCATTCGCGCCTACGAGCAGCGGCGCCGTCAGGATGCGCCGTGGTTGTTCTCGGAGGAGATAGGCAGCGCCGATTCATTGACAGGGCTGAACGAATCGACTACATAGCGGCGGCCTTGACCGCGTGACGCTTGAACTTTGTGTCCGACGGTGCGTCGAAGGTGGTGGCACATGCCAGAATGCACCAGGCTGTTTAACCCGCCAGGGTTGGCGAGAACCTTGTAATAGAAAATTGGAGAAATATAGCATGCAGATCAATAAAGCGCTTATCGCCGGCTTAGCCGTCTCTGGGCTGGTGCTTTCGGGCAACGTAGCGGCCGAGACGGTTGAAGTGAAGGCCTCGGGGATGAAGTTCGATCCCGTCGTCGCATTCGTCAAAGCTGGTGATACGGTGATGTGGACGGGCTTGCCGACCGCGAGCCATGATGCCGTGGCCATACCGAGCATGATCCCGGAGGGCGCCGAAGCCTTCAACAAGAAGGAAGAGAGCGCGACCGTCACGCTCAACAAAGAAGGCGCCTATGTCTACAAGTGCTCGCCTCACCTCGGCTTGGGTATGGTCGGGGCCATCGTGGTGGGCGACAAGATGCCCGCCAATATGGAGCAGATCCAGAAGAGCCCCGAAAATAAGGGACCGGTCGAGAGAATCGTCAAAGAGCTCGAGAAGGAAGTCGAGGCGAAGTTCGCCAAGTAAGGCGTATGGCAGCGACCGGCTTCTCCTGCGGTCGGTTACCGTCGCGAGAAGGAGTGGTTGTGTCTGGCACTCTTCGTGGGAGCACTTGGGTGAGCCGCAGGAAGCCTGTCTGCAGCGGTCTTTCTCGGCCGCGCTGGTCTTGGGTCGGGGGAATAGTAGCCGGGGCTCTCTACTCGTCTGCGGCAGTGGCAGTACCCGAGGATCAGGACCAGCGCAAGGCACTCAAGGTTTGCGCGGATCCCTACAGCCTGCCGAGCTCGGACAAGGAGCAGCAAGGCTTCGAGAACAAGATCGCGCAACTCTTCGCCGGCGATCTTAAACTCCCCCTGGAATACACCTGGTTTCCGCAGCGGATCGGCTTTATTCGTAACACCCTGAGAAGCAACGATGCGGCCGACGGTCGGTACAAGTGCGACATCGTGATGGGCGTACCCGCGAACTTTGAGCTTGCGGCCACGACCAAGCCCTATTATCGTTCGACCTGGAGCATGGTCTATGTCAAGGGCCGGGGATGGGATGACGTCAAGTCTCAAGAGGACCTCGTCAAGCTCCCGGTTGAACGCAAAAAGGCGTTGCGGATCGGCCTCTTCGATCGGAGTCCGGCGGCTATGTGGCTCAGCAAAAACGACATGATGGAAAACATCATTCCGTACCAAATCATGTCGGGCGACGCCCGTGCCTATCCCGGCGAGATCATCGAGAAAGATCTCGTCAACGATAAGATCAATCTCACCTTCGTTTGGGGACCGATCGCCGGTTACTTCGCCAAGCGAGTGCGATCCCCCGAGGTTGTCGTCATCCCCATGCGCTCGGAACCCGGAATTAGATTCGACTTCAGTATTGCCATGGCGGTGCGCTTCGGCGAGAAGGACTGGAAGCAACAGATCCAAGCGCTTATCGACAAACACCGTGAGCGGATCCGAGAGATACTAGCAGAGTATGGCGTCCCGCTACTGGAAGATTAAGGATGGACGAGAGGAGCTTAAATACAATATGTTATAATGATGTCTGAATAAGCTTCTTTTACTACGTGACTCAAGCGATTCGAAAAAGAGCGGCGCCGGCGTTCTACCTCGCCGGCCCAGTCCTCCGGCACCTCAAAGAGGGTGGGGTACTGGCGCTGGTTGCCCTCGCGGTTTTCATGTTCACGGCCTTGATATCCTACCATCCCGCGGATCCTGGCTGGACCCACACCGGGCGAGAAGAGGCAATCTTGAACCGGGGGGGTATCGTTGGAGCGTGGTTTGCGGACATCGCCTTTCACCTCTTCGGCTACCTGGGCTACCTCCTACCGGCTAGTGTGGCATTCACGGCCGGGCTCATCTTTCGTGGCCTGAACAATCACGGCGCCGCCGATTATGTGCATGGGCTCACGCGCTTTGTCGGCTTGTTGCTCATGGTGACCGTGGGCTGCGGGTTGGTTTGGATCCATTTTGACGCGGCCGGAGGTTTCCCATCCCATGGCGCCGGATTCGTCGGTATCGTCGTCGGCAAAGAAGCCGCGGAGATCTTCGGCTCCCTCGGCGCCACGGTGCTGATGCTGGCTATGTTCCTGACCGGGGTGACTTTGTTGACCGGCTTATCGTGGTTCTGGCTCATGGACACGGTCGGAATCGGCATGCTTTGGATCGTGGCGATGGGACGACGCGCCGCGGCGGCCGTGACCGACCGCGCCTCCGGGGTACGGGCGCGCAAGGCGCGTGAGGCGGTCTACGAAGAGCAGATCGCCAAGATCGCGGAGCGTCCGAAGCCGCGCATTGAACCCTCCCCGCCGCCTCCGTTCGCGACTCCGCCCCTGCTCAAAGAACGGCAAACGTCGTTTTTCGATGCACCGAATACGCATCTGCCTCCGATCGCGCTGCTCGATCCCCCGCCTCCGCCGAAAGGGGGATTCTCTATGGAAACGCTCGAGGCGATGTCGCGCCAGGTCGAGCTTAAACTGCAGGACTTCGGGATCGAGGTGAGCGTGGTGGCTGTCCACCCCGGACCGGTGATCACCCGCTTCGAGCTGCAACCGGCCCCGGGGATGAAAGCCGCGCGCGTCACCAGCCTGTCCCGGGACCTGGCGCGCTCGCTCTCCACCGTGAGCGTTCGGGTGGTTGAGGTCATCCCCGGGAAATCCGTGATCGGGCTCGAGATCCCCAATCACCAGCGGGAACTGGTCAGTCTGCGCGAGATCCTAAGCTCACAGGAATACGAGGCCAATCAATCGGCATTGACACTCGCGCTCGGCAAGGACATCGGCGGCAAGCCGGTGATCGTAGATCTTGGACGCATGCCCCACCTGCTGGTCGCGGGAACGACCGGAGCGGGTAAATCGGTCGCCTTGAACGCGATGATCTTGAGCCTGCTGTACAAAGCGCCAGCCAAGAACGTGCGGCTCATCATGATCGATCCCAAGATGCTGGAGCTTTCCGTCTACGAAGGGATCCCCTCATTGCTCGCCCCGGTCGTGACCGACATGAAGGAGGCGGCCAACGCCTTGCGTTGGTGCGTCGCGGAGATGGAGCGCCGCTACCGGGTAATGGCCACGCTCGGCGTGCGCAATCTGAGCGGCTACAACCGCAAGGTACAAGAGGCGATCGGCCTGGGCGAACCGTTGCCGAACCCCTTCTTCGGCGATACATCGGACCAAGAGACGCTCGCCGCCTTGTCCAATATCGTGGTCATCGTCGATGAGCTGGCCGACATGATGATGACGGTCGGCAAAAAAGTCGAAGAGCTGATCGCGCGGCTGGCGCAAAAAGCCCGTGCCTCCGGGATACACCTGATTTTGGCCACGCAGCGCCCATCGGTGGACGTGATCACCGGGCTCATCAAGGCCAATATTCCGAGCCGGATCGCTTTTCAAGTATCCTCGCGCATCGATTCGCGCACGATTCTCGATCAGATGGGCGCGGAGAGTCTGCTCGGACACGGCGACATGCTGTATCTACCGCCAGGCACCGGCGTTCCGGTCAGGGTGCATGGCGCCTTCGTGTCCGATCAGGAAGTGCATAAGGTGGTCGCGCATCTGAAGCACCGCGGTACGCCCGACTACGTGGGCGACATCCTCCGCGGCGATGACGCAGCCGCGGACGACGATTTTGCGGGCGTTATCGATGCCAGTGGCGACGTCGATGATCTCTATGACGAGGCGGTGCGTTTCGTGACCGACACCCGCCGCGCTTCTGTCTCCGGCGTACAACGGCGTTTGAAAATCGGGTATAACCGGGCGGCGCGAATGATCGAGGAGATGGAACGCAGCGGTGTCGTTGGGGCGCTCCAATCGAATGGTTTTCGCGAAGTCTTGGCTCCGCCGCCGCCCAAAGATTAAGCATTGCCCGGCATCGAATGCGTTACAGCCTTGTGCTCGCGCTCCTGACCGGGCTATGGATGACGACGGCAGGGGCTGGGAATGAAGCGACGTTACTTAGCCGCTTTCTGGAGGGCCTCATCACGCTCAAAGCGGCGTTCGAGCAAGAACTGATCGACGAAAGCGGCGTCACCCGCGAGCGCTCACACGGCACATTCTACCTTCATCGGCCCGGTAAGTTTCGCTGGGAATACGATCGTCCTTATCAACAATCGATCGTGGGTGACGGGCAGCGCGTATGGATCTACGATAAGGACTTGGAGCAGGTGACTGTCAAACCGCTCGGCACGGCCCTCGGCAGCACGCCGGCCTTGCTGCTCGGAGGGAAGGTGGACCCGAAGGAGGAATTCGTAGTCACTGAGCGTGGCGAGCAGGGCGGGGTAAGCGTCCTCCATCTGCAGCCGAAACGCGACGAAGGCCAATACACGGGCATCCAACTGGGTTTCGAGGGCTCGGTGCTGCGACTGATGGAATTGCGCGACAATTTCGGGCAAACCACACGCATCAGATTCGTGACGCAAAATCGAAATGTGGCGATCGAACCGTCGTTGTTCGTGTTTAAGCCCCCTCCGGGGGTCGATGTCATCGATGCGGCCGAAAACCTGTGAAACTTCGATTCTAACGCCGGTAACCTGGTCCTACGATCGCTGACGATGATGTTACCGCCCCGGCCACTGGCGGACCGCATGCGGCCTCGGCACATCGACGCCGTTGCCGGTCAAGAGCATCTGCTCGCTCCGGGAAGACCTTTACGGCTCGCGATCGAATCGGGGCGTTTGCATTCGATGGTCTTCTGGGGACCCCCGGGGACCGGCAAGACCACCTTGGCGAAGCTCGTTGCGTGTCACGCGGATGCCTTGTTTCTCTGCATCTCCGCCGTGTTGGCGGGCGTCAAGGAGATCCGCGCGGCCATCGACGAAGCCCGCGCCTTGCGTGAAGCCGAGGGCAGGGGAACCGTGCTTTTTGTCGATGAAGCGCATCGCTTCAATAAGTCACAGCAGGACGCCTTCCTGCCTTTTGTCGAAGACGGCACGGTGACCTTCATCGGCGCGACGACCGAGAACCCTTCTTTCGAGCTGAATAACGCGCTCCTCTCACGCCTGCGGGTTTACGTGCTCAAACCGCTTGCGCTTGATGCCATTCGCGCCCTCGTCGATCGAGCGCTCACGGACGAGACACATGGCATCGGCGAGCGGCGACTGATGATGGCGGCCGAGCTTCGGGACCACCTGGCCGCCGTGGCCGACGGCGATGCGAGACGCGCGCTGAATCTTCTCGAAATCGCCGCCGATCTCGCCGAGACCGGCGCCATCGACGCGACGCTTTTGAACCAAGTGATCGGAAGCGGCGCGCTAAGGCGCTTCGACAAAGGAGGCGATGCCTTCTATGACCAGATCTCGGCGCTGCACAAGGCGGTGCGAGGATCGGCCCCGGACGCATCCCTTTATTGGTTTGTCCGTATGCTCGATGGCGGCTGCGATCCGCTTTATATCGCACGTCGGGTCGTGCGCATGGCCTCCGAAGACATCGGGAACGCCGATCCGCGGGCGCTGCGGCTCGCGCTCGATGCCTGGGAAACGCAAGAGCGCCTGGGGAGCCCGGAGGGAGAGCTTGCGATCGCCCAGGCGACCGTCTATCTCGCCTGCGCCCCGAAAAGCAATGCCGTCTACCAGGCATTCAATCTAGCGACGGAGGATGTAAAGCGGTCGGGATCGCTCGAAGTGCCATTACACCTGCGGAATGCCCCGACGCGCTTGATGAAGGCACTAAGTTACGGAGACGGCTACCGCTATGCCCACGATGAGCCGGAGGGTTACGCGGCGGGCGCAAGCTATATGCCGGAGGCGCTTAAAGACCGGCGCTATTACTCGCCGGTGGATCGGGGGCTCGAGATCCAGATCCGGCAGAAACTCGAGCGCCTCCGTGCCCTCGACGCGAACGCCGAGGAGATGAAAAACGATTCCGGCGCGCGCGTCCGCTCGCGCTAGTGCGCGCGGCTCGAAGCGCCTAACGCGATGCTCGATCTCAACCAATTGCGCACCCGATTACGCGAGACCGCGGCGGCGCTGCGGCCGCGCGGTTTTGAGCTGGCCACGGAGGAGTATCTGCGCCTGGAAACCGAGCGCAAGGCCTTGCAGATCGTCACGCAGCAACTGCAACAAGAACGCAACAGCAAATCGAAGGCGATTGGTCGCGCAAAGGCGCGGAGCGAGGACGCACAGATGATCCTCGATGAAGTGGCGGATCTCGGCGATCGGCTGAAACAAGCGGAGATCAAACTTGCCGGCGTGCAAAGTCAGATCGAGGCGTTCAGCCTGTTGATCCCGAATTGCCCCCATGCAAGTGTCCCGCTTGGAACCGGCGAACACGACAATCGGGAGGTACGCCGCTGGGGTGAACCGCCGAGATTCAACTTCGATCCCAAAGACCATGTTGACCTCGGGACCAGGCTCGGGGCCATGGATTTTGAAGCGGCCGCGCGCATCGCGAGCGCGCGTTTCGTGGTGCTGTCCGGACCGCTGGCGCGCATGCACCGGGCTCTCATCCAGTTCATGCTGGACGTACACACGCGCGAGCACGGCTATACCGAGGTCTATGTCCCCTACCTGGTCAACGCCCGCAGCATGCAAGGCACCGGCCAACTTCCTAAGTTCGCTCAAGATCTATTTGCGATCCGGGAACCGGGTTTTTATTTGATCCCGACCGCCGAGGTTCCCGTCACGAATCTGGCCCAGGATCGGATCCTCGAGGCGGCCGAGCTACCGCGGCGCTATGTCTGTCACAGTCCCTGCTTTCGCAGCGAGGCGGGTTCGTACGGGAAAGACACCCGCGGGATGATCCGGCAGCACCAGTTCGAGAAAGTGGAGCTGGTCCAATTAGTACCGCCGGTGTCGTCGTATGCTGCCTTGGAAGCGTTGACCCGGCACGCGGAAGTGATCCTACAGCGGCTCGAACTGCACTACCGGGTGGTGGTGCTATGCACGGCGGATCTAAGTTTTTCGGCGGCGAAGACCTATGACCTCGAAGTCTGGCTCCCCGGACAACAGCAATTCCGCGAGATTTCGTCGTGCAGCAACTTCGAGGCTTTCCAAGCCCGCAGGATCAAGGCGCGGTGGCGTAACCCGGAAACCGGTAAACCGGAGTTCCTACACACCCTAAACGGCTCGGGTCTCGCGGTCGGCAGAACCCTCGTCGCGATCATGGAAAATTATCAAGACGCGACGGGGCGCATTCGCATACCCGTGGCATTGCAACCCTATATGGGGGGTATGACGGAGATCGCATAAAAAACCCCAGGGATCTTACGATCCATGGGGTTTCATAGAAACCAAGCTCGGGTATTATTCGTCGCCGGAAAACACGCCCAGCAAATGCAGCAAGCTGGTGAAAAGATTGTAAATCGATACGTACAATCCCACCGTTGCCATGATGTAATTGGTCTCGCCTCCGTGGATGATCTCGCTTGTCTGGTAGAGGATCATCCCGGCCATCAAGGCGACGAACATCGAAGAGACTGCGAGCGCCAGCCCCGGGAGCGAGAAAAAGATCGCGGCCAAACCGGCCAAAAAAGCGATCAACACGCCTGCCATGAGGAAACCGCCCATGAAACTAAAGTCCTTGCGCGTAGTGAGCGCGTAGCCGGAGAGGCCCACGAAGGTGAGGCCGGTGCCGCCCATCGCCATCATGACCAACTGTGAGCCATTCGCAAAGTGATTGACATAGGCGTTCAAGATGGGCCCGAGGGTCAAACCCATGAAGCCGGTCAACGCAAAGACCGACGCGAGCCCCCACACACTGTTTCTGAGCTTCACGGTCAAGAACAGCAACCCGAAGTAGCCTATTAAAGTAATCATGATCCCGGGGTAGGGGAAATCGAGGGCCATGGCCAAACCTGCCGTCATCGCGCTGAACAGCAGCGTCAGCGACAACAAGGCGTAGGTGTTGCGAATTACCTTATTGGTCGCCAGTACCGAGGTTGCAGGCTGGGTTACTGGGTATTGAATCGTTTTCATCAGACGATGTCCTCCATAGATAAAGGGTTTCTCACCTAACTATGACTCATAGAAGCGGATGAGGTTCGCTCCAATGATACTGGCAGGACGTAAAAAAGCAACCGCCAGCGTTTTGGCGCCGCAGGCTTTCGGTTATGCTGTGATTGCGCAAGGAGAGGTGGCTGAGCGGTCGAAAGCGGCGGTCTTGAAAACCGTTGTGGGGCAACCCACCGGGGGTTCGAATCCCTCCCTCTCCGCCATGCATAACAAGCAGTTACGCGTTTAGCCCCGCCACCGCTTGATTATTTCATTGATTTGTTGTCACAATATCGTCACACCTAGAAGTGACATGATGATAGCTCATGGCGACGATTCGTAAACGCGGCGCGTACCAGTGGCAAGCGCAAATTCGCCACCAGGGCTATCCCCCACAATCGAAGACCTTCGCGTGCAAGGCCGATGCTGAAGCATGGGCGAAGATGGTTGAATCAGAGATGGACCGCCGCGTTTGGATCCCGAGAAAAGAGGCGGAAAACACCTCGCTACGCGAAGCGTTGCAGCGTTATCTACTGGAAATAACACCAATGAAAAAAGGGGCGAGACAGGAAGCGAGCCGCATCAAGCTATGGATGAATCTTCCACTTGCCGATCGTTCGTTGGCGCATATACGTGGGGTGGATATCGCTGCGTATCGCGACGAGCGTCTCACCTCGGGCAGGAGCCCGATCACGATAAATAATGACCTCATTCTTCTCTCCCACGTTTTTGCCGTGGCACGGTCCGATTGGGGGATGGAAAGCCTTATGAATCCGGTAGCCAATGTCCGTCGGCCCAAACAACCGCGCTCACGCGACAGGCGCTTGGCTCACGGCGAGGAGGAACGGTTGCTTACGACGGCGGCGTATCCCTTGCTATATAATGATCGTAATTGCGCTGGATACAGCAATGCGCGCCGGTGAGATATTAGCTTTGCGGTGGGATCTGGTTCAATTTACGAGGCACGACGATGCCTCGATGGTTTCGTATTTCCGCGTATTGATAGTAGTCACGTATCACACCGTTTTGCCTTAGCGTGCAAAAGGGCCGGGATCAGCGGCCTACGATTTCATGATCTGCGCCACGAAGTTACTTCGCGGTTTGTTGAACGCGGGTTTAATGTGATTGAGGTAGCGGCGATCACCGGTCACAAAACCTTGAACATGTTAAAACGGTACACACACCCGCGTGCCGATGATCTCGCGAAGCGTCTTTGGATGTGACAACGGATCGCTGATTCAGTCATCCCTAAAATTTCGGCTACAACGGGTACATAGTAGACTTTCCTAACCATTTTGTGCCCTTGTCAGCAAATGAGCTTGTAGACGATGGCTTAAGAAAAATATCGTAACCTACCATATACAAGTATGACCTTAATAAGTCAAGGCATACCTGTAATACAAATTGGTGTGTAAAACGCCGCGTGGCAAGTTAAGCATTTAGAAGTGTGGTTAAATAGTCGGGGCTTTTCGGCGCCGATGAACGGTTTTCCACGCCTAGGGCGCCCTCGGGAAGGGGGTACATCGAACAGTAATTCTTCGGGGGTCGTATCAAGTAATTCCGCGACGCTTTCAATGCTCTTCCTGCTCGGGGCCGTTGCATCGGCTTCCCAGAGTTGCACCGACTGAGGTTGGATGCCGATTTGGCGCGCGAGCTCCGATTGGGTCCAACCTTTACGGGCCGCGCCGCGGCGATTCTCTTTCCGATAGTCACGAAGTCACTATACAAGTGTTGCTTGTTTTCTGCATTATACACAAGATTGTCTTGACTTATGAAGCTAATACTTGTAAATAAGTCATGCCATGACTACCGCTTTGCGTATGGCCATAGAGCTGCTGGGGAGTCAGGCGGCGCTGGCTCGCTGCATAGCGATTCGGCCCCAAGCCGTCCAGCAGTGGACCGTCAAGGGGCGCGTCCCTGTGGCGCGGTGCCTTTCCGTAGAGCAAGCTACCCGCGGTAGAGTCAGCCGCTACGACCTGCGGCCCGATGTCTTCGGTCCCGAACCACCCTGCAGAACCGATCCCGCCTTCAACAATTGTCAAACCCCGCGCTTTGACAGGCTGGGGCGAGCCAGCTAGACGGATGATCACGGGACCTGAAATCCTGCACGGAGCGGCGACCGCACTCGAGAGAGTTGCGGATTTTTTGTGCCTTCTCAACGACCACCTCCGCTCGCTGGCGGATATGGATCCGCGAGGAGGGTGCCGGTAGACGAAGCGAACCACTGAGAGCGTAGAAGAAAGCGTCGCGATCATACAGCAGACGCATTTCGGCCCGGCGCGTGAGCTCAAGCCTTCCGATCCGCTTGAACCAACCCCGATGCGGGTAACCATCGACCAGATCAGGGAATACGACCGTAATCCCCGGCGCGAGTGCAAGGAGGCCTATGATCTGATCAAGCTGTCCTTACGCCAGCGCGGCTTCCGCGGATCACTGCCGATCACGCGTCGCCCCGGCGATGACGTGTATATGGTCGCTGAAGGCGGCAATACCGTGCTGCGCATTGCGAAGGAATTGCAGGAAGAAACGCAGGATCCCAAGTTCCATACCCTCCAATGCCTGTTCGAGCCCTGGGTCAGTGAGAGTGAGACACTGATCGCGCATCTCGTCGAGAACGACAGCCGCGGCGAGCTCGTTTTCATTGACCGCGCGCGGGCGGCGCACGAGCTGCACATATTACTCGAACAAGAAACGGGCGCACCCTTGAGTAACCGGGATCTGGCCATGCGACTGCGCGCACGAGGCTATCCCGTCGATCACGCATCTCTCGCCAAGATGGACTATGCTATTGAGACGCTCTTTCCCTGCATCCCGGTGGCATTCCGTGCGGGACTTGGGTTATCCCAGGTTGAACGCATCCGCACGCTGGAGAATATCTTGGTTGCCTTCCTCAAGGACCGCAAACTGGAGGGAGGCGCAGTGGACGAGGCCCGGCGGTGGTTTCTCGGCTGCCTCGCACGCTACGACAGCGCAGACTTGGCCCTGACATTGGAGCCGATACAACGTGAGATCGAGGCCCACGCGGCCGAGCTCTCTGACGAATCGGTGGCCAAGGTGCGCGCCGACTTTGGTTTCATTGAAGCGACTGGCCGTCCGGGTCACGACGCGCCGCCGCCCGAACCATTCAAGCTCCGCGAACACGAAGTGTCGATGCATCCAGCCGTCCCGGGCCAGACCCCAGACACGAGCCCAGAGCCATCGGAGCGTGTCCCTGGAACTTCGGCTGGCAGTGCCCCATCCGCTGTTGCATCGGACGTAACTACTGAAGTCGGTGATCGCGGTGGACGGTACCTGGAGAAACCTCCAAGCGACGATGCCTGCGAGGATGCATTTGGGATCGACGATGAGCGGACCAACGAAGATGCCGAGCAGCCACCACTCACGCGTTCCGGC
>JBOIDL010000086.1:0-15368 GCA_050740435.1 Gammaproteobacteria bacterium
TGGTCTGGCGCATGAGTCCGTAGTAGCGATGAGGGCTGGGTAATGCTAGCTCAGGTAGCGGTACACGCTATCCTCTGTGAGGTAACACCTCCAGAGGCGAAGGGGCTCTCGGTACATGGCGGACACCGCTGATGCAAGTCGCTCTTTGACGCCGGCAAATAGGTGTGTATAGTACACACGATGACGAGCGCCGCCCTCATCAGGCGGCTCAAAGACGACGGCTGGATCCTCGTGCACGTTAAGGGTAGTCACCATCATCTCAAGCATCCAGCCAAGCCGGGACGGGTCACGGTGCCACACCCCCAAAAGGACCTCCCGATCACAGCAGTGCGAAGTATCTACCGGCAAGCCGGTTGGACGTGAGGGCAGTAACCATGCGCTTCTCTATCGTCGTCCATAAGGACCCCGACAGCGACTACGGGGTCATAGTACCGGATCTGCCGGGCTGCTTTTCGGCAGGCGGTGGCCTCGATGAGGCCATCGAACAGGCGCGGGAGGCCATCGAGTGTCACTTGGAGGGGCTACTGATGTACGGGCAACCCATTCCCCAAGTTCACCGCATTGAGGTCCACCAGGTCAATCCGGACTATGCCGATGGGGTGTGGGCGGTGGTGGAGATCGATCTGGCCAAGCTTTCGAGCAAAGCCAAGCGTATCAACATTTCGCTGCCAGAACGGTTGTTGACGATAATTGACCAAGCGGCCGCACGGGAGGGCGAAAGTCGCTCGGGCCTTTTGGCCCGTGCGGCGCTCGAGTACGTGGAGCGCCACGGAGTCCCGGTAGCGGGTGGAAAACTTGCTCCGCAAAAAAACGTCGAAACAAGCCGATACAGGGCGAAATAACGCGAAATTGAAGGAAATTGCGGAGCAGAAAATGAGCTATCTTGTTGATAATGAACGATTGTACCGATGACTCATAATTCCTTGGTCGTAGGTTCGAGTCCTACCGGGCCCACTACTTTCAATTCAACGAGTTAGCTCCACATTAGCGGTTAGGAGCGGGGACCACGATCCCCTGCTCTCTCTTTTCGTAGTAACTCGGACAAGTCTTCTTGAAAGCCCATAAGCTGTCGAGCTTCAGTAAGGCAACTATAAGCCTACGAACCTCAGTATTAAACGCCGTGCGTTGGCGAAGCTATCGCACGACCACTATCAAATGATACTGGAAGTTGCTTTCATCTCTGGAGCGATGCCACTTTTCAGTTGACCAACGCGTTGTAAAGGCGACACACCGCCATTATCGTGACCTTTGTTAGGATAGGGGATCGCCATCCTCATACAGGTACAGGACGTCACTGGGCAATGATCGGTCTTCTTCAGCGCGTTACCGAAGCACGGGTCCAGGTCGAGGGTGTCACCATCGGCGCCATCGCCACCGGGCTCCTGGTCTTCGTTGGAGTCGAACGCGGTGACGGCAAATCCCAGGCCGATCGGCTCTTGGAGCGGCTCTCTTCCTCCTGGGCGGCGTTTGTCGTGCACGCCTGTAGCTTCCTACGCCGCGGCGGGCGCCTAGCTCTCGTCTTGCCCGAGGAAATACTACATACCTCATACGCGGATGCAGTTCGACGGTATCTCCGAGGGGCCTTCCATACGACGGCAGTGATTCGGTTCGACGACTTTGTGTTCCCGGATTCGCAGGAGCGGGTCATCCTTCTCTGTGCGTCAGGGAAAGATCAGGCACCGCGTGGGCGGCTTGTCTTAACGAGCGTTCCGTCGCCCGCCTCCCTTGCCGATCTGGACGGTCATATCGCGAGCGGTGAGTCGTTTTCAAGCACCGAACAACCGCAGAAGTGGCAACCAGCCTCCCGCGACCAAGGGACAGAAGTTCTCGACCGCTTGGCGGCGGAGGGACTGTTCGTACCGCTTCGCGAGATAGGCAAGGCCAGCATCGGTTACGTTTCCGGTGCCAATGATTACTTTGTTTTACGGCCCGGTGAAGCCCGCCGTTATGGGTTTCCTGACGATGTGCTGGTACCGACGCTGATTGCTGCAAGACAGGTGCAGGGTGCACGGATCTCGCAGCAGGAATTCGACCAACTGCTGACACGCGACGAAAGGTGCCTCCTGTGGAACGGGAGTGGCGCAACGGTTCCCGCTGTGGCGCGCTACATCCGCCATGGCGAATCGCAGGGCATTGAGCGCCGTTACAAGTGCCGCGTTCGGCAACCTTGGTATGTTGTCCCGGGCGTCGGGCGGCCGGATGCGGTGCTCACCTATATGGCAAACGACTTCCCTCGCCTCGCGTTAAACGAGGCGCAGGTCACTTGCTCGAACAATCTCCTAGCCGTGCAGCTTAGCGGAGTTGCCGCGTCGCTCAGGCTGCCTTTCGTAGCGGCTTTCTATAATTCGGCGACCATGTTGTCGGCTGAGCGCACGGGCCGCTCCTACGGAGGTGGTGTGCTGAAGCTGGAGCCTTCGGAAGCAGACCGCCTCCTGGTTCCAGCACCCACGGTGGTTGCTCGCGGCAAGCACACCCTTTCGTCGCTTTTTGCGCAAATAGATGGCAAGCTTCGGAAACGCAATGCGTTGGAGCTTTTTTCGGTCGTCGATGATCTTGTTTTGCGCCGGCTATGTAGCCTGCGCGAGGACGATGTTCGAGCAATCCAGCGCACTCGGGTTATGCGTCGGCTGAGTCGGAAGCCGCGAAGGGTAAACGGATTGTCGGCGGGGATGCCGGCGGGGAAGTCGCCGGGTAGAACGGGCTCACGTGGCGAGAACGCCGAGCCGGAGGGTTGCCGAAAACGAGGGCTGCGCACCGCTCCGCGAGACATTCGTTCGATGCCGGTCAGCGGGTTGGTCCCGCTGGCCCGAGGCCGAAGGTGCCTTTCTAGAAGCGATGTGGCGCTTCGATCAAAACCTTGCGGCTGGTACCGCGGACCAGGGGGACAACCAGAACGGCAAGGGCGACTTCTTCACCGATCTTCTTTGTGTCCTACTGGAGCATTGCTCCGGAAAGGAGCTTAACTATCGCCGTCGCCGGTCGCATCTTTCGGGGCCACGCCCTTGATGCGGCCTTTCCGGCCCAGGGCACGGTTGAGGTTCTCATCGAGACCAAGGCCTGCGGCGCGCCCAAGACAATCCGCAACCCAAAGCAGAGCAACCCACTGGGACGCCCAGGACACAAAGACCTGGGCAAGCGCATTAAGGAAGCCGGCCTTAAGACTATTGATCTGAAAGCGGAATGGGCCCGGCGAGAGGGAAAGGGCGGAGGTCCGACCGGTGACTTCATCACCTGGCTCCGGCGGAGCAGACCGTCTTGCTACCTGCTGCTGGCAGTGCGCGTCGTGGATGACCGGGACCTGAAGCAGGCGATTCACATGGCCGACACCGCAAACCAGGTCATGGACGCGAGCGGGCTGTTTGCGTTCCGACCGGGGGAGAGGGGGTACGTGACATGCACTGTGCCAACGACTATCGAAATCGATCGGGTTCTGAGTCGTATCTGCGATCAGCTCAGAGCCCTGCCTTAGCTGCGAGATCGGCGATGATACGTAACAGCATTCCTGCCTGAAGCGACGCGTCCAGCAGCATGTATACAATCGCCACCCGCGATGCCACGGCAACCGGAGTTTGTTGGTATGGTTACGACATAACACCTAAAATAGACAATAGCCGTTGCCGAGGAGGAGCTTTGCTATGCCGGAGCCGATGCTGTCTTTGAACGAGCTTGAGATGCGCGACGATTTCATGCGCCGGCATATCGGGCCTGACCGTACGCAGTGCGTTCAGATGCTACAGATCCTCGGTCTGCGCAGTCTCGAGGATCTGATCGACCGCACCGTGCCGGCCAACATCCGTGCAGAGCACGCCCTGGATCTACCCCCGCCCATGAGCGAACGCGCGGCGTTGTCGTATATGCGCCGGATGCGCGAGCGCAACAAGGTTTTCGTCTCCATGCTCGGCATGGGATATCACGGTACCATCATGCCAGCGGTCATCAAGCGCAACGTGCTGGAGAACCCGAGTTGGTATACGGCCTATACGCCTTATCAAGCCGAGGTGAGCCAAGGCAGGCTCGAAGCGCTTCTCAATTTCCAACAGATGATCATCGACCTCACGGGGATGGAGATCGCGAACGCCTCGTTGCTCGATGAGCCGACCGCGGCGGCCGAGGCGATGACGATGTCGCGGCGCCTCTCACGGGCGAAATCCAATGTATTCTTCATCGATCGCGATTGCCATCCCCAGACCGTTGCCGTCGTTCGCACCCGCGCCCGGCCGCTCGGCATCGAAATCGTCGCGGCCGATCCCTACACCGATCTCGAACGCCATGAAACCTTCGGCGTCTTGCTTCAGTATCCCGGTTCCAGCGGTGAAATCCGGGATCCTCAGGTCGTGATAGCCGCTGCCCGCCCAAAGCAGGCGCTGGTCACCGTCGCGGCCGATCCGCTGAGCCTGGTGCTGCTTAAGCCGCCGGGCGAGATGGGGGCCGATATCGTCATCGGCAGTGCGCAACGCTTCGGCGTGCCCATGGGCTACGGCGGGCCCCACGCGGCATTCTTCGCCACGCGCGATGCCTATAAGCGTTCGCTGCCAGGAAGGATCATCGGCGTGTCCGTCGACAGCCTCGGACAACCGGCTTATCGTATGGCCTTGCAAACGCGGGAGCAGCACATTCGCCGGGAAAAGGCGACGAGCAATCTCTGTACGGCCCAAGCGCTGCTGGCCAACATCGCGGGTTTTTATGCGGTCTACCACGGCCCCGAGGGACTGAAGCGCATCGCGGACCGCGTGCACCGTCTGACCCGAATCCTCGCCGCCGGGCTGGAAAAACTCGGCTTCGAGGTCGTGACTCGCGGCTGGTTCGACACCCTCACCGTGAGGGTCCCAGGACAAGCACGGCGCATCGGCGCGCGCGCGCGCGAGTCGCAAATCAACCTGCGCGTGTTCGAGGCCGATCACCTTGGCATCACGGTGGACGAAGCCACCACCCGCGAGCATCTGTGCAAGCTTTGGCGGGTGTTCTCGACCCAAGCCGACGCACTGCTCGATATCGAACGTTTGGATGCCGAGATCGCGGAATGCATACCGGCAGGCTTGCGGCGGCGGAGCGCTTTGCTCACCCATCCGGTCTTCAATTCCTATCACTCCGAGACCGAGATGATGCGTTACCTGCGGCGGCTCGCCGCCAAGGACATCGGCTTGGATCGCGCGATGATCCCGCTCGGTTCTTGCACCATGAAGCTCAACGCCACGACCGAGATGCAAGCACTCTCGCAACGCGAGTTCAGCGCGCTGCACCCCTTTGCACCGCTCGATCAGACCCAAGGGTATTTGCAGCTCTTCGAAGAGCTCGAGGACAGGCTTTGCCGCATCACCGGTTTCGACGCCTTCTCTCTGCAACCGAACGCCGGTTCCCAAGGCGAATATGCAGGCCTGCTCGTGATCCGTAAATACCATGAAACCCGGGGTGAGGGACATCGGAATCTCTGTTTGATCCCGGCCTCGGCCCATGGCACCAACCCGGCGAGCGCCTCCATGGCCGGGTTGAAAGTGGTGGTCGTGGCCTGTGACGAGGGGGGCAACGTCGAACTGAGCGATCTGAAGGCCAAGGCCGGGGCTTGCCGCGGCGACTTGGCCGCGCTGATGATCACCTACCCCTCTACCCACGGCGTCTTCGAGGAGGCCTTCGTGGAGATATGCCGCATCATCCACGACTGCAGCGGGCAAGTGTACCTGGATGGGGCCAATCTCAACGCCCTCGTCGGCCTCAGTAAGCCCGGACTCATTGGCGCCGATGTGGCCCACATCAATCTGCACAAGACCTTCTGCATACCGCATGGCGGCGGGGGGCCCGGGGCCGGGCCCATCGGGGTGCGGGCACATCTCGCGCCCTTTCTGCCCGATCACCCCGTAGTCGGCGGCGTCAACCCCGCCGCCGGGCCCGCCGGCACCATCGGACCGATCGCCGGGGCGCCCTGGGGCTCGGCCAGCCTGATGACGATCTCCTGGGCCTACATCGCGATGATGGGCGCCGAAGGCCTCACACGCGCGACGCAAATCGCGATCCTCAACGCTAACTACATCGCCCGTCGCTTGAGTGCCTATTATCCGATCCTTTATACAGGAAAGAATAATCTGGTCGCCCACGAATGCATCATCGACGTGCGGCCGATCAAGGAGGCGACCGGCATCACGGTGGACGATATCGCCAAACGGCTGATCGATTACGGATTCCATGCGCCGACGATGTCGTTTCCGGTTCCAGATACCTTGATGATCGAGCCGACCGAGAGCGAGAGCAAACGCGAGCTGGATCGTTTCTGCGAGGCCATGATCGGGATCCGCGAGGAGATCGCGGCGGTGGAACGCGGAGAAGCCGATCCGGAGAACAATGTCCTGCGCAACGCACCCCACCCGCCGGGGCTGCTGTTAGAGGAGCCCTGGCGCTACCCCTATACCAAACAGCAGGCATTCTATCCGCTCGCGAGTCTGCGCGACGATAAGTTCTGGCCGCCCGTGGGCCGGATAGACAACGTGCGCGGGGATCGGCAATTGATTTGCACCTGCCCGCCGCTCTCAGCGTATGCCGAGCCCGCCGAAGCCGCGGAAAGTGCAGTGCGCAGCAGGATCGCTTAGCCGGCCCCTGGCAGTGAGCTTCGAAATACTAAAAATTTCACGGAGTACGCGATCATGCCGGTAATCTTAGTCCTCACCGCCACGAGCCCCGACAAACCGGGTTTGATTGATCTGCTATCGACGACCCTCGCCGCCCACGGCGCCAACTGGCAGCAAAGCCGCATGGCGACGCTCGGCGGGCAGTTTGCCGGACTGCTGCAAGCGAGCGTCCCGGAAAGGAAGCTCGCCGCCCTGGAATCCGCGCTTGAGGGGCTACGCAGAGAGGGGTTGACGGTAACCATCGCGGCCGAGCCCGCGCGCCCGCCCGCACCCGGTCTCCGCCGGGTAAAACTCGAGACGACGGGCCAAGACCGGCCCGGGATCATCAAAGAGATCGCTCATGCGCTCGCCACTCGTGGCGTCAGCATCGATGAGCTGGAATCGACCTGCGCGAGCGCGTCCTGGTCCGGGGAGGTGATGTTCAAAATCACGGCGGAGCTCAGTGTGCCTGCGGGTGTTGCCACCGAGCAACTGTGCGCGGTCCTCGAAAACCTCGGCAACGAGCTGATGGTGGATATCGCGATCGAGGAAGAGAGACTGCCTACTTCACCATAGTGACGGAGGGCCGGCGCGGCTGTGAGGCTATCCCACAGTTGGCTCGACGCGCCGGCCTCGCGTGTAGCAAAACGCGTATCGTGTTAATCTATCTAAGATCCTGCGAAATGCGGCAGGTCACGCCCAATAGGGTTCTCAGGGGGGGGCCTATGTCCTGAGCCCCATAAGGCTCGGTACCGAATGGCCGGAGAGGCCGGCCTGTTTCGTGGAGATTTTTAATTCGTATACACGCTGAAAAGGAACAGACAGATGAAGAAAAATTTTGTATTCGCACTCCTCGCGGGTGCGCTCAGTCTCACCGCAACAAGTGCTTTTGGTCAAGCCGGTACTGGCAACAGTGTAGACGTCGTCAAGGGATTCGTATCCGAAGCCATAAAACACGTGAACGAGGCCTTGGCCCAGGCTCAGGCAGGAAATGCTCCGGGGACCGCCGAACATGCCCGCGCGGCGTCGGCTCAGGCCGATGAAGCCGCCGTTACTGAAAACGCCGGTATGGATATAGAGCAGGCCCAGAACAGGCTCACTACGGCGATCAAAGCGTCCGACAAAGGGGATGCGACCGCCGCCGTGGCCCCGCTGCAAGAATCGCTTACTTTACTTACCGGGGCGCTAGGCAAATTATAAAAAAAGACACGGAAGTCCTGTCAACCTCAACTCCTCCCGCTGGTCTCAACAAGGACGTTGCGATCAGCGAATCACTTGATATAACCCACTCCCGCGAGCCGCCACCCCGCGGATCGGAGTCTCGGGAATTTTCGTAAAGGCACCGGGAGGGGCGTCCGACGGAGCGGGCCGCGTGTCATTGCGTAGCGGTGGCCACTGCGGCGCGTGTCATCTTCTGTAATTCGCCTTTTTCATGCAACTCCATCACGATATCGCAACCCCCGATGAGCTCCCCGTTGATGAAAATCTGGGGAAACGTCGGCCAGTTGGAATAGCGAGGCAGGTTCTGGCGGATCTCGGGTTGCGACAGTATGTCCACATGCGCGAACGCCACCTCACAGGACTTCAAGGCTTCGGCCACGCGCATCGAAAAACCGCACTGCGGGAAGTCCGGCGTTCCTTTCATGAAGAGCACGATAGGATTGCTATGAATGGTCGTTTTGATTTGCTCCATGATATCCATGGGTCTATACCTCCGGTCGTTCTCGGACGACGTATCGATTGTGATCGGTTTAGCGTCTGGTTGCCGTCATTCTAAGAGCCTAACGGCCGCGATGCCAGTCCCAGGCCGTACCTGTTCGCGGATCGCCGCGCCCCTCGCGTAGGATTAGGTTTCGGCCTCCGGTTCGACGTTACGCTCGCGCTTGAGCACAGCGCGACGGCGCTTGCTTTCGAGCCGGATCCTCCGCGACGCGCGTGTCGGCCGGGTCTTCAGTCGCGGCGTTGGGATGATCGCGGCTCGGCGGATAAGGTCCAGCAGGCGTTCGAGCGCGTCTCGCCGATTGCGCTCTTGGCTGCGATAGCGATGGGCTTCGATCACCAACGTCGCCTCCTTGGCGATGCGCCCGCGCGCGAGGTAGAACAACCGCTCGCGCAGCGTCTCCGGCAGGTAAGTGGCGTTCGCGACGTGAAAACGAAGCTGCGCCGCCGTTGCGACCTTATTGACGTTCTGACCGCCGGGTCCCGGGGCGCGCACGAACTGCCACTCGAGATCCCGCTCCCGGAGGTAGAGTGTGGGGCTAATGCGGATCACCAGCCGGTTTTATCGATGGGCTCGATGTGTCTCGAGTGACGTCCGCGGCTACGAATTCGCTCAATTGCGTCAGCAGCGATCGAATATTTTCTCTCACCGATCCTTCATGCGCTTTGCGTACCCGGCTCACGCCGTACAGCGCCTCGGCGAGAGGCGCGTCATAGGTCGAGATCACCCGCCGTTGCCACAGTTCCTTTTCGCTCCAGCCATCCACGATCCGATAATCGACCTTGAACACCGAGCGCGTCGACAGGCCCGGGAACACGTCTTGAAACACAATCTTGGGATAAAGCACATAATCACCGCTGAGATCGATAAACACGATACGGAATAGTCCTGATTTTTCGAGCGCGATCTTCAGGGCCTTCCGAAAGCCTTCGTTATCGATCTCCGAGGTCATGAAAAAATTGGTCTCCTTGCCGCCCAGTGCCCGTGAGATGGCGATCGTTTTTCGGCTGGAGACGGACGACCCGGCGTCGATGTCAGGCACCATTGCCGGGACTTCCGGTCCCTGTGCACAGCCCGTGTCGAGCACCGCAAGGATCAGAAGGAGACGTTTCACTCGTTGCATGATAGGCAGGAAATCACCCGCTAGGCAGGCGAGGGATGCCAGCCCGCATCGGCCCACAGCTCCCCGCTCACCGCGGAGTTGGTGATCATAAAGCAAATCGCGTCCGCGATCTCTTGCGGCCGGATCAACCGTCCTAACTGGGTCTCGGGGAGAACGTATTTCTGGATGTACTCCTCGCCGAGGGCGCGGACCATGGGGGTGTCGGTGAAGCCGGGGTGAATCACGCTGCAACGGACGCCGTGAAAGATGGCTTCCTTCATCAAGGTCGCCGCCGCCCCTTCCAGACCGGCCTTCGATGCGGCATAAGCGATCTGGCCCTTGTTGCCCTGCGAGGAGATCGATCCGATGAAGATGATGACCCCCTGCATGCCTTCCTGGGGTTGCCAGCGCTTCAAGCCCATGCGGTGACGCGCCTCGGCGGCGCGCGCCACCATCTCGAGCGACCAGTAAACCGGAGCGATGAGATCAACCTCGGTCACCAGTCGGAATTTCTCCAGCGGATAGATTTCGGCCTTGCCGGTCTCTTTGTTTATCTTGACCGCTAGGGCGTCGCGGGTGATGCCGGCGGCGGGGACGCAGATAGTCACAATGCCATGTTGCTCGCCTACGGCGTCGAATACCCGGCGGCGGAAATCGTCGTCGCTCACATTCCCGCAGAACGCATGCGCCACCTCTTTGCCGGCGTCTTTGTTGATCTCCTCCGCGGTTCTAAACGCCTCTTCGGTGAGGTCAACCAATGCGACCGCCTTGGCGCCCCGCAGCGCGAGCTCCAACCCGACCGCCTTACCGATGCCGCTGGCTCCGCCCGTCACGAGTGCTACTTTGTCTTTAATTTCCATTGCATCCTCCGATGCTAACCATCGAGTTGGAAAGATAGCGGCCGGGATCAGAGGTTCCCCGGCGCTGTTGTGCAATTCTAGCGCGAGAATTGTGCGGCGCACAATGATTAAGTCAATTTAGATTTCGCCACCGCGGGGTGTGCAACCCCGTAGGGGCGACCAAGGGAAGAGTGCCGTAACCCGCTCGGCACGCGAGCTGGTGCTTGCCTGGGATTAGGAGCTTTCGCGCGCCGAAGGCGCTGAGTTCACGCGCATGGGGACAGGCTGCAGGCGTCGGAATGCGGTGCCGCAGTAGATGGTGAATCGCGCCAAGATGGGGGCGCCAAAGAGCGCGATTGTGTCGAGAAAGCAATACCCGGCGGCGATGCCGCTCGGCGGATTGGCTTGCGGTAGATGGCCCCAAGAGGGCCAATGCACCGCCCAGGCCCAGGTGCCCGAATAGGTGCCCACGATCTCCAAGTAGCTCGTGATATAGAAGGCCGCGATGTAAAGAAGCGGTGAGCGCCCAACAAAGAAAAAGGCGCAGAACACCAGGAATAACACCGCCCCGCCCGTATCGGCGCGTTCGGCGTAGGTCACACCCCATAAAGCCCAGCACGCCCCGATCAAGAGCGTCACGCGCGCGATGAGCGTGCCGTAGCGCGCGAAGAGCGCGGATCGGGCAAGCGCCACGGCCGTCAAATACACCATGCCGTGACCGGGCGGGACGTAGGCGGGAACATTGTCGAACCGATAGGTGTAGATATGGTAGAGGGGCGCAAAGGAATACTCGCATAGCGTCGCCACCGCGACGGCCACCGCGACCTGCATACGAATGGCGGGAGTTTCGAATTGCAAGAGCCCGAATAAAAAGCACCAGGCGATGGCGCCGAGGAAGTACTGCTCGATGCGGGTGCAATCCCCGTCGAGGTAGAGCCCGACGGAGACACAAAAGACTACGATGGCGGCGATCGCGAGATCGCGTTTGCTCTGCGCCAGTACCGCCACGGCGCCGGGGTCGTATGTTCTAGTCAAGCGCTGAGGACTAATAGTTACGTCGCCTTGCAGATTACAAAAAGAACCTAGCCTTCGGCAACTGTCTTCACTTTTAACGTCGATCATAATCCATTACCATTAACCGCATAATCCTACGGGGCGCGCGGCCCCTTTTTTTTTTAATGCCATAACAACTGGGGAGTCCTCACATGCAAGTCGCTAGCGCGGTAAGAGAAATAGCCCTCGAAGTGCGGCAGGAAGGGCAAAGTTTTCTAAGAACGGTGCTTGACAATCGCCACTACCTGGTCATCGCGGGGGGCGTCGCCGCGGCGATACTGCTACTGAGCTTGTTGCTGGGATCATTGTCGCTCGCCTTCGCGCTGGTTTGCGGCGGCCTGGCCATCGCTTACGGAGCCTATTCGGTGCAATGGATCCTGGCGCAACCGGAAGGCTCCGAGCGGATGCGCGAGATTGCCGCCGCTATTCAGCAAGGGGCATCCGCCTACCTCAATCGCCAATACACGACCATCGCCAAGGTCGGGGCCGGATTGTTTCTCCTCATCGGGATCGTGCTCGACTGGAAAACGGCCTTCGGCTTCTTGCTGGGAGCGGTGCTCTCCGGCGCGACGGGTTATATCGGCATGAACATCTCGGTGCGCGCGAATTTGCGTACCGCCGAGGCGGCAAAAAGCGGTCTTAACCCCGCGTTGACCCTGGCGTTTCGAGGCGGCGCCATCACCGGACTCTTAGTCGTGGGCCTCGGGCTATTAGGCGTGGCCGGTTATTACGCTCTGCTCGCGGCGCTCGCCCCCGAGGGTACAACGGTGGACCTTGCCCCGCTCGTCGGTTTAGGCTTCGGCGGTTCCTTGATCTCGATCTTCGCGCGCTTGGGCGGCGGCATCTTCACCAAGGGCGCCGATGTTGGCGCGGATCTGGTCGGCAAGGTCGAGGCCGGGATCCCGGAAGATGATCCCAGGAATCCCGCCGTCATCGCGGACAACGTGGGGGATAATGTCGGCGACTGCGCGGGCATGGCGGCCGATCTCTTCGAGACTTATGCCGTCACCGTGATCGCCACCATGCTGCTCGGGACTTTGCTGGTGAAAAGCGCCACAGTGGACGCGGTGCTCTATCCGCTCGCACTCGGGGGGGTGTCGATCATCGCCTCGATCATCGGCACCTTTTTCGTCAAGGCCGCGGAAGGCGGCAAGATCATGGATGCTCTCTACCGCGGGTTGGTCGTCGCGGGCGGGATCGCGGCGGTCGCCTTTCTACCTGTCACGATTTTTATGATGTGGAGCGTGGACGAATACAACGTCATCGCGCTTTATCTGTCGTCGCTCGTGGGTCTGGCGCTCACGGGGGCGCTGGTCCGGATCACGGAATACTATACGGGCACCCAGTACGCGCCGGTGCGCCATATCGCGCAAGCCTCGACTACCGGACATGCGACCAATATCATCGCCGGGCTTGCGGTCTCAATGAAGGCGACGGCGCTTCCCGTTCTGGCCGTCTGCGCGAGCATTTTCCTCGCCTATGCCTTCGCGGGCGTCTATGGGATCGCGATCGCCGCGACCAGCATGCTGTCGATGACCGGCATCATCGTGGCCCTCGATGCCTACGGTCCCATCACCGACAACGCCGGCGGCATCGCCGAGATGGCCGATCTCCCGCCCGAGGTGCGCGGGATCACCGATCCGCTCGATGCCGTCGGCAATACGACCAAGGCCGTGACCAAAGGGTATGCCATCGGTTCGGCGGGACTCGCGGCCCTGGTGTTGTTCGCTGACTATACCCACAGCTTGGGGCACGCCGGGATGAACATAAGCTTCGCGCTCTCGGACCCGGCAGTGATCATCGGTCTCTTCATCGGGGGTCTCGTCCCCTACCTCTTCGCTGCGATGGCGATGGAGGCCGTCGGGCGGGCCGCGGGCTCCGTGGTCTTGGAGGTGCGGCGGCAATTCCGCGAGATCCCGGGCATCATGGAGGGCACGGCGAAGCCTGATTACTCCACGGCCGTGGACCTCCTGACCCGGGCCGCCATCAAGGAGATGATCGTCCCTTCCCTCTTGCCGGTCTTGGTACCGATCGCCGTCGCCTTGGGGCTCGGTTTGCTAATGGGCGGCGATGCGGGTCCCAAGGCGCTTGGGGGTCTGCTGCTCGGCACCATCGTCACCGGGATCTTCGTGGCTATCTCGATGACCGTAGGGGGCGGCGCCTGGGACAACGCCAAGAAGTATATCGAGGACGGCCATCACGGGGGCAAGGGATCAGACGCCCACAAGGCGGCGGTCACCGGTGACACCGTGGGCGATCCCTACAAAGACACCGCCGGCCCCGCGGTCAACCCGCTCATCAAGATCATCAATATCGTGGCCTTGCTGATCGTGCCGCTGCTCTAGTAGCTCTGAGCATTTCAACATCGAGATCATGCCTCGAAGGATGAACACCTCGCGTGCGCTGCATAAATCGTCGGTGGTTTGGTAGACGAAATATGCATGAGCGGCTTGCTCGTGGCCCGGACGTTCAGGACGCGGTTGTTGACGGTATGGTCCGCTTGGAGGCCGCACTGAGGCCGTACATCAAGCGGTTACGCGACTCGTAGGGCGTCCAAACCTCGTGAGGTGTCACAATCACCGATATGGATCGGATTTCAACACTACTGGTCGCACGCTACCCGCACGGAACGAAGTTGCACGCATTCCTGCTGCCCATTCTCAGCTCATTCCTCGAATCGGGGTGCGCCGACGCCAACTACCTGACCGAACTAGAGTCCGGCGACGAGGGGCAATTCTGTTCGAGAGTGTGGGAAGGAATTCTCTATCGCCGCTTCAACGATCTTGGCTGGCAAGTTTCGGGCAATGGTGAAGGGCCCGATTTTCATTTGGAGACTCCAGCCGGCAAGGTTCTGGTTGAGGCGACAGTCCCGTCTCCCGATGGATTGCCGTCGCATTGGCTAGAGGAGGACAATGGTGTCTATTCGATGCCTTACGAGCAAATGCTTCTTCGATGGACTTCTAAAATCGCCGACAAACAGAAGAAGCACTTAGCGGACACAGCGGCCGGGCGCGTTTCCGCGAAGACATCTTTTGTCATCGCTGTGAATTCGTGTCGGTTGGCGCGCTTTCCAGAGGAAAACGGCATCAGCCAGTGGCCATTTGCTGTGGAGGCTGTCTTTCCGATTGGTCCCCTTGTGGTCCCCGTGAATGTCGCCACCGGAAACTTTGGCGAGACCTTTCAGAGCCTTCGATTCAGCATCAGGAAGCGTGAAGGCGTGGAGATTCCTACGGACAATTTCCTCAACCCCAAATATGCGCACGTAAGTGCGCTTCTCGGTTGCGCCGCTTGCTACGCTGACGAAACACTGTCGGCAACGTTTCTCGGGTTGCCGCCGATGTTCCTAGTCCACAATCCCTTAGCCACCAATCCACTGCCGTTGAATTGGCTTCCTGCGGCAATTGAGTATGCGGCGACACAATCTGAGCCCGACGAATTCACGCTCTCGCGTCTCACGCCGCGCGCATCGTAGGTCGGAACCGGCTCCATCGGGTTCCGACAATACAGCATCCAAACACCCCAAAGCCCGACGGATCGCGCAAGTCCTATCGATTCCTCAAAGCTGTTCACCCGTCCCCATGCTACGCGGGCTATGCCTTCGCGGGCGTCTACGGGATCGCAATCGCCGCAACCAGCATGCTGTCCATGACCGGCATCATCGTGGCCCTCGACGCCTACGGTCCCATCACCGACAACGCCGGCGGGAGTTCACCGGCGCGTTGTTTTTGCGCGTCCCGTGGAACGACGTGCTAGCCGCGATACCTCGGGAAGTTCTTCTCGAATAATTTGGCGCAAAACGGCTGCGGTAACTGGTTTCTCATTCTTTTCCAAGAAATTGCTTAGCGCTTCGTTCATCATTGTCTGATAGCCAGCGCCCGTGCGCTCCGCTCGGGCACGAAATTCATTAAGTACCGCGTCGTCGATGTAAATCGTAACGGATGTTCCTGTAACTTTTCCCTGGTATTGTCGTAGAAACAATGAGGTAGGGAGTTTTCCGGCCGGAAACGGAGCCACTAATATATTGATTGGTGAATCGTACTTGACTGCTTTATCTGGTA
>JBOIDL010000087.1:0-15219 GCA_050740435.1 Gammaproteobacteria bacterium
CCGGGATGATAGGGGGGCTTGCGGAAACGTGGGCTATGGTCGAGGCTATACGGGCACATACAGCGGAAACGCCGAAACAGACAAGCCTTTGCCTAAGGTTGCGCGCGTCGCATTTCTATCCCGACCGGCGAAGCGAGCCCCCCTGCGTTCCGAGAGGCTGTCTTGCAATGATGATCGAGCCCTATGAGGAATCCAAGCTCGACGCGATCGTCCGGTTGTCGCTTCGTGCCTGGGAACCCATGTTCGAATCGCTCAAGGCGGCGATGGGCCGCGATGTCTATCGCAGTCGAGTGGTTCAAGAACGCCGGGAGTCCATCGTGATGGTGGAGACGGGAGGAGACCCTGGGCATGCCCGTGAAGCACACGGGTCGCAACGCGTTCATGTGTTCCCTCCCCTTGCTAAACCATCGACTATTGCGTGCCGGCTCCCCACAGTTTGTTGGTATCGAGCCAGCAGGTCTGGCCGCCGCGACGGCGGACCTCCTCTACCAGGTGACGTGTGCCGCCCGGCCCGTCGCCCCCGCCCCCGTCCCACAGACATATAAAGCATAGCTTCTCGGCGCCGAAGGCGAGTGCGTCTTCCAGCATCCAGAGATTACACCGCTCGTAGGGATCACCCTCCGTCGGGCCAAGCACCTTCTCCATCTCCCGACACCGGACAGCGGGATGCCTGCGCACTGTTTGGAAGCGCTCCCGCCAACGATCGGGTGCGGCCGCTGGATTCTTCTCAAACGTAACCGAGGCGCTCAGGAATACCGGCTCCGCGAAGGGCAGATACAGGTCGAGCGCCGCCCCGCGCACAAGCATTGTTTCGGCGAAGAGGAGATCGCCGCCACAGGCGCCTTCGGTGATCCCCAGGTCCTCCGGCCCGGCGCTGAACTCATCGAGAGTCTGCCGAAGCGCTGTCGCGGCAAGCGGCTCCTTTTCGGGCGGAAAGCGCGGTGCGGGCCGACCCTTGGCGTCGATCATGTGGCCGCTGAACAGAAACACGCGGCGTGGCACGGGATGGTGCGTGCGATCTTCAAGTGTCATTGGATGCGTCTTACGGGGCGCCTTGGATAGCTACGAATCCAGTGTCGTCTCCCGAATCGAGGTAAGGCGCGAGAAATTCCGGAATACGGCGATCCAGCCAATAGTAAGGACGACCGGGGAAGGCGCCGGCGACGAATCCGTTATGCCCCCCGCGCGCCGTGAGCTCCAAGCGTGTGCTCGATGATAATTCATTGGCGTCGGGGATGGCGGCCGGAGTCATGAAGGGATCGTCGCGGGCATGGACGATGAGCGTGGGCACCGTGATTCCCGGGAGATACTGACGGCTGCTGCTGCGCGCATAGTAGTCCTCCACGCCGGTAAAACCGTGGAGAGGCGCGGTGACTTCGTGATCGAATGTCCAGAACGACCGTAGCTGATCGAGGCGGCTGAGATCGATTGGGCTCGGCAGGTGGGTGAATTTGTTCCTGGTCTTGGCCCGCAGGCTGCGTAATAACCACCATTGGTAGGTACGCGAAAAGCCGCGCTGGAGCCGCTCGGCCGCGTTGTCGAGCTGGAAGGGCACCGAGACCGCGACGGCCGCCGCGAGCGGCGCCCGGTCTTGCGCCTCGCCGAGGAATTTTAAGAGCACGTTCCCCCCGAGGGAAAAGCCGACGGCGGCGAGGCGGGCGGCGCGATAGCGATGCCGTAGCGTGGTGATGAGATAACTGAAGTCCCCCGTGTCCCCCGAATGGTAGCTGCGCGCAAGGCGGTTATTGAGCCCGCTGCAACCGCGGAAATGCATGACCACAGCGCGCCATCCGCGCGCCCCCAGCGCGGCCAGTAACCCCTGGGCATAACGGGACTGGCCCGAGCCTTCAAGCCCGTGGAGGATCACGACGATGGGCCCAGCCCCCCGCTCGTGCCAGTCCAGATCGATAAAGTCCCCATCGGGGATCTCCAGCCGTTCGCGCCGCAAGGTCAGCTTGGCGGCCCCACGGCACAAGGCCCCCCAAAGGGTCTGAGCATTCGGCCCCGGTAGCCACCACGCCGGCTCAAAACTCGTCATTGACCCTGAGACGCCGTTATGCGAGACGAGAGATCGCCGGTGTCATCGGGTAGGGCAGCGGCTGGAAGGAGAGCACAGGTCCGTCCGGGTGCCGCAGATGGACGCTCCCGGCGTGCGCGGCGTCGTTATCGACCACGGCAAGCAGCGCGAAACACCCGCTGTCCCGAGGCGCGGCGGCAACGATTTGTCCCGCGGGCCGCGTGCCGAGGTGAGCGTGGGGATGGACCGGATCGCCGGCGCAGGGGGCCGTCGCGTCCTCGACCAGCGCGAGGTACATCCTGCGCTTGAGTTGGCCCCGGTACTGGAGTCTCGCGATCACCTCCTGCCCGGGATAACAGCCCTTGGTGAAGCTCACTCCTCCCAACGCATCGAGGTTCAGCATCTGGGGAAGAAAGACTCCGGTGATCGCCGCGCCCACCGAGGGTATTCCGGCGAGGATGTCCTGTAGCCGCCATGCGTTGTCCGAGACATCCGCCGCCGGCTCATTGGCGCGCAGGGCCGCGAGGGACTCGCTCGCGCCGATGATGATCCAACGGGGCAGGGCGCCCGGGACCCGGATGATCGAGACGCCGGCCCGGTACGCGACCGTATTTTCCTGCTCGGGGATCGGTGGTAGGTACGCCGCAAGGCCGGCCAGGGTCTGCGCGCCGAAAGCAGCGAGAACCGGCAACTCGTCGCTCGCCTCCTCGAGGGCTAATCTGGCGCGCAGAACAAACTTTTTGAGACGCTCGAGCGTCGAGCCGGTCATCTCCCGCGGCAGCACAAGCACATACGAGGCTTCGTGCCTTAGCAGTCTAAACACCACCAAAACACGCCCTTGCGCGTTGCACCAGGCACCTAATTGGCTATGCGATTCGGGCAGCGCCCCTACGTCGTTCGTGAACTGCGCGGTGAGGAAACTCCCCGCCTCGGGACCGGTCACCCGGATGATTCCGAGGCTCGGTAACGTGGTTAGGCTCTGGAAGCGAAGGGCCGGCGATCTCTCCGGATCCGTAATGCTGGTCTCCGTCACCGCGCGTTCACGGGTGCCGCCGTTACCGTGGTCCGATCAACGTATAAGTTACGATAGACGCGCTTTGGTCGCCTAGAGTACTCTTGAACGTAAAGCCGTCCTCTAAATATTCTTCCAGCTCGCGGGCGCAACTGTTTCCGATGTCCACATTGCGGACGCTTCGGCCGTCACTGCCTGCCGTGGCTACGAACGCCGTGCCTGCGACACTGCATTGGAGGATCAGTACCCTTTCCAGCGTTGCCGACAGCCGCGGGCTGAGTGAGTCCTAGGTTCAATAGAGTGGCGGCGAGGGAAAAGATAAATCTCGTTTTCATAGCGAATACTCCTTTTCAGTCTATAAAATTCTGGCGGGGAACGCCCGCCAGGGTATTCTATCAAAAATATCAGGCGCCTGCTGAACGCTTATGAATAAATCTACCGCGAAATGAAGCAGGGGGTTGGTAGCGCATGTTCCGTTAGGTGGCTATTATTATTATTGATGACGTGAAAGAATAGCTTTAGTCTCCAAGCGGCAGCGCGGGCGCCGCCCAAGCATGCCGATGCACGGAAATGAATCATTACGACCCTATTGTTCCTCAGAGATCACATATGCCCAAACCCAACTATGCGTTCGCGAAGCGTCAGAGAGATATAGCCAAGAAACAGAAAAAAGAAGAGAAGCGGCAACGGAAAACCGGAGCAAGTGACAACCCGTCCCAAGAGCGTCCGCCGCAGCCGCCGGGCGATGAGAAAACGGTCGCCTGAACCAGGTGCGCGTCGCCACGATCGGGATGCGCAGTAGATTTATTCAGAACCCCTAAGATCGGGTTCATGACAATGAGCCTGGATAAATTCACGCGCGGCGGCGCGCAGGTCGAGTGCGGTCTTCCATAGGTCCTGTCCGTTGGCCGCCGCCCGCGTGCCGGTATCGATCGCGGGTCCGATCGTGATCGTGACCTTGCCGCGGGAAGGCGCCCAGTTCCCTGCCCGCAAGATGTTGCGCGTACCCTGAATGGCGATTGGGACGACCGGCGTCGCCGTCTCGGCGGCCGCGATGAAGGCGCCCATGTGGAATGGGAGCAGCCCGGGAACGCGGCTGAAGGTGCCCTCCGGGAAGAACAGCAGCGAGCCGCCAGCGCGCAGTGCGCCGGCGATGCTGCGGGCGTCGGCCAAGCCCTTTTCTTTCTCGAAGCGTTCCACGAACTCGGTCGCGAGCCGCGATAGAAACACGCGCGCTGTAAACCGTCGCGCTAACTCGGCCTTCGCGACGAAGCTCGGGATGCGCGGCAGATAGCCCACCAGAAAGTACGAGTCTAAATAGCTTGCGTGATTCGCGATGAAGACTGTCGGCCGGTCCACGGGCGGTAAGTTTTCCACGCCTTTGAGCGTACAGGGGATGAGGACGGCACGGGCGAGAAAGCGCGCGGCTGCGCTTGCGGCTCCCCAGCGCCATTCGAGGCGCGGCAGCAGCACGACGGCCATCCACACCAGGGGTGTGATGAGCCCGATCACGGTCCACGCATAGACGCCGTAAGCATCCGCGTGCAGCGCTTTACCAAGCCGCCTGATGAGCGGCGCAACACTGGCTCTGACAAGGCGCCCGAGTTGTCGCCAAAAGGGTGGTGAACGCTGACCGATCTGCCCGCGTTCATAAAGATCGCGGCTGGCGCTGCGCCGGATTTTGCCGCTTGAAGTTCTGAGTACGGTGCCGGGAGGCGCTAATACCACGGTGTCAGGTGGACCGCCGGCGAGATCGGTCGCGATTTCGTTGATTCGGGCCAGGATCTGTTCGCGTATATCGGGCCGCGATTCGCGTGATTCGGCTACCACGATCAGCCGTTCGGTTTCGGTTTGCGGATCCGGGCTACCGAAGACCGCGATCCGATCCTTGCGCACGCCGTGGATACTTCCGATGGCATCTTCCAATTCATGTGGATGGATATTTCGTCCGGCGCGGATCACGAGGTCCTTGGTGCGGCCCGTGATGTAGATGTCGCCCTCTGCGATGTAGGCAAGATCGCCGGGATCGAGCCACTCGCCCTTGATGAGATCGCGGGTGGCATCGGCGTTTCGATAATAACCGCGGGTCGCCGAGGGACCGCGAAACTGCAGATGACCCTGATGCCGATCGGGCAGCTCGCGACTACCCTCATCGACGATCCGGGCTTCGTGCCCGGAGATCGGCTGGCCGCAGGCGACAAACTCGATCGCCGCCGAATCGGTCTCCGCGGCCGGGATGGCGATGCCGCGCTCCGCGAAGGCTTTGCGATCGATTCGATCGATGAGCGGGCCGCGATCGAGCGGCGGCATCGTGAGCGCGAGCGAGGCCTCGGCAAGACCGTAGACCGGCGCCATGGTTTGCGGGCGAAAACCGTAACGGCTGAAATGTGCGTTGAAGCGCCGCAGGGTGGCTGCGTTGACCGGTTCCGCTCCATTCAAGGCCACACGCCAGGAGCTTAGATCCAAGCCCTCGAGGTCCGCATCATTGATCCGGCGCGCGCACAGATCATAGGCGAAGTTCGGCGCCGCCGACAGCGTTCCCCGGTAGCGATGAATGGCCCAAAGCCAGCGCTGGGGGCGCGCGAGAAAGCTCAAGGGTGACATGATGACGAGGGGCGCCGCATGGTACAAGGTGCCGAACCACGCACCGATGAGCCCCATATCATGATAAAGCGGTAACCAACTGACGAAGACGTCGCTCGGTTGTGCCCGCAGGGCTGCGCCCGCGGCCCGTATATTCGCAAGAAGATTCCCATGGGTAAGCAACACGCCCTTCGGAACCCCCGTGCTGCCCGAGGTGTACTGAAGAAACGCCGTGTCATCGGCATGAATGGCGGGGATATCGATGCCGTCCGCGGCCAGGTAAAGCTCAGCGGCGGTCGCGATGAAGCGCAGGGTGTCGGATTGCGCCTTAAACAACAGCGCGAGTGCGCGTCCTTCGGGGACCGTGACGAGCGCGGCGGCTCGGCAGTTGCGCAGAATCGCGCGGTAGCGGCGCGCGTGATCATCGAGCTGACTCTGACGGGTAGGGGGGTAGACGGGCACCGGGATCCCGCCGGCGAGCAGCACTCCCATGAAGAGCCTGAAATAGTGGCGGCCCGTAGGGAGCATGAGGACCACGGCCTCGCGCGGTTGCAACCCTCGCCGTTGCAGGCTCCCGCCGATCGCCTTGGCTTCCGCGTAGAGATCACCGTAGGTGAGGATCTCTTCATCGCCGGTTTGCCCGAGTAGCGTGATGTGCTTGCGATCGGGATGGTTGGCCGCATGCCATGCGAGCACTTCGGTAAGCGTTCGGGCCCCGTGCGGCGTGGCGTGCGAGGGGGAGGGCGCCTCCAGGGGCGCTCGAAGATCCGCGGTTGGCTCGCTCGGCGGACGCTGACCGGAGAACGTCAACAGCAGATCGTGAATCGTCTGGACGTCGCTGAACAGGCGCTCTGAAAACGTGCCGCCGAACTCGCGTTCCATACGCGCGAACAGCTCCACGCGCGCCAAACTATCGAGGCCGGCGTCGCGATCGAGTGCGCTCTCGAGCGTCAAGGCACGCCTCCCGGAGGGATGGGCGTGGATCTCCTCGGCAAGCTCTTGAACGAGCCTGAGCAGGCGCGCGGCTGGTTCACGCTCCGATGGGGCGTTTAACATGGAAGCGCTCTTATCCACCTCAGCTGCGCCCACGTCGACGCAATAGGTCGGACCGTTAAGCGCTTACAAAGTAGAAACTACTCACTTTTTAGCAGGATTGACGGCGAGCAGATCGATGTCGAAGATCAAAGTCTCGTTCGGCCCAATCGCACCGCCGGCGGCGCCGCGCTCTCCATAGGCTAATTCCGGCGGAATAAACAACCGCCATTTTGCGCCTGTTTTCATCAACGGCAACGCCTCCTGCCATCCCTTGATCACGCCGTTCACCTGAAAGACCGCGGGTTGGCCGGCGCGCGCAGAGCTATCGAATTCGCGCCCGTCGATGAGCGTGCCGCGGTAGTGTACCGATACCGTATCGGTGGATTTGGGCTGGTCCCCGGCGCCGTCCTTAACGACGCGGTATTGTAGGCCGCTGGGTAACTCCTTGACGCCTTCCTTCTTGCGATTCGCCGTTAGAAACGCCTTACTCGCTTCCAGGTTTTTTTTGGACTTTTCTTGCTGTGCTTTCAGCATGGTGGCCCGTTGTTTTTCCAGTAGGGCCTGGAATTCCTCGCGTGGGATCCGCGGTTCCCGGCCGGCAATCATATCCTCGATCGCCAGCGAAAACGCGCGCGGATCGAGGTCGATTTCCTGACGCGTGAGATTCTGAGCCACTTGTACTCCGATGGCGTAACTCAACTTTTTGCGATCCGTATCGAGTCTTACCGCTTCCTCGGCGGACACGTTCGACGACACGGCGCAGATACATGCCAACGTCACTAAATGTCTTTTCCTCATGGTGTACCCTGAACTTTCTAGTAAGGCTTTCGTTGTTGCCCTCGCGAAGGCTTGCGCATCCTTCAAAGGCGTGTGGGCGGAGCCGGGGGTTCCGCCTTGGCCGCTAGTTTCCCACAAGCGCCTGAGCTATCCAAGTTGGCCGATTATGAAGCTCCATGCGAGCGTCTAGTTCATGTGTCAAAATGATCGTCGAGCGGGCCGATTGCGGCGCCATCACGGCATCAAGAAAACGCCGAAGTTGTTACATCTCTTCAGGCACAAACGTTCTCGTGCCATCACATATAAGCCTATGGAGCAAGCAGATGAGGATCATATTACTGGGCGGGCCGGGCGCCGGCAAAGGTACGCAGGCGGAGTTTATATGCCGGCGTTTTGATATCCCCAGGGTTTCGACCGGCGACATGCTGCGCGCGGCGGTGGCCGCCGGTACACCCTTGGGACAAGAGGCAAGAAAAATCATGGAGGCCGGCGGCTTAGTCTCCGATGAAATCATTCTGGGCCTGGTGCGGGAGCGCATCGCGGCGCCCGATTGCAAGCATGGTTTCTTGCTTGACGGATTCCCGCGGACGATACCGCAAGCCGAAGGCTTGAATCGCGCCGGCGTCATGATCGACTTCGTGATCGAGATCCACGTCGACGATGACGAGATCGTGCGGCGCATGTCCGGACGGCGTGTTCATCCGGCATCGGGACGAACCTACCACCTCGTATTTAATCCGCCCAAGTCGGAAGGCAAGGACGATGTGAGCGGCGAAGCTTTGGTGCAACGAGAGGACGATAAAGAAGAGACGCTACGAAATCGTTTGCAGGTTTATCACCGCCAGACTGAACCATTGATTCATTATTACGCGGCGCGCGCATCGGGATCCGGACCGCGGTTTCTGCGCGTGGATGGAATCGGACCTGTCGAAGACATTCGCGATCGGATCATTCCGAGTCTTCAACGACACCGATCCGGACCATGAAAAGTTTGAATGTTTACTGGATCTATGCATAGCGACCGCATTTAGTCCACGAATATTTTTTTTTGATGATGACAAAACTATTGCATAGTACAAAATTGTGATGTATATAGCGTCGTAATCTTGAGTTCGTTCTCAAGATTAATCGTTAACTACACATGGGGATGAACTTATGGCAGCAACAAAGAAGGCACTTGCAAAAAAACCAGTAATGAAGAAAAAGACCGCTCCGTCGAAGGCGTTCGCGGCTAAGAAGCCCATGGCCAGCAAAAAAGCGCCCGCAAAGAAAGCGCCCGCAAAGAAGAAGTAGCGCAACACCCGCGCGCATCGGCGTGACTCTATGCGCCGGCATTCAGCTTTAGCCGGCGCGGCCTTTTGAAATGCCGATCGCGCTGGGCGGGTATGCAGGGCGTAAGCGCCGCATAAGAGAGGCGTATTTTGGGAGAGGTACGCCACCGCGGGCTCGATAATCGTAAATGTGCAACAGCTGCGAGCGCGCGGGTTTCGATTGAGTAGCTAGAGCGTTAGCGCGACTATCACCACGTTTAGAGGCGTCGTGAACAACTACGCCTCTTTATTTTCCGATTCCCGAAGCGCATGCATCTGGAGCGGGGTTCTCATTATACCGACACTCACCCCGGCCCCCCGTTCTAAAGGCGACACGACTAACATCTCACTAGCCGCGTGATCCGCGGACCGCAAGTCTATCGGTAGTTGCTTCCGTGCCGCGTCGCAAGTACAAGGGAAAGGGCACGCGATCTCTGTATCGGCGGCTGCGCGCTTGGTGGATCCGGCTCGGTTTGGTCTGTCTGGTGATCTCTAGCGCCTGGGTGTCGTGGGTTGATCACCGGCTCCGCGTTCAGTTCGATGGGCACCGCTGGTCGCTACCGGCGCGCGTCTATGCGCGCCCGTTCGAACTGTACACGGGGCGTCCGCTGCATAGAGCAGAAATCATCAGCGAGCTCGGGGTCTTGGGCTATCAAGAGGCGCCTCTCATCCGGAGGCCGGGCCAATATCAACAAACGTCAAACGCCGTGCGGCTGTTCTCGCACGGCTACCGGTTTTGGGATGGCGAGGAATCGTCGCGTGCGGTAGAGATCCGGCTGCATCAAGGACGCGTGCAGGCGATCATCGATAGACGCAGCGGGACGCAGGTGGCGCTCATGCGTTTGGAGCCTTTGGAAATCGCGAGGATTTACCCCCACCATAACGAGGATCGTATTCTCGTCAAGATTGATGACGTGCCGTCCATGCTAGTCCAGGGCTTGATCGCGGCCGAGGACAAAGCCTACCTGCATCACTTCGGAATCGACCCGCTCGCCATCGGACGCGCTTTCATCGAAAATTTGCGAGCGGGTGAAGTGCGGCAAGGGGGTAGCACCTTAACGCAGCAACTGGTTAAAAACCTGTTTTTGAGCTCGGAGCGTACACTCTGGCGCAAGATCAACGAGGCGGTGATGGCCGTACTGTTGGAATGGCATTACAGCAAGGGTGAAATCCTCGAAGCCTATGTCAATGAGATCTTCCTCGGTCAAGACGGTTTTAGAGCGATTCACGGCTTTGGCCTCGGCGCGCGTTTCTATTTCGGCCGTCCGTTGCGTGAGCTCGAAGTACATGAGCTGGCATTGCTCATTGGCTTGGTTCGCGGCGCTTCCTATTACGATCCGCGGCGCCACCCGAAACGCGCGCTTGAGCGGAGGAATCAGGTCCTGGCGCTCATGATCAATCGCGGTGCGCTTACCCCCGAGGTGGGTGGCGCATTGATGAAATTCCCTCTTACCCTGAGTAAGAAAAATCGATCGGCCACGTCCAAGCATCCCGCGTTCGTCGATCTGGTGCGCCGCCAGCTCGGCATCATTTATGATGACGAGGATCTGCGCAACGAGGGCTTACAGATCTTCACCACCCTCGATCCTGAAATCCAACGGCGAGCCGAGCAGGCCTTGCGCGCAAGTCTTGGCGAGCTTGAGAGGCAAAATCGAATGCGGGCCGGGCGTCTGCAGGGAGCGGTGGTAGCCGCGACCATCGACACCGGCGAGGTGCTCGCGCTGGCCGGAGGCCGCGATCCGCGCTATGCGGGATTTAACCGCGCGCTTGACGCCAAGCGCCCGGTGGGTTCCTTGGTGAAACCCGCCGTGTATCTCGCCGCGCTTTCGCAACCTTCCCGCTATAATCTGATCACGCCTTTGTCTGACAATCCCATTGTGCTGCGCGAGCGTAGCCGCGCACCGTGGACCCCGCAAAACTACGGCAAGCGCTATCGTGGCCGTATGCCTTTGATACTGGCCTTGGCGGAATCCAACAACGTTGCTACGGTGCGCTTGGGAATCCATCTCGGCATCGACAAACTCCGGCGGACCTTGCTTCAACTAGGCGTGAGCGGGGAGATACCGCCTTATCCGTCCACCTTTCTTGGTGCGATCGAAATGTCGCCTCTCGAAGTAGCGCAGATGTATCAAACCCTCTCGAGCGGCGGGTTCTACAGCGCCTTGCGCGCCATCCGCGACGTTCTTACCAAGGACGGGCAGCCTTTGCAACGCTATGGATTGACAGTGAAGCAAGTGCTCCCGGCGGCTCCCGCTTATTTGATCAACTATGCCCTCGCACAAGTCGTGCGTTCAGGCACCGCGTCCTCGCTCGCCGCCAAGCTGCCGCAGTCGATGCCGCTCGCGGGCAAGACCGGTACCACCGACGGCTTAAGAGATAGCTGGTTCGTGGGCTTCGGATCGGATGTGCTGGCCGCGGTTTGGCTGGGGGCCGATGATAATCGGCCGATCGGATTGACAGGCGCCTCAGGCGCCATGCGGGTATGGTACGAGCTGATGAAGGAACGCCCTCCGGTGCCCCTCGATCTGGCGGCGCCGCGTGGCGTGGAGTGGCAGTGGGTGGACGGGATGGCGCGCACCACTCCGTCCTGCCCCGGGTCTCGGCGCTATCCCTTCATCACGCCCTTTATTCCTTCCAGGCATGTGCCGTGCGCTGGGCATGAAGAGGCCACTTATGCGCGCGTCCCGCGAGGAGTGTTCTGGTGAAACTTCGGCGTCGATTTCTAGCGACCGTCCTGGCGGCGGCCCTGGTTGATGTTGGCAGGGTGGTCCAGCCCTGGAATGCATCAACCGCCGCCGCTGCGAGCGCAGGCGCCGGGATCTCCGTTGCGCCGGCCGGCTCCGCAGTGAGCCCAGCGGTCGCGGCCTTACTGCGTTTGGCCCGCTCGCAGGCCGACGCCGGTCATGGCGAGCAAGCGGCAGCGACGCTCGAGCGGGCGCTTCGGATCGAACCCCGCAACCCCTGGCTCTGGCACCGGCTCGCGGTATTGAGACTGCAACAAGGTTACTGGGACCGAGCGGCCGAGCTGGCAAAAAAATCCAGCCTGCTAGCGCGCGATCACCGCCGGCTCCTCACGGGTAACCTGGAAGTGATCCAAGCGGCGCGCGCGCGCATCTCGCGGTCTAACGTGGAAATTGATTTTACTTCGCGGGCGGGGTATGAACCCTGCCCTTGACCAAAGGGGAGAGTTGCACTACTCCCCTTTGGAAACCCCAATGCTAGAGTGCCCGCCGTAAACGACGGGGGTATTCAGAATAAATGGAGGACTATTCAAAGCTCCGTATCGACCCCGGCGCCAAACCGGGTGCGCATGCGCCGCGCAGGTCGATCAGGGTGAAGTATGCGGCGGCAGGTGCGATTATCATCGCGATTTTAGCGACTCAGATAGGCAAGGCGTGGCTGGACGGGGCGGTGAGCGTCAAGGTCGCCACCGTGTCAAGCACCTTTCCGGCGCAAGTGCACACGCTCTTCAATGCGACGGGTTACGTGGTTCCGCAGCGCAAGGCGGATGTCGCATCCAAGGCGACCGGGCGCTTGGAATCCTTGCATGTCGAAGAGGGCAGCCGGGTAAAAGCGGGACAAGTGCTTGCGCGTTTGGAGAATCGCGATCTCCTCGCGAGCAGGAACCGCGCGGCGGCGAACGTGGACGTGGCGCGCGCGCAAGTCAACGAGGCCGCGGCGGGGCTCGATGAATCGCGTTTGATGTTTGAGCGGACCGCTAAGCTGGTAACGAAGCAATTCGCCACGCGGGAAGACTACGACGCCGCGCAGGCGCGATTAAAAAAAGCCCAAGCCGCGCTTGCGAGTAGCCAGGCCGCCGTCGTGGCTGCGGACAGCGCCCTGCAAGAGACCGAAGTAGCCGTGGAGTACACCTCGATCCGCGCTCCGTTCGACGGCGTGATTCTTAGAAAGTACGCGGACCTCGGCGACATCGTGGCGCCCTTGGCATCAACCGATCAGTCGAAGGGTGCCGTGGTTTCATTGGCCGACATGGGTTCACTGCAGGTTGAGGCGGACGTTGCCGAGTCCAATTTTCCGAGCGTGCGCGTGGGGCAGCCGTGCGAGGTGCAATTGGACGCCTTACCCGATCTGCGGCTGGCGGCGGTCGTGCGGAGCATCGTACCGACCGTGGATAGGAGCAAGGCCACGGTGCTGGTTAAGATTGGATTTCTCGATCCCGACCCACGCATCTTGCCGGAGATGAGCGCGAAGGTGGCGTTCTTGTCGCGGGAATTGTCCGCCGGTGAGACCCTTCCGGTGTTGACGATCCCGCGCTCAGCCGTGGTCCGCCGCCATCAGCAACGAGTGGTATTTCGCGTGCGCGGCGAGCGCGCGCAGGAGGTGGTCATCGGGTCCGCGCAAGCCTTGGGCGACAGGCTGATCGTGCGCGGGGAGTTGCGGGAAGGCGATCAGGTCGTGATCGATCCCGCGCTGCCTGTCAGCGACGGCGCCAGGGTGCGCATCGAACCCTTGTGAGTTGCCGATGGGGACGATGGTCGAGGTGGCCGATGTTTCCAAGTCCTACCGCCGCGGCGATCGGCGGATCCCGGTGCTTACCGGCATCAATCTGGCCATCGCGGAAGGAGATTTCGTTGCGCTCATGGGACCCTCCGGATCCGGTAAGAGCACGTTACTGAATTTGATTGCGGGGATCGATCATCCCGATGCGGGAGCTATCCGTATCGGCGGTGTCGATATCACTCGCCTGGACGAATCGGCGCTCGCGAGCTGGCGCGCGGCGAACATCGGTTTCGTGTTTCAGTTCTATAATCTATTACCGGTCTTAACTGCTTATGAGAACGTCGAGTTGCCGTTGCTGCTCACGCGGCTCACCAAGCGCGAGCGACGCGAGCATATCGAGCTAGTCTTGCGCGTGGTGGATCTCGAGGAACGCAAGGACCATTACCCGGGGCAGCTTTCTGGGGGCGAGCAGCAACGGGTTGCGATTGCGCGCGCCGTGGTTACGGATCCGGCGCTCATCGTCGCCGATGAGCCGACGGGCGATCTCGACCGCAACTCGGCCCGCGGGGTGCTGGCCTTGCTTGGGCGGCTGCAATCGTGACTTGGGGAAGACCATCATCTTGGTGACCCACGACCACCTTGCCGCCGCTTCCGCGCATGCGATCATGCAATTGGATAAAGGAGAGCTCATCGTTGACACTTCTGATTTAAGCGGCCGGATCGATTGAGCCTATCATGTCGGGCCTGGCGTTCTTTTTCGGATTAGTAGCGCGGAACCTTCTACGACACCGCCTGCGCTCGGCGTTAACCTTGGCTGGAATCATGATCGCCATCGTGGCTTTCGGGCTCCTGCGCACCGTGGTCGATGCCTGGTATGCGGGCGCCGAGGCGACCTCCGCCAAGCGGCTCATCACCCGCAACGCGATTTCGCTCATCTTTCCGCTGCCTATCAGCTACCTCCAGCGCATTCGCCAGATCGCCGGGGTGGCCACGGTGAGCTACGCCAATTGGTTCGCGGGAGTTTATATCGATGAGAAGAATTTCTTCCCGCAATTCGCCATCGAACCTAAAGGCTATCTGGCCTTGTATCCTGAATTTGTGTTGTCGCCTGAAGAATTGAGCGCGTTTCTTAAAGACCAAGGCGGCGCCGTCGCCGGCCGCAGGGTCGCGGAACAATACGGCTGGAAAGTCGGCGACGTGGTCCCGTTGCGGGGTACGATTTATCCTGGGGAGTGGCGGTTTGTGCTGCGCGGGATTTATACCGGCGCCGACCCGAAAATCGACGAGACGAATCTGTTCTTCCATTGGAACTATCTCAATGAGGAACAGAAGAAGCAACCCGGCGGACGTCAGGACCACACCGGCATCTACATCATCGGCTTGCATCGCGCCACCGAGGCGGCCCGGGTGTCCCGGGACATCGATGCGCTTTTCAAGAACTCGATGGCGGAGACTTTGACCGAGACCGAGAAGGCCTTTCAACTCGGTTTTGTCGCCATGACGGAGGCGATCTTGGTGGTGGTTCAAATAGTGTCGTTATTCGTGATCGCCATCATCCTCGCGGTGGCGGCGAACACAATGACGATGGCCGTGCGGGAACGGAGGAGCGAGTACGCTACGCTGAAAGCCCTGGGCTTCGGTTCCAAGCATGTGCTCGGCCTCATCGTGGGCGAATCCTTGTTCCTGTCCTGCTCGGGGGGCCTGCTCGGGATCGGCTTGACCTTCCCGGTCGCGGAGGCTTTCGCCGCGCGCGTCGGAACCCTGTTTCCGATTTTCACCGTATCCACCACGACCATTGCGTTGGCGTTCGGAGCGGCCGGGCTGGTCGGGCTGGCGGCCGGGTTGTTCGCGGCCATCGGCGCCAAGCAGTCCATCGCCTCGGCACTGCGGGACGCCCCCTAGTATGCTGACACATAAATAACGAAGCGTTATTATGGTGCGAGTCCATGTTATGGAGTTACACGATGCAGCAGACGCTGTTGAGTTTGGCCGCGGCAGATCGGCGCCGGTTGGAAGCGTTTCGC
>JBOIDL010000088.1:0-15045 GCA_050740435.1 Gammaproteobacteria bacterium
ATCCGTGATCATCACCGGGGACTGCTGAAGGTGCATCTGGAACTTGTCGCTGCTCTTGAACAGGCGCTCGCTGACATCGATCTTTGGCGCCGATCCACACTAGCGCCCGCCTCCTGACCACTTGGCCAGGGCAGCTTGCGGGTCCTGCTCAACCTCAAACGCCCGCCGCCGACCTTCAAGCGCGCTGGCCGCCGGGGGGGTCCGGTGCCCGTTTCCTTTTCGGCATACTGTTCCTCCGTCCAGAACACCCGTGAAAGGAACCGACCCCAAACGACCATGGACGCCGCTTTTCTGGAGCTACCATAGGGGCCTGTATTCGCCACAGAATAAATTAGTTAAGCATTGTTAGCTATGGGCAAAAACACATCGCTTAATAGCGATAAACCCGCCTCCTCGGCACCATGATTCTTTAGCTAATCAATCAAACAACTTTTTAAGCACGATGGTCTCCGAGCGCTCCGGCCCGGTCGAGATCATGTCGATGGAGGTCTCGGTGATCGCGGCCAAGCGCTCTAGATAAACCTTGGCATTATCGGGCAGCTCGGAATAAGAGGTGATGCCTTCCGTCGATGCGTGCCAGCCGGGCAGATCCTCGTAGACGGGCTCGCAGTGCGCGAAAGCCTCCGCGCCGGCCGGCGGTGTCGATCGCAGCCCGCCTTCGTAGTTGTAACCCACGCACACCCGAATCGTGTCTAGGCGGTCGAGAACGTCGAGCTTGGTGATGCATAGCCCGGAGATGCTGTTGATCTGACACGATCGCCGCAGCGGTACGGCGTCAAACCACCCGCAACGGCGGCGGCGCCCGGTAGTGGCGCCGAACTCGTGGCCCCGGTGCGCGAGATACTCGCCCATCTCATCGGCGAGCTCGGTCGGAAACGGGCCGGACCCGACGCGCGTCGTATAGGCCTTGGTAATTCCGAGCACGTAATCGAAACAGCGCGGACCCACGCCCGTCCCCGTGGCCGCGCCGCCGGCCGTGGTATTGGACGAGGTCACATAGGGATAGGTGCCGTGGTCGATGTCGAGGAGCGTACCCTGCGCCCCTTCGAATAATACGTTTTCATCGCGGCGCTGATAATCGTTCAGCAGCCCCGTGACATCGGCCGTGAGCGGGATAAGCTCCTCGGCATAGCCCAGATGCTCATCGAGGAGCGCCTGGAAATCGAGCGGCTTGCATTGATAGTAATGCTTGAGCACGAAATTATGAAAATCGAGAACTTCCCCGAGCTTAGCCGCAAACCGCTCGCGGTGGCGTAGGTCCCCCATCCGCACGGCGCGGCGCGCGACCTTGTCTTCATAGGCCGGTCCGATGCCCCGTCCCGTGGTTCCGAGCGCGGCATTGCCCCGGGCTTTCTCGCGCGCGATGTCGAGCTCGACGTGATAGGGAAGGATGAGGGGACAGGCTTCGCTGACTCTTAGACGCTCGCGCGCCGCGATACCCATCTGCTCGAGCCGGGCGATCTCTTCGAGCAGCGCCTGGGGCGAGACAACGACGCCGTTACCGATAAAACACTGGACATCAGGGCGCAATATACCTGATGGGATCAAGTGCAGGATGGTTTTAGTCCCGCCGATGACGACGGTGTGCCCCGCGTTATGACCGCCCTGGAAGCGCGCGACGGCAGCGACGCGCTCGGTGAGGAGATCGACGATCTTGCCCTTGCCCTCATCGCCCCATTGCGTGCCGATGACTACGAGCCTTTTCCCCATGACGGCCGCGTCCTAAGCTATTTCCTACCCTTGTGTGACATCGGTCACTTGCCACTGACCGTCTATGCAGTTCAACATTTTGTTACACCCGAGCTCAGGGGCGCCCCCGGCTTGGCCGGGCAAGGCGTAGACCACGCGCCGGCCGCCTCGCCTTAGCTCTGCGACGGCCGCGGCCAAGCGGACATCTTCAGACCAGGGCGCGAACACCGCGTCTTGCTCCGCCCCGGCTGCGGCGCCCGATCCAACCAGCAGTTTCAGATCGGTGCTAAAGCCGGTCGCCGGCCGCGCCCTGCCGAAGACGCGGCCGATATCGTCGTACCGACCACCCTTCGCGAGCGCCTGACCCTGACCCGGGACATAGGCCGCGAACATCACGCCGGTATGGTAGTGATAACCGCGCAATTCCGCGAGGTCAAAATGCAGCTCGACGGCGGGCGCGCGCTCTGCGAGGAGACGCGCGATTTTCCGCAATTCGGCAAGCGCCTCGATGACGCTCTGGCTTGCGCCGACGAAGATCTCTTGGGCCTGCGCCAAGATAGATTCCTCGCCGTTAAGCGCGGGAAGCGCGCGCATCAACGCGGCGGCCGGCGGGGCAATGCTCCAATCGTTTAAATAACGGTTGATCTCCGGACAAGCCTTGCGCTGTAGGGCATCAAATAAGGTGCTTTCCTGATCGTGATCAAGCGCGGCCTGCCGCGAGAGACCGCGAAAAATGGCCATATGGCCAAGATCCAAGAGCACCGAATCGAATCCCGCCGCTGCCAGGGTATCAAGCATGAGGCACATCACCTCGACATCGCTTTCTAAACCGCGATGACCGTAAAGCTCCGCTCCTATCTGAAAGGGATTACGTGATCCCGCGAAGGCATTCGGCAAGGTATGCAGCACGGGTCCGAGATAGCACAAGCGCGTGGGCGCATCGCGTCGCAAGCGATGGGCGTCGATACGCGCGACCTGCGGGGTCATATCGGCCCGCACGCCCATGAGCCGGCCGGTCAGTTGATCGGTAAGCTTAAAGGTCTGTAGATCCAGATCATGCCCGACCCCCGTCAGCAGGGATTCCAAATATTCGATGAGCGGGGGGATGACCAAGTCGTAACCCCAGCTATGGAAGAGATCGAGGATCCCGCGGCGTAACGCCTCGAGGCGCGCGGCTTGGGGAGGTAATACCTCCTCGACGCCCTCTGGCAGGAGCCAGCGATCCTCTAAAACCATGGGCTCAATGAAACCCGACCAGGAGCAAGACGCCGAGCAGCATGCAGGTCAGCCCCGCGAAGCGAAGCGTCGCATCGTCAAAGCGAGCCGCTTGCAACATGAAGCGTCGAAAGGCGTCGGGGTTCAAAAAAGGGGCAATGCCTTCGAGGACCAGCATCAGGCCAAAGGCGACCGCGAATTCTTGCCACATCACAGCGTTACCCGTGCCTTAGCTCCCGCGATCGGTCCGGGCGCCGAGGGACGGCGAAAGCGGTGCTTATGGGTTTGTCGGGGTCTTAAAATAATTGAAGAAATCCGACGTCGGATCGAGCAATAAGATATCCTGGTTCTTGCCAAAGCTTTTCTTGTAGGCGTTGAGGCTACGGTAAAACGCATAGAACTCTTCATTGCGTCCATAGCCGCCGGCGTATGTCTCGGCGGATTTGGCGTCGCCCTCGCCGCGGGTCTGTTCCGCGGTCCGGTACGCTTCCGCCAAAATGACCGTCCGATCGCGGTCCGCGGCGGCGCGTATGCGCTCCGCCGCCTCGGCTCCTTCGGAGCGAAGCTGGCGCGCGACCCGCTCGCGCTCGGCGCGCATGCGGTCATACACCGCGCTGCTCACTTCTTCGGGAAGGTTGATGCGCTTGGTGCGCACATCGACCACCCGCACGCCGAACTCATGCCCCTTTTCGCGCGCCGCTTTGGTGACGATGTCGGTGATATCGCCGCGCTGGCCCGCCACAACCTGCTGCACGGTCCGCTTACCGAACTCCTGGCGGAGAACGTCGTTTATTTGCTGAAACAAGAAGTCGCGAGCGACGGTCTCATCACCCCGGGTGCGTTTATAGAAGGTTTCCACGTCTTCGATCCTCCACTTCACGAACGAATCGACGATGACGAATTTTTTCTCCTCGGTAATTAACCGCTCCGGCTCCGATTCTAGATACATCAAACGCTTCGGAAATTTGAGCACCTCATTCACCGCTGGGATCATGAAATGCAATCCGGGCTCGTAATCCGAACTCTGTATCTCCTTGAACCGGAGAAGAATCGCATACTCCCGCTGATCCACGGTGAACACCGAGAACCAACCTATAATCGCAATCAGCACCAGCGGTACTATAATCTTAGCGTCAAGCATTAACGTGTCCTGCGGATCCGCCGTTCATCCCGTGCCGGCAACTCCCGCTCGGAGACCAAAGGCTCGGGCTCCGGGAGCGCGTTCGATTCCGTCACGACGGCAGGAGCATTTAAAGGCGCTCGATGCTCGAATAGTTTATCGAGCGGTAAATAAACGAGGTTATTACCGCCTGCGGTATCCAATAACACCTTCGGCGCGTTCGAGAACACCGATTCCATAGCATCGAGATATAAGCGCTCGCGGGTGATCTGGGGCGCTTTTTCGTATTCCACTAAGAGCTGTACGAAGCGGCTGGCGTCGCCTTCGGCCTCGGCGATCACCCTCGACTTGTAGGCGTGCGAATCCGCCAACACGCGGGCCGCGCTGCCGCGCGCCTTGGGGATGATGTCATTACGATACGTCTCGGCTTCATTGATCTGACGTTCCTTATCCTCGCGTGCTTTGATGGCGTCGTCAAAGGCGCTCTTGACCTCCTCGGGCGGTTTCGCCGCCTGCATGTTGACCCCGGTGACTAACATCCCTGCCTGATAAGTATCCAGTAGCCCTTGGATCTCGACTTGTATTTGGTCTGCTACCTCTTCGCGTCCCTCGGTGAGCACATAGTCCATGTTATTCTTGCCGATGACCGAACGTATCGTGCTCTCCGTCGCCTGCTCGACCGTACGATCGGGAGCGATGACGTTAAACGCATAATCCTTTACGTCCTTCACGCGGTAAAAAACCGAAAACGCTACATCAATGATGTTTTCATCTTTGGTGAGAATTGACGCGTGGTGAGCTATCGAACGGGTCTGCTCGACATTGACGAGCTCGACGCGCTCGATGGGTCTCGGCCAGCGGATATTCAAGCCCGCATCCAAGCTCGCGACATAAGCGCCAAAGCGAAACACGATCCCTTGTTCCTGCGCGTTGACCTGATACACCATGTTCCAAGCCGTGACGATAACAAGGATAAGCGCAACGCCGATCAAGGTGCCCCGACCCGGCGCGCCGCGGGCCGGACCGCCTGGACCGCCTCCGCCCCCGGTGGCGCCACCGAATAGTGCTTTGAGCTTTGCTTGCAGCTTACGGATCACCTCATCGAGATCGGGCGGGCCGCCCTGGCGTCCGCGATTACCCCACGGGTCGCGGTCCTTACCGCCCCCCGGCTCATTCCAGGCCATCGTTAGTCACTCCGCGCGCTCATGTGGGCAGGTATCATACGGGCCTCGGCATGCCGCCGCAAGTTATCGGCGCCGGCTCACCATCCTCGCAACAGAGGGTTTCAAAGCGGCGCCGGCTCATTGCGATGTCAAGCAACCATCCCTCCTCGGGTGCGTCGCGTTCGCCGCGGACAACGCCTTCGGCATAGAGCCGCGCGCGCAGTCTGGCCGCCGCAACCGGCAGTTGCAGCCATCCGCGCAAACAGTCTCCGGCCAAGTGCTCGCCGATGACTTGCTTGAGCGTATCCAGACCTTCCCCGGTGACGGCGGAGATCCATACACGCCGCATCGATCCATCGCCTTCGCGTCGACGCGCGGAAGCGCCGCTTTCGGTCTGGCAGCGATCAATCTTGTTAAATGCCTCGATCTGGGGCACGGTGTCCGCATGGAGATCCCGTATGATCCCCGCTACCTGCAGCCTCTGTTCATCCCTCTGCACGGTAGGCAGACTGGCATCGATCACATGGATGAGCAAATCCGCGTGCCGCAGTTCTTCCAAGGTGGCGCGAAACGCCGCCACCAGTTCGTGCGGGAGGTCTTTTATAAAACCGACGCTGTCTCCGAGAACCACCGTGCCGGCTAAGGGCGTCTCTAAGCGCCGCAAGGTCGGATCCAAGGTCGCGAACAAGATATCCGCCGCGTAAACCGACGCACCGGTCAGGCGGTTAAATAAGGTCGATTTACCGGCATTGGTGTATCCGACCAAGAGTACGGTCGGCACGGCGGCCTTGCGGCGCGCCCGGCCTTGCAACCCGCGCTGATGGCGTATCTCCTCAAGCTGGCGGGTAAGCCGCTTAATGCGCTGCCGCACCCAGCGTCGATCGGATTCTAATTGGGTTTCGCCCGGTCCGCGCAGTCCGATACCGCCGCGCTGACGTTCCAAGTGACTCCATCCCCGGACCAGGCGTGTCGAGAGGTGCTGAAGTTGCGCCAGTTCAACTTGCAGCTTGCCCTCAAAGGTTCGCGCGCGCTGGGCGAAGATATCGAGAATGAGATCGGTACGATCGACGACCCGGCAGCCCAAGAGGCGTTCTAGATTACGCTCTTGGGCGGCGCTCACTGCGCGGTTTACGATCACGACGTCCGCGCAGGTCTCCGCGACCAGGGCGCTCAGCTCCTCGGCCTTACCCGCGCCGAGAAGATATTTCGCATTGGGGGCGTCCCGCGCTACCAAGACGATGCCCTCGCACGCAGCCCCTGCCGAGGCAACAAGATCTCTAAATTCCTCTAGCGTCTCGTCCTCTCGGCGGGATCCGTAGTGGACTAGGACTGCACGCTCGCCTTTACCGGGGCGTTCGAACAACGGGATGGTACAGTTCTGTAGGGACTGGTTATTCTTCCGGCGACTCTTCGTTCTCGCGCGGCAACCGCACCGGTTTCGACGGTACGATCGTGGAGATAGCGTGTTTATATACCATCTGGCTGACGGAATTTTTCAGCAAAACGACGAACTGATCGAACGACTCGATCTGCCCCTGGAGCTTGATGCCATTGACCAGATAGATGGACACAGGAACATGTTCTTTACGCAACGTATTGAGGAACGGCTCTTGTAATGACTGGCCTTTACTCATTATCTACCCCTCCTGCTTCAATTTATTCGTATTCTTGAATCACGCCTTTCCTCCCCGGGAGTAAAGCGCCGTACAACCTCGCTTCTTCCCAATGCGCCGCTCGCACGCAGGTTTCTCCTCAGATGTAGTCTATCTGATTACGCAAGCAACGAAAAATTCCGTGCGCTCCTACTTAATGTGCGCTCTTAATTTTCATCGACAGACTATTGTTAAATTATGTAATGACGGATCGCATGATTTCCGGTGCTCGCGGCCGGTGTGATCGCCTTCCATCACGCACCTAGGGCGGGCATGATCCCGCGACAGCGTGCTGTCCGAGAAAGTTCACGACGTTGTGGCTCAGACGGGGATCATCGCTCGTGAACCAGCGAGCGCATCGTTCCGGGCGTAACCACGTCAATTGGCGTTTTGCGAGCTGACGCGTCGCGGTGACGGCTCGCTCGATCATCGTCTCATAGTCAAACTGTCCCTCCAGGTATTGCCACACCTGGCGGTAGCCGACCGACCGCATCGACGGTAACGCCGCGGTGAGATTCCCCCGCGAATACAGGCCCTCGACTTCATCCACGAGACCCCGATCTAGCATGTGCTGGAAACGGATCCGCAAACACCGCTGCAAATCCATCCGATCGCCGGGCGCCACGACCAGTTTGAGCGCCCGGTATGGCAGCGGCTGGCGAGTATCTTTCCGTAGCAGCTCGGTGAGGGTCTTTCCGGACACCTCGCACACTTCCAGAGCCCGTTGAATGCGCTGCGCGTCATGGGGGTGTATGCGCGCGGCGGCGCGCGGGTCGAGTTTCGCGAGTTGCTCGTGCAAAGCGCCCCAGCCTTGCTTTGACGCCTCTGCGGCGATCCGTGCGCGCACCTCCGTATCGGCGCTCGGGAGCGCCGAGATCCCCTCGTCGAGCGCCCGAAAATAAAGACCGGTTCCTCCGACTAGCAAGGGCACCCGCCCCGCCTTAAGGACCGTGTCCAGCTCGCGCAGCGCGTCGGCGCGAAACTCCGCCGCCGAATAAGATTCCCCAGGGTCACGGATATCGATGAGGCTATGCGGCGCGCGGGCGAGAACTTCCGGGCTGGGCTTTGCGGTTCCGATGTCCATACCACGGTAGATCATTCCCGAATCGACGCTGATTAACCGGCATGGAAGCGCGGCGGCCAGATCGACGGCCAGCGCAGTCTTTCCCACGCCCGTGGGGCCCATGAGAAAAATCGCGGCCGGCGCCGGCATCCCACTTACTCAGAGTTTGTGAAACAACCGTCGCGAGCGAAGGGAGGTCGCGTGCCGCCGGAGCGCAGGACCGTTTCGCCGGGAGCGAAACGGCGCACAAGCCCCGCAGGGGCGAGTCCCAAGGAAGGGACGAGCAACCGGAGTGTATGTTGAGATACATGAGGATTCCGAGCACCGCCGGGAAGCCAGGGCCAGGGAGTGGCCCTGTTTGGCGCGCCGAGGACGCAGCGCGAGATCCCAAGCGCAGTAGGTTTTTTCACAAACTCTCAGCCGGATGTCCGTCGGATTGACGCACCCCGCCCGCAATCAAGGATGACAGGTCCTCACCGCTCAGTTGCCGCCACAGACCGCGCGCCGCGCCGGGGTGCCCCAGGCCCAGACTCTCGATCTCGCGAAGCCAGCCGTCCCAGTGGCCGAGGGTTCTCGACGCGAGCGCCAGGGTTGCGCCATGCGTTGCCAGCGTATCGCAAAGCGCCCGTTCTAGCGCCGCCTCGGGATCACCGGGCTTAGCCAGGACCCCCGCGATATCTCGGATCAATCGGTCGCCGTCGCAGCCGCGTAAAAGCGCGGGAATACGCCGCACGATGATGGTACGGGGGCCTGCGCAATCAACCTCCAACCCCAAGCGCTCCAATAAGCGCCTGTGAGCCAGGACCCGCTCAGCCTCGGCGGGCGACACGCTGACCGGTTGCGGGATCAGCAAGGGTTGGGAGCAAACCGGGGGGCCCGGGCGCGCCGGTCGGATGCGCGAGGCAATCAAGCGCCGCAGCGCGCCCTCGGCATCGACGACCACCAATCCCAGCGCATTTTCCGCAAGCAGATAGCGGCTACTCAAGAGTGCAATGGCGCGTCCGAGTGGCGCGCCGAGAGAATCCGGGCCGGCCTCTGGACTTTGAGCCTGCACATAGGTGGGGCGCGCCTGGTTAACGCGAGGCGCTAGCGCAGGCCTATGCGCCGCGCTGCCGCTCAGGCGAGAGCGCTCGCTCGCTGTACCCGTAAGCGCGTGCTTTACCGCGCTATAGACAAAATCATGGATGAGCCGAGATTGACGAAACCGGACCTCGTACTTGGCGGGATGAACATTGACATCGAGGGCGCCCGCTTCCATCTCCAAGAAAACGATAAAGGCCGGCTCCGCGCCGGGCGGTTGCGTATCTTCATACGCCCGGCGGATGGCATGGTTGACCGTGCGATCACGCAAGATTCGACCGTTCACAAAAAGGTATTGAATATCTCCCGCTGGCGGGAGCGCCGCCCAACCCCAGCAGCGGATCCCGTCGCTGGTCAGATCGAAGAAAGCCGCACGCGTCATAAAATGATCGCCGGCTAGTTCTTGCACCCGAGACTCGCTTTGTGGTTCTGTCGAGCGAAGGTTGAGCACGGCGCGGCCGTTATTGAGCATCCGAAAAGCCACGGCGCAGCGGCTTATCGCGATGCGCTTCAGCAACTCCTGTACGTGCAGGAATTCGGTGCGCTCGCGGCGCAGGAATTTTCGCCGCGCGGGGGTATTGAACATGAGATCGCGGACGGTAACCGAAGTCCCGGGCGGATGGGCCGCCGGCCGAGGATCGCAAGGGCGCGCGGCGCCTTCCATCTCGAGGGCCCAGCCAATGTCCGAACCCGCGGTACGCGAGGCCAGCGTCAGTCTGGAGACGGCCCCGATACTCGGCAAGGCCTCGCCGCGAAATCCGAGGCTGGTAATCGCATAGAGATCTTCCGCACACTGGAGCTTGCTCGTCGCATGGCGGCGGAGCGCGAGCGCGAGATCCTCGGGTGCTATCCCGCAACCGTCGTCACGCACCCGGATAAGCCGTATTCCGCCGCCCTCGATCTCAACCTCAATGCGCGTCGCCCCGGCGTCGAGGCTATTTTCAATCAGCTCTTTGACCACCGACGCGGGGCGCTCGATGATCTCCCCGGCGGCGATCTGATTGATGAGATCATCCGCCAATAAACGAATCCGGCCAGGCGCGATCGGCATAGCCGATAGTATAGGTGAAGCCCTGCCATACGGGGATGCATGTCGCAGGTGCGCTAGCGTCCGCCGTTTTTGATCCGGCTATGATGATGGCTCTAACGCAGGGCGCGTGATGTCGATGCGCTCGCGTCGCTCAGTGTGTCCTTGTGCATGGCGAGCACCGTCCCGGGCGGAGCCGCCTCCAGGAAATACGCCCGGATGCCATCCAAGATGGCTGCGGCCAGGGCCCCTTGATGGCGGGGATCCGTGAGTTTGCGTTCTTCGAGCGGATTGGTAATGAAGGCCGTTTCCACCAAAACGGAGGGGATATCGGGCGATTTCAAGACGGCGAAGCCTGCCCGCTGAACGCCCGGATGGTGTATCTTGCCAAGCCGATTCAGGCGTTGCAGAACGCGGCCGCCGACGTTCACACTGGCGTCGATGGCCGCGGTCTGGGATAGATCGAACAACACCTTCCGCAAGAGATCGTCTTTGTCATCGAGACTGACCCCGCCGACCAAATCGGAGGCATTCTCCCGTTCCGCGAGCCAGCGCGCCGCTTCGCTGCTGGCGCCGTGCCTGGAAAGCACATAGACCGACGAGCCACTGGCCTGCGGATCGCGAAACGCATCGGCGTGGATCGACACGAATAGGTCGGCCTTATGCTGGCGCGCGCGCTTGATGCGATTCCGAAGGCTTATGAAATAATCCCCATCGCGAATGAGCACCGCGCGCATTCCGCGTTCATCGTTGACCCGGTGGGCAAGCTGGCGGGCAACGGCCAAAACCACCTGCTTTTCGCGCGCACCCCGCTTCCCTATCGCCCCCGGATCTTCGCCCCCGTGACCGGCATCGATGGCGATCACGACGTTCCTTAAACGCAGCTGTTCGAAAGTCAGTGGGGTCACCTGCGGCGCCACCGCCTCGTGGCCCAGGAGGTCCACAACCAACCGGTGGCCGTAGGGCCGCTGTGGGGCAAGCGCGAATCCCTTGACCTCGGTTCTTTGCTTAAGGTCCAACACCAAGCGCAGTTTCCGTCCGTGCGGGGCGTATCGAATCGATTTCAAGAATCGATCCGCGGGATTCGATGGCGGCGGGGGGTTCACAAAGCGCCCGCCTTCGACGTCTAGCACCACGCGGTGCGGATGGGTCAGCGTAAAAAGGTGGTAGTTCGCCGGAGCGCTTAGATCGAAGACCACCCGCGTATTATCGGGGGCCGCCCACATGCGTGGGCCACTGATACTGGCCGCGTGGCAAGGGATGGCAATACTTAAGAGAAGTGCGAATAGGCCGCGCGGCATTGGGAGCGACGCCGGGTTTATTGGTAGTGCTTAATTTTGGGGCGATATAGCAGAAATTTCAAGTATTATTTATATATCTACACTATCATTAGGAATTCTATAATTAATATACTTCGCTGGCGGATATGAACCCCGCCCTTGACCAAAGGGGGAGAGCTGCGCTTCTCCCCTTTGGAAACTCCCATCGCTAAGGTACCCGCGGCAAGACCGCGGGGTATGCGTTTAATATACTACCGGTCGCTTTCAGGCACCCGCATTCTGGACCCGTCCTCGTTCATCCGCTTCAAGACCGCGTTCCCCCATCCGCTGAAAGCCGTGATTGCTATTTCACGCTGCTCCCCGGCGAGCGCGATGCGCACGTGCAGGTCCGGCTGCAATAGTCCCACCGCACCGCGTTCCGGCCATTCAATCAGACACAGCGTCTGCCCGTCGACAAAGTCGCGTACTCCGATAGCCTCGAGCTCGTTTGAACCCGCCAGCCGATATAGATCGAAATGATGGATGGAGCGCCCGCCAATCGAATACGTCTCCACCAAGGTGTAGGTCGGGCTCTTGACCAAGCCTCGATAGCCCAGGGCCTTCAATAGACCACGAACGAAGGTGGTCTTACCGGCGCCGAGATCACCGCTCAGGAACACCGTGCCCGCACCGCGGCCAATCGCCCACGCGAAGCGCGCGGCGAGCGCGTCCATCTCCGCTTCGGTGCCGATGCCACAGCGCCACTCGAGGCTCACGCGGTGGTTCTAGGGCGTGTCTTGCCCGACGCCGCACTCCGATTGCGTCGGATTCGCAAGATCTCGGAGATGGGGAAAGAGATCGCTCGCCAGCAACCCGCGCTCGCCCGCCGCGGCCGCCCGATCGCCCGCGCGCGCGTGCAAACAGGCGCCGAGCGCAGCCGCATCGAGGGAAGACAAACCCTGCCCCAGCAACCCCGCGATCACCCCGGTGAGCACATCGCCCATCCCCCCGCTTGCCATGCCCGGATTACCGTAAGGGCAGAGGCTGATGTCCCCGTTCGGACCACAGATGAGCGTACCGCATCCCTTGAGGATGGCAACGCCCCCGTAACGGCGCTGCAGCTCCGCAACCGCCCGAAAGCGATCGGCTTGAACCTCCGCTGCCGTCAGCCCCAGCAAACGCGCCGCTTCTCCCGGATGCGGTGTGAGCGTCCAAGTACTCTTGGCGATGGGGTCCAGGGCGATGAGATTCAAGGCATCGGCGTCCGCCACCATAGGCAACTCGCTCTCGATGACACGCGCGAGGAGATCGACGGCCCACGATGAGCGGCCGAGACCGGGACCCAACGCGATGACCGTGGCTTGATCTAAGAGCCCTCTGATCTCGGCGGCCGTTTCCACCGGGTGGCACATGATCTCCGGGCGCACCGTGCACAGCGCGGCGGCATGGGCCGCGCGCGTGGCCAGGCTGACCAGTCCCGCGCCTACCCGTAACGCCGCTTCGGCCGCCATGCGGGCGGCTCCCGCGTACCCGATCTCGCCGCCGACGACCAGGACGTGGCCGAACCGTCCTTTATGGGCGTCGCGCGGCCGGTGGGGCATGAGGCGTCGCAACGGCCCCAATTCCAAGCGGCGGGCGGAGCACGGCACGCGCTCAAAGACCGCATCCGGCACGCTCAGATCATCGTAATAGATCTCCCCGCAATGCTCGGGACCGGCACGCGTAAACATACCCTGCTTTAAACCGATGAAGCTGACGGTCGCTTCGGCCCGCACCGCCGCCCCCATCACCGCCCCCGTATCGGCATTGAGTCCGGAAGGAATGTCGATCGACAGGCGCGGGCGCGGCGACTGATTGACGCACTCAATGGCTAAGCGAAATTCATCGCGGACCTCGCGATCGAGGCCGGTACCGAGCATCGCATCCACCAACACCTCATGGCCTCCCAGAGACGAAGCATCGAACGGCTGCGGCGTGAGGCCCGCCGCAAAAGCCGTCTCGGCCGCGGCGCGCGCATCGCCTTTGAGCGGACTATCGCCAACCTGCCGGATCGCGGCCGTCAAGCCCGCGCGCCGCGCTTCGCGCGCCAACACATAACCGTCTCCGCCGTTATTACCGGGGCCACAGAGTACCAGGATCCGGCGGGCCGCTGGCCAGCGGGTACGCAAAACCTCGAAAGCCGCCGCGCCGGCACGGTTCATCAAGGTCAAACCCGCGAGCCCGCCGCTCTCGATTGCCTCGCGATCGAGCGCCCGTACCGACTCGGCGCGGTATAGCGTTAGGGGAAGCGATGAGCGTACGCGCATCGATTAAAGCTTGAACAGATGCTGGCGGTAATATGCCAGCTCGTCGATCGAGGCGAGGACATCTTCCAGGGCCCTATGATTGGAGTCTTTATCATAGGGTTTGAGCTCGGGCGCCCAGCGCCGCGCCAGCTCCTTGAGGGTGCTGACATCGAGATTACGGTAATGGAAAAAACGCTCGAGCTCGGGCATTAGCCGGTGCAAAAAGCGCCGATCTTGGCACACGCTGTTGCCGCACATGGGCGAGGCCGACGGCGCCACAAACGGCCGCACAAAGTCCAAGCTCATGCGCTCCGCGGCCGCGACCGTCCATGAGCTTTGCCGGACGCGTTCCGATAATCCCGATTTCGCGTGCTGTTTTTTGTTCCAGTCATCCATGGCGCCGAGCACCTCGGGGGGCTGGTAGATCGAAAGCACGGGACCTTCACCCAAAATTCGCAACTGGCCATCGGTCACGACCGTCGCGATCTCGATAATGTGATCGGAAAGCGTATCGAGCCCGGTCATTTCCAGATCGATCCAGATGAGGTTGCCGGCCGCTGGCGTCATGGATAGGGCGCTCACAGATCGCGGCGGCAGGCGATCGCATGGGACAAGGTGGTACTATCGACGTATTCCAACTCACCCCCTACCGGGATGCCATGGGCTATGCGCGTCGCGCGCAGCCCGGTCGCGCGCGCGACCTCACCGATATAATGCGCCGTGGCCTCGCCTTCGGCCGTGGCGCCCGTCGCGATGATCACCTCCTTGACCTCTCCGCCGCTCAGCAGGTTCTTTAACTTATCGATCCCGATGGCCTCCGGACCGACGCCGTCAAGTGGCGATAAGCGGCCCATGAGCACGAAATACTTGCCTTGAAATGCCGCCGCTTGTTCGATCGATTGCACATCGGCGGGATTTTCGACCACGCACAGCACGCTGGGATCACGCCTCTCGCTCGCGCAGATCGCGCACAGCGCTACCTCGCTGAGATTGCGGCACCTGTGGCAATGATTGACGCCGGCCAAGGCTGCGAGCAACGCTTGGGCCAGGCGTTGGGCTCCCTCGCGGTTGCGCTCCAACAGGTGAAACACCATGCGCTGCGCGGATCGCGGACCTACCCCGGGAAGACAGCGCAGGGAGTGGATCAGTTCCTCTATAAGCGGACTGTAGCGTTTCAATTTCTAAGTTTGAGCGCGGAGGTGTTAACGGCTAAGAGCTTGTGAAAAGATCTGACTCCGCGGACGAATCTACATAGGGAGCGTGAAACCCGGAGGCAGGCCCATACCGGCGGTGAGACCCGCGAGTTTGTCTTTACTCGCTTGCTCCACGCGCCGGTTCGCGTCGTTGACGGCGGCTGCCAAGAGGTCCTCAAGCATCTCCTTTTCTTCTTTGAGCAAGGCCGGATCGAGCGTGACCCTGCGCACGTCATGGCGCCCGGTCATGACCACTTTCACCATGCCCCCGCCGGATTCCCCGGTGATCTCGACGTTGG
>JBOIDL010000089.1:0-14917 GCA_050740435.1 Gammaproteobacteria bacterium
CCGCACCGCGTACCCGAGATCCAATCAGCAATCGCCGCGCCAGGTATCCAGATTGATGACCGGCGCTATCGGAATGGAATAGCATAAGGTAGGCTTGACGCACCGGCTTCCAACGCGTAGGAACTTGACATACCGCTCCAAGTCTACAACGCTTTAAGTCGTGGATGCTTGCGTAGTGCGTAGGAACACTCCCAAAAAATTAATAATAACCCTAGCCCTTCTGGGCTTGCTCGGCCCGTTCCCGGCGCTCGCCCTCGAGCTTCCCGACTTTGGCGATTCCGCCTCCGCCTCGGTGTCACCGGAACAGGAGCGGCGCCTCGGCCGCGATCTCTTCCGGCACTTGAGGCGGCACGAAATGCTCGTGAACGACCCGGAAATAGAAGCTTATGTTCAATCCCTGGGTTCGGCGCTCACCGCTCAGGCCGAAAACGCGGCGCATAACTTTGAATTCTTCTTGGTAGGCGATCCAACGCTGAATGCGTTTGCCGCTCCGGGCGGTTTTATCGGTATCCACACCGGATTGTTGTTGTACACGGAGACGGAGAGCGAGCTGGCCGGCGTGGTCGCTCATGAAATCGCGCACGTGACCCAACGCCATATGGCTCGTACCTTCGAGAAAGCCTCGCAGCTCAGCATCCCCATGGCGGCGGCGATGTTGGGCGCGATCCTGCTCGGCACCCAGAACCCGGAAGCCGGCCAGGCCGCGTTCGCGGCCATTGCCGCGGGCAACGCCCAGTATCAGATCAACTTCACGCGCTCCCATGAAGAAGAAGCCGATCGGATCGGTATGCGGATCCTAGCGCAATCGGGATTCGATCCGCGCGGAATGCCGTCCTTCTTCGAGCGTATGCAGCGCGCGAACCGGCTCACCGATAATGCCCAGTTACCGGAATTCCTGCGGACTCACCCGGTCTCGGTGACGCGCATCGCCGACTCCCGAAATCGCGCCGAACAGTACCCAACAAGACATCACCGCGACAGCCTCGCCTTCCATCTGGTGCGGACCAAGCTCCGGCTAAGTGCACTGGGGCAACCCGCGGCGGCCGTGGCCTATTTCGAGGGGCAGCTAAAATCGGGCCTGTTTTTAAACGCCGGCGCCGCGCGCTATGGGTATGCCTTGGCGCTGATCGAAGCCGGTGACTACCGCGAAGCGCGGCGGCAGCTAGAGCAACTTCGCAACGCCGATCCCGAGCAGACCGCCTACCTACTTGCGGCCGCGCGGCTGGCGCTCGCCGAGAAGCGGCCGGGCAAGGCGCTATCGATCTACGGCGAGACGCTGAGACTCTACCCCAACTACCGCCCCGCAGTCCTCGGACAGGCGCAAACGCTGCTCACATCGGGTAAAGCCGAGGAAGCCCGCCGAATGCTGCGCAACTACGCTTTTAGCCACGAGGTGGACGCCGCCTACTATGGGCTCTTGGCGGAAGCGGAAGGAAAACTAGGGGCGGAAGTCGAAGCGCAGATAGCGCTAGGAGAACAAAGTTACCTGGCCGGTGAGACCCACCTAGCGCGTGACCAACTATGCTTTGCCCGCCGCTCCCCATTGGTCGATCACTACCAGCGGCAACGCATCGAGGCGAGGCTCAAGAACATCCTCGGCGATCTCATCGAGGAACGGGAAGCCGAACAAGAGGGAACCGCTCTGGGGCGCATCGGACGGAGCCCCGAGGAGCTAGACCCGGCGCGTCCTTGCCCGGGATGATTTCCGCTGCGATCGACCGCGCTGTTTCCGTTGGCGCGAGGCGCGCGGTACCCTATGCTCACGCCAGCCACAAGCGTACTCGACCCTCACAATGATGCGATCAAGCACCGAAGACCTCCGTATCACGGAGACTCGCGAGGTCCTCGCACCCGCGACGCTGCACGCCGACTTGCCCGTCACCGCCGCGGCCGCGGGCACCGTGCTAAAAGCGCGCGCGGCGATCCAAGCCTTACTGGGCGAACGCGACGACCGGCTGTTGGTCATTACGGGACCCTGTTCGATCCATGATCCAGACGCCGCGCGTGATTACGCTACAGGTCTCAGACGCGCGCTGGAAACCCACGCCGAAGATCTTTTGATCGTGATGCGCGTCTATTTCGAGAAACCGCGGACTACCGTGGGTTGGAAGGGCCTGATCAACGATCCAAAGCTCGACGGGAGCTTCCGGATCAACGAGGGCTTGCATATCGCCCGGCGGCTGCTGCTGGATCTGGCCGAGATGGGAGTCCCAGCCGGCACCGAATTTCTCGATCCGATCAGCCCGCAGTACTACGCCGATCTCATCGCCTGGGGCGCTATCGGCGCGCGCACTACCGAAAGCCAGGTGCACCGCGAGCTGGCCTCGGGATTGTCCTGCCCCATCGGCTTCAAGAACGCGACCGATGGGGGACTACAAATCGCGGTGGACGCGATCATCTCGGCGCGGAATCCGCACCATTTCCTGGGTGTGACCAAAGGCGGGCATGCGGCCATTCTCTCCACGACGGGCAATCCCGATGGGCATATCATCCTGCGTGGAGGCCAACGCCAGCCGAACTACGATGCGGGCAGCGTCGCTGCGGCCGCGGCATTGTTGGCAAAGGCAGGGTTACCGCCACGCATCATGATCGATTGTAGCCACGCGAACAGCGCCAAGAACCATGAGCGCCAGGTACAGGTCGGCCACGAGATCGGTACCCAGATCGCGGCGGGAGATCGGCGGATTTTGGGGCTGATGATCGAGAGCCATCTGGTGGCCGGGCGTCAGGATCAGGCACCGGGCCGTCCACTGGTCTATGGTCAGAGCATCACGGACGCCTGCATCAGTTGGACTCAAACCGAGGCGCTCCTTGAGGATCTGGCCGCCGCGGCGCGCCAGCGGCGCGATCGCACGGCCGAAGCGCGCTCGGCGGTTTGATCCCATCGGAGTTTATCTTTGTAAGTCATGGCATGGCCACGGCGAAGCGACTCCGTGGCTGCTTAACCCGTTACGGTGGTACCGGCGGCTATGAGGTTTGGTATCGACCGACTGCTGGAAGAACCTGCGCTGCGCAGGCCGCTTGCCGGCCGCCGCGTGGGATTGCTCGCCCACCCGGCGTCGGTGACCCAGGATCTGACCCATTCGCTCGATGCGCTGGTGGCACTTGGCGACGTCCGGCTCAGCGCGGCTCTGGGACCCCAGCATGGGCTCCGCGGCGACAAACAGGACAACATGGTCGAATCGCCCAATTTTTACGATCCGGTGCACGGCATTCCCGTCTTTAGTTTATACGGCGAGATGCGCCGTCCGACCCCGGCCATGATGGACGCTTTCGACCTATTGCTGGTCGATCTGCAAGACCTAGGCTGCCGCATCTACACGTTCATTACGACCTTGCGTTACGTCTTGGAAGAGGCCGCAAGACACGGTAAGCCGGTATGGGTGCTCGACCGACCGAACCCGGTAGGACGCCCCGTGGAAGGACTGCGCTTGCGTGCGGGTTGGGATAGCTTCGTCGGTGCCGGCCCTCTGCCCATGCGGCACGGCCTGACCATAGGCGAGCTGGCGCGTTGGTTTGTCGAAACTTTGCGCTTGGATGTGGATCATCGGGTCATTCCCATGGACAGCTGGTTACCCAACCAGGGGCCAGGCTACGGCTGGCCGCTCAGCGAACGCTGCTGGGTTAATCCTAGTCCCAATGCCCCCAATCTCTGGATGGCGCGTTGTTATCCGGGTACGGTCATGCTCGAAGGCACCACCTTGTCCGAGGGCCGAGGCACCACACGCCCGTTGGAACTATTCGGCGCCCCCGACCTCGATGCTCGCGCGCTTCTGGTGGAAATGCGCTCGCTGGCGCCGCACTGGCTGCAAGGCTGCGGTCTGCGGCCCTGCTGGTTCGAGCCCACCTTTCATAAACACGCGGGTACGCTATGTGCCGGCCTGCACGTGCATGCCGAGGTCAGCAGCTATATCCACCATGCTTTCCGACCTTGGCGTCTGCAGGCCCTCGCATTCAAAGCGCTGCGCCGGCTGCGCCCCGACTATGACCTGTGGCGTAATCTTCCCTATGAATATGAGCACGATCGTTTGGCCATTGATGTCATTAACGGCAGCGAGCTGCTGCGCTCATGGGTTGATGACCCCAATGCAACCTCGGCCGATCTGGAAGCTTTGACAGTACCCGATGAAACCTCCTGGATCGAGGAGCGAGAGGCGATGCTCCTTTATTCTTGAAGCGCCGCTACCGGCCGATCGGTTCTACACCTGCCACCAGAAGCAACCGAGATCTCTAATACAGGGCTGCGTACAGTCTCCGAAATAACTATCCTTTCGGGAAACACTCATCCGTTGACTTGACATACGAACCCCCGCGCTTCATCGCCGTGAGCACGCACTGCCACGCTGCCGAGCCATACTTGGCGCCCGCTGGGCAGCCTAAGATAAATCGTTCCATTTCTGCCTCGTTGGAATCGAGCTGTTGGGCATTCAGTGTCATCACTTCTGTGCACAAATCCATGCTCGACGGACCTGAGATCTCGGGTTCAGCTCCAGTCGCGCTCTTCGACTCGCCGAAACCAGCGAGGCTGAATAACGCCGTAAGTATCAATATCGAACTGAGGGAAGGTAGTTTCATCATTGTCATCTCCTGTATAGTTACTCGCGGAACTCCATTTGGCAAAGGCTCGGGCAGGCAGCGGAGGAGTTCAGCCATCGCAGTCGTTGGTCGACTGGTATCGTGAAAGGGCTCCGCCTCGCGGGATCGCGTCAACGCTGACGGGATACCTTTACAGAGTAGAAGCTTGGAGAAGGATGCGTAGGATGTAGCGCGCCAGATTCGGCAAGCAGCCCGGCCGTTTTCTGGCCGCCAATCACTTTCAACAGCGTAGCGTAGCACCGCGTGATATCATCGTCCATCGGAACGTTTGCCGAAAGCCACTGGACTCAAGAACGCATAGACGCCTTTCAGCCCCGCATGCTCCGGTCGTGAATCTGTTCTCGCTCGTCTTCGGCCTTGCGCTTATCGTACAAGCCGCAGTCCATCTATGGCTGGATCACCGCCAAATACGGCATGTGGCGCGCCATCGTCAGAGGGTTCCCGAAGCCTTTGCAACGCGGATAGCGCTCGCCGATCACCAGAAAGCCGCCGATTACACCGTTACCCAGACCCGCTTTGCTCAATATGAGCATTTGTTGGCGAGCGTGCTCCTTCTTATCTGGACGCTAGGCGGCGGGCTCGATCTGCTGGATCGGGCTTGGCGACACCTCGAGTTGCCCGAGCTTATAACCGGCGTAGGGGTCATGCTTTCGGCCTTTGCGCTCATGGCGCTGTTGGACCTTCCGGCAGCGCTCTATCGTACCTTTGTGATCGAGGAGCGCTTCGGCTTCAATCGCACGACGCCCAAGATGTTTTTTTACGATCTGCTAAAGCAAGGGCTACTGCTGCTCGCGCTGGGGATCCCCTTGGCGACGCTAGTGCTATGGTTGATGCAGCCCCCTGGTGGGCTCGGGTGGCTCAAGGCGTGGATGGCCTGGCTAGGCTTTAGCCTATTTATGACCTGGGCGTATCCGGTATTTATCGCGCCCCTTTTCAATAAGTTCCGACCGCTCGATGATTTCGAGCTGCGAAGCCGCATCGAGGCGCTGCTCGCACGAAACGGGTTCTCGAGCAAGGGTTTTTTTGTCATGGATGGGTCGCTGCGCTCTACTCATGGCAACGCCTACTTCACTGGGTTTGCCAAGAACAAGCGCATCGTGTTCTTTGACACGCTGCTCAAGGAGCTGCAGCCTAGCGAGGTGGAATCAGTGTTGGCCCATGAGCTTGGCCATTACAAATGCAGGCATGTGTTGAAGAGAATGGTGCTGATGGCGGGTCTGAGCCTCGTTGGGGTCACGCTTCTAGCCTGGCTTATGGAGCAGCCATGGTTTTACCCAGGGCTCGGGGTCTCGCAGCCTTCCGTACATACCGCCATTGTACTGTTTCTCATGATAGCCCCGGTCTTCGGCGTGTTGCTACAGCCGGTGCTGGCCGCGCTCTCGCGCCGCCATGAATTTGAAGCCGACAATTTTGCCGCAGAGCAAGCGGACGCCGGTAGTTTGATTCGGGCTTTGGTCAAGCTCTACAGGGAAAACGCCCGCACGCTCACCCCCGATCCCCTCTATTCGGCCTTTCACGATTCGCATCCGCCCGCACCGTTACGCGTCGCGCAGTTAGCCGCCAAGACCAGATAAGGGGGTCATATCCTCTCAGATATCCCAGGAGCGACATGCTAGCGTCCCTAACCGAGTGGTTTAGGTCCTGTTTGGTTACGCAATTAGAAACGGACAAGGCGCACGCGCTGAATTTGGCGACCGCGGCATTGCTGGTTGAAATCAGCAGAGCTGATAATCATGTGTCGGACACCGAGCGGGCGGCCATCATTGAAGCGATGCGAAAGAGTTTTGGGCTTGACGAATTGGAGGCCCGAGAGCTAGTGCAGCTTGCCGATCGTGCTGCTGATCAAGCCGTCTCCTTAACGGAATTTACCCGTTTACTCAACCAGAACCTTACCCAAGAGGATCGCGTTAGCATCGTGCAATCGTTGTGGCAGGTTGCTAACGCGGACACCGATATCGACAAGTACGAGGAGTATTACGTACGTAAGATTGCCGATCTTCTGTACGTCTCACATAGTGATTTCATTCGCACCAAATTGCGCGTAGTTGAGGACAAAGCGAACTGACTGCAATGTCCTCATCGCTGCCGTGGTGGCGATGAAACGGCAGAATGCAAAGTTCGGCTGCTGCGACAAGGAGGTCGCTAGAAGGATCATCGAGAAGCCTTATGTGTTCATGCGCTCAGTTGGCGAGTGCGCGTGCCTCCTTGGGCTTGGCGGAGGCAAGCGTGCCATCGGCCTGGATGCGTTCTAGCCAGCGTTGCGCCTGCTTGCGGAATCGCTGGTTGTTGCTGGCCACTTGCAGCGCCGAGGCGGCACGCTTTTTATCGCCTTCGTGATAGCACGCTATCCCGAACAGGAGCTGGGCCTCATCGGGCTCTTTGAGCCCTCCCTTATCGAGCGCGGTCGCGAACGATTTCGCGGCGCCGGCCCAGTTCTCCATGCTCATCTGCATCTGCGCGATAGTGAGGTCGATCTTCCCGTGCCGGACCCGGGCCGCCGCTTCTTGCAACGCGCCAATGGCGCGCTCGCGCTCGCGCGCCATCGCCCAACTGTTGCCGAGGAGTTCCAGGTTCTGCGCCGTGCGCGCGATGCGGCCGCGCTGGATCTCCTTGTCCAAGAGGCGCGACGCGCTGTAAGGGATGTTACGCTGCAGATAGAGTTGGGCGAGGCGGATCAGATCGCGCTCCTCGAGCATGTCCTGGGCGTACGCCAGTTTGAGGGTAGCGAGGGCCTCGGCGTCGCGCTTCGAGATGAGGTAGACATCGGTCAGGTAACGCCAATACTCAGTGCTACGCGGATGCTTGGCGATGAGGTCCTTCAATAAGGGAACGGCGTCCGCGTACCGTTTGCATTCGAAATACAGCGAGAGCATGAACAGATACCAATCCTCGCGCGGGTCCTTGACCTTCGCGATCGCCTGCTTGATGTGCGCGAGCGCGGCCTCGTACTGGCGGAGGTGATGGTGGCAGACCGCGGCCAGGTAGTGCACATCCGCCGAGGGGTTCTTCTCATCAGTCAGCCATGCCTGCAATGGCGCGAGCCCCTTGCGATAGTTCTCGATCTGGATGTAGGACTGCGCCAGGTTGTAGCGCAGCGCCTGGATGACATTCCGCGGCACGGCCCGCCGGGCGAGCGCCGCCTCGAGTGCGTCGATCGCCTCCGGGTAGCGTTTCTGGCCGAGATAAGCATAGGCCATCGACTGCTGGGTCAGCGCCGTTTCATGCGCGTTCCCGGCCACCTTCGGCATGAGTGCCTTCAGGATCGCGATGGCCTCGGCGTGCCGCTCCTTATCCATCGCCTCCCTGGCCTTCGTGAGCTGCTCGTAGGTCGATTGCGTGACCGTGTATTTCTGCTCGCCGCCTATCTCCTCCGCCTCACGTTCCTCGGCTACAGCGGGAAGGCCCAGGACCGCTACGACTAGCAGGGCCGTCCACAACCTCCTGCCGCGGCCCATGACCCTAAGCGTCTCTTTGACTGGATGGTTCATAGTTTTAATCTTTCAATCTGAACCTGACGGTTTGCAAAGTCCGCCACTGGACAGGCTTGCCGTCGACGACCTTACTCTCGAACTTCCAGTGACGGATCACCGACAGCACGGTACGCTCGAAGAAGCCAGGCGGCTGTGCAAAGACAATCTTCGGCGCCCTGACCGAGCCGTCCTCGGCGACCAGGAACTCCACCTGAACGAGGCCCTCGATGCGCCGCCTCAAGGCATGCGGCGGATAGAGAGGCGGCATGCGCACCAGCGGTACGGCTTCGCGGAACTCCCCGATCCCCAACCCGCCGGCCGCCATCTCACCGATATAAGGCCCGCCGGTGACGTTCATTGGGATTTTCATGCGCGGGATTGGCGCGCTCAGTGCCTCGACGATCGGCCGGTTCACCTTCGGGATCGGCATCTCCGGCGCGAGTGTCTGCTCGGGCTGCTGCGGCTCAGGCGGATCGACCCGCTCCTTGACCTCGGACGGCGGCGGCTCGCGCTTCAGGCGCACGAAATCGACGATCTGCAAGATGCGTAGGACGGGTCCGGTTTGGTATCCGGCCGAGAGCCGCTCCATGAGCAGGAAAAGCGTCAGGTTGATCGCGACGGCCCCGGCCAGCAGAAACAAGATGCGCAAGGCCTTGGCGCGCAGCTCCGCGCTCAACCCACGGTTCCCGCGATTCCCGATCAGGGTTGCGCTCATTCCTCGTAGGCGGCGATCGCCACGTTCTCCACGCCCGCGAGGCGCGCCTCGTCCAGCGCCGCCACCAACAGCTGGGTCTGAGTCTCGCCATCCGCCGCGATGATCACCGAGCTGCCGGGGTTCTCGGCGTGCATCCGCTCCACGTTGGCGCGCAGCGCGCGGATATCCACCTTGCGCCGATCGATCCAGATCTCGCCGTGTTTGGTGAGCGAGACGATAATGTTCGCCTTATCCTGCGCGACCGCGCTCCGGGCCGTCGGCCGATTCACGTCCACGCCGGTCTCGCGGATGAAGGATGAGGTCGCGACAAAAAAGAGCACCAAGAAGAACATCACGTCGATAAGCGGGATGACGTTGATGTAAACGCCCTCCGAGTCACTGTCCTTATATCTGCGGCGCATGATCACTTACTCCTCATGGTTGGTAACACTACATCGCTGTCTCTCGCGGTCTTGCATGCTCATTCATAGCTCAGCGCACGCGCGGTCTGCTCCTCGGCGCGCCGGGCGTTCTGGTCCAGATTGATCGCGAAGTACAGACCCGAGAGGGCGGTGACCAGGCCGGCCAGGGTGCACAGCAGGGCCTCCGAGATCCCGCCCGCGATCCCGCGGCGGTTGCTGCCGCCGTAGACTGTGATGACCTCGAAGGTTTCGATCATGCCCGTGACGGTCCCGAGGAGCCCAAGCAGCGGCAGCACTTGCACCAGCGTGCGGATGATGGGCAGGGTGCGCCGCGCCGAGGCGCCGAGGCCGGCGGCCAGGCTCATCCGCACGTAGCGCGCGGTGCGCGAGCGGCGCTCGCGCCGGGCGCCCCAGGCGGCCTGCGCGCGCGCGAGCTCTTGCGGAAAGGTGAACCGCAAGAACCAGTAGCGTTCCAGGATCAGCACCCACATGCAGAGCGACAAGAGGAGGATAAACGGCATCGCGTTCCCGCCTCGTTCGAGGAACCCGAGCAGGCGGTCCAGGAACTCAAGGATGGACGCCATACGCTTTGGCCTCGCGCTCGGCCACGATACCCGCCAGCTCCTCCTCCAGCATTTGGATCAGCCGGTTGCTCTTGCTGCTGAGCCAGCTGTGCAGGAGCAGGACTGGGATCGCCACCAGCAGGCCGAGCTCGGTGGCGACGAGCGCTAGCGAGATCCCGGCCGAGACCAGCTTGGGATCGCCCGCACCGAAGAGCGCCATCGATTGAAAGGTGTCGATCATTCCGGCCACCGTACCCAGTAGACCGAGCAGGGGCGCCGCGGTGGCGAAGACCGCGAGGGTCGCGAGCGAGCGCTTGAAGCGCGGCGCCTCGCCGAGCATCGCCTGGTCCAGCTTTAAGGCGAGACCCTCGGCGTCGAGCCGCGGGTTCTGCTCCGCGATCTGCCGTAGCCGGCCGAGCGGGTTGTCGCTCGCCGCCGCCCCGTTCCGCCGGGCGTCCTCGACCTTGCGGCGGGTAGCCGCAAGCGCGATGGTGCGCTCGATCACGATGAGCAAGGCGAGCCCGCCGAGCGCCAGGATCACATAGCCGATGCTCCCGGCGCGTGCGATGTGCTCGGTCATGCTGGGGGACTCTACCATGAGGTTCAGGATCGCGCCTCGGGAGGGATCGAGCGCCACGGGCAGGAGGCCCGATTGCGCGCGCTCGTAGTCCTCGGCCAGTTCCAGGAAACGCCCCGCAGGCTGGCGACCGAGCTCCACGATGCGCCCGGTCTCGGGCAGATAGTGCAGGTAATGGCCGCCGGAAAGGAGGTTAAAGGTCCCGAGCCGCACGACTTTCTGATCCCGCCGGGTCCCGTCCGGCAAGGTGACCGCCGTCTTAAAGCGCGCGATCGCGCCGGACTCCTGCATCTCATCGAGCACCACCAGCCAGAGCTGTTCCAGCTCGTCGATGGAGGGGTTCTCCCTGCGGTCCGCGAGGCGGGCGGGCACGGCGTCGCGCTTGGGCTTCTGCGCCGAGACGAGCGAGGTGGTCAAGAGGCTGTGAGTGTCTTTCGCGACCTGGCGCGCCACGCCGAAAAGCTCCCCGAGCGAGCCGGTCTTTTCTTGCAGGATTGCCGTTTGGGTGTTGAGAAAGAGATCATTCTCTTCATAGCGCGCCTTTAGCCGCTCGCCGAGCCTGCGCTCGTCGCCTAGCTCTACACGGAGCTTTTCGAGCAGCACGAGCTGTTGGTCGCGCGCCTCGCGAAACTCCTGCTCGCGGGCGGCCAGGGCCTTGCTCTCGAGCATGCGCTCCTCCCGGGCCTGCTTGACCAACTCGGCCAAGGAGTCGGGTTCTTTGGCCGCCGCAAACGCTACGCCTCCGAGCGCCAGTAGGACAGCGATGAGCTGTTTCATGACCGCACATCCACTACCGGCACCGGCAGCTTCAAGAGATCGGGCGCCGCCTGCTTGCGTGCGATGCGCAGCCCGCGCTCGATATCGCTGCGATACTCGAGGGACAACTTCTCGAAGCGCTTGGCTTTGGGATCCCAATAACCTGCTTCGAGCCGGTCGAGCGTCAGGTAATAGAGCGCGAGCCGCCCGAAGCGCAGGAAATCGACGGCGCGGATCTGCTGCTTGCCCTTGTCATCCTTCTCTGTCAGATCGCCGCGGTAGGCTTCGATCGTGCGGCTGTATTCGGACTCCACTTGGTAGGCCTCCATGAGCCTGCGGTATTTCTCGGCGAGCGTCACCTCCGAGCTGTCCATCATGGTTTTAATCTCGCCGATTCGCTTACTACGCTCCGCTTCCAGGAAAGGCGCGTCCATCTTCACGAACTTTTCGAGCATTTCCTGCATCCGCAGCATCAAGGGCACGATGCCGCGCTGGGTCACCTCGATTTCAGTGAGCTGTTTCTCGACCGAGGCGCGCTCGGTCTCCTGGCTCCGGACCTCTCTTCGCAGTTGCGCGTGGTAGACCCGCAGGCTTTCGAGCTCCCGGATGCCGTCGCGGTATTCATTCAGCATCAGTTGCGTGGCGTCGTCGAGCTTTTCGACCCGCGCCTGGGATTGGATCCCTTTCTCCTGGTTCTGCGCTTGGGCTCGCACGGCGGCGTCGAGCGACTCGGCCGCGCATGGGCCGGTCATGAGACCTAGTGCAAGCCCTAGCGGCCAGCCCCGCAGGTATCCCTTTTTTATCTTGCTTCTAGTCACCCGCCGACTCGCGACATCTCGACCTTGGGTAAACCGATGCCGGCGCCGTGCCGGATCTCGGAATAGCGATCGCTGCGTCCCCGCCACACGGAGGAAATAAACGCGCCTATCTCGCCGTCGCTCTCGCCCTGGCGCAACAGTTGACGGAGATCGTGCCCGCGCGTGGCGAATAAGCAGGTGTAGAACGTTCCGTCGGCCGTGATCCGGCTGCGCGTGCATCCCCGGCAGAAGGGCTGGGTTACTGAGGCGATCATCCCGATCTCCCCTCCCCCGTCACGATAGCGATAGCGGGTGGCCACTTCACCCGGATAGTTCCGTTCGATGGATTCGAGGGGCCACTCCTTTTCAATGACGTCGATGATTTCGCGCGCCGGGACCACGTCCTGCATGCGCCAGCCATTGCTATCGCCGACATCCATGTATTCGATAAACCGCAGGATATGGCCCGTATGGCGGAAGTACCCGGCCATCGCGCCGATGCAATGGTCATTCAGCCCGCGTTTGACCACCATGTTGATCTTGATCGGATGCAAGCCGGCCGCGACCGCGGCGTCGATTCCGTCCAGTACCCGGGCCGCCGGGATGTCGACATCGCTCATCGCCCGAAAGACAGCTTCATCGATGGCGTCTAAGCTCACGGTCAATCGCTGCAACCCCGCCTGCTTCAAGTCGTTCGCCATGCGCGACAACAACGCGCCGTTGGTCGTGAGTGTCAGGTCGCGGGCACCCTCGAGACGCGCAATCCCCGCGATGAGCTTCGGCAGATCGCGGCGTAATAAGGGCTCGCCTCCCGTGATCCGGATCTTCTCGATGCCAAGGGTAACAAAGATCCGCGCCAGGCGGATGATTTCTTCAAAGCTCAGTAGCTCCGCACGCGGTAAGAACGTCCAATCCCGCCCAAACACCTCCCTGGGCATGCAGTAGGGGCAACGGAAGTTGCAACGGTCGGTGACCGAGATCCGCAGATCCCGCAACGGCCGCTGCAAGGCATCCGTGATGGTAACGCCGTCATGCGCTCCGCCGACGGATTGGAGGGCAGTAAACATCGTTGACTAGTATACTCAACTTTGTCGCCACTCGAGCGTTCTGGCAGTCTCTCCGTGAGCGGACCGCCGCCCGGGATCACGTTGCTGTCATATCCGATGGTCTTGAACTCCATACGCCCCGGATTTCTTCAAGTTGGTCGTTTGCGGGCAGCCCTCACTTTTCAGCCGTGGCTGCCGATACGCCGCCGTAAGCGTTCATGGCTTTTTACTTCAAGGGGATCTCATGTCAACCAAGGGATTGCATCGGCTGGTCCGGCCGTTACTCGCCACGTTCTTCATCACCCTCATCGCCCTCGCGGGCACGGCCTCTAAGAATCCCGACTTTGTCGATGCGTTATGGGTGGCCGAGTCCGGCCAGGTGCTCAAAATCGCCCGGGTGGACGGTACCGTCCTCTTTGAGATCCCCGACGCTGGAGAGCTCACCTCTCTCGCCATCGATGCGCGCCACGCTACACTCTGGGCGTATGGCCGGAATACCTTGTACGCTTATGACTTTGCCGGCGAGCGTCGTTTAGCGGCCCCGCTTACTTCGGCAGGCGATGAGGAAGCAGACGACGATGAGAACACTGAGGTAGGTCTGGAGGTCGATCCCAAGGATGGCTCCGTTTGGCTAGGACGGCATAAACATCTCTATCACCTCGATGGGCAGGGGCAGGTGCTCACCACCGCTCTGCTCGATAAAACCATCCGAGGGTTGAGCTTGGATCCCAGCCGTGGTCACGTCTGGGTCGCGACCCGAAAACGCCTCAGTGCCTACAATGCCCTGGGGCAGCGGGTGCAACACCTCACCCCGGCTGGCTCGCGTCCTCTCAGCGACATCGCCTACGATCCCAGCCTTGACGCCCTATGGGTCACCGATCATCGAGGCTGGATACGCCGCTACGGAGCGCAGGATGGCGCTTTGCAACGGGAAGCGAAGGTTGCCAAACACCTCGAAACCCTCGCCCCCGATCATAACAATGGGCTTTGGGTCAGCGCCGATGAGGAACTGATCAAACTCAATGCCGAGGGGCGCGAGGTCCTGCGACTTGAGCCGTTCTCCGGCGAAGAGAAAAAGCTTATTGCGCTCGTGGCCGATCCGGTCGCGGGGGGCGTATGGGTAGCCGCCAAGCGAGCGATCCGGTATGTCGAGGCCGATGGCCAGACTCGTCCAGGGTTAGCTCTCACCCATGCCAAGCAAAAGCGCAAGATCCGCGCGCTCGCGCTCGATACCGATTCTCTCCCGCCACGCTTGAGTTTTAACTCACCGGCAGGGGGAAGTTATCTACCGACCAATCAGGCCAGTTTCGAATTGCGCTACGAGGATAGCGGGATCGGAGTCGATACCGCGACCCTCGCGATCACCGAGCAGGGCCAGCCGCTCTCTGTCAGCTGCACCTATGAAGCCGATGGGGCCAATTGCACGCCGACGGCGCCACTGGCCGAAGGGACCCACAGCTTGCGAGCCGGGATCGCGGATTTCAACGGCAATCGCTCGGATCTCGCGAGCGTCGCCTTCACGGTCGATACCGTCCCACCCGCGGCGCCGAGCCTTACCCAGGTCCAAGTCACGGCGCCCGAGGCCGGCACGGTCGCGGTCACGGGCGCGGCGGGCAGCGTCGAACCGAACGCTGTCCTGATTATTACCAATACGCGGACCGGTGAATCGGTCACGGTCACGGCCAATAGCGATGGCGGCTTCACCGCCCAGATCGCCGCCCAAGCAGGCGACACCCTCGAGATCCGGGTGACGGATACCGCGGGCAATCAGAGCGAAACACGATCCTTGTCGGTCGGTGGCTCCAGCGTGGGTTTGCCACCCGATCCCGAAACCGTGGCTCCAGATCTCAGTGCTAGTGGGATCACACCGCTAACGAGGCTCTGCCTCAGACCGCCGAGGTGTATTTCAGTAGCGTTTAAGTCTGGTTTGGGGTAACAAGGCTCCGGTCGAGCCTGCAGGGCTGTGCCCTGAATAATAAGTACGAGCTCGAAGCTC
>JBOIDL010000090.1:0-14746 GCA_050740435.1 Gammaproteobacteria bacterium
GGCGCATGTAAAGCTTTTCCACGAAAGCCTTGAATCCTTGATTCTTGAGCCGTTGTTCCAGCAACTTGGCGTTTTCCTCGCTCGAAAAGCTCCCGAGTTGGATCGCCCAGGCCGTGACACCGAGCCGCTGTTTGTCGGTGGCGGGCGGAGCTGCCGCCACGCCGCCCTGCGGTCGGCGGGCCGAAGCGGGTGATCTGCCGATGCTTTCCACTGCCTTGGCCACGGCAGGCGTTTCCTTCGGCTTGGACTTAGGCTTAGGCGGGGCGGTGCCCGACTCCCGTCCGCCAGCGCGGCTTATCGCCGGTGTCTCCGCTCCCGGACTGTCCGCTGCGGCCGGCGGAAGGTTCACCGCCGGCGGGATGAGCAGCTTCTCCTCGTCCAAGGACGGCACTCCGGAATCATAAATATCCTTCGGCCGCGGTGGTAGGGAAAGATCTTCGACGATAACGCTCGGCGCATCCGTATCATCGAGCAGCATGGGAATAAAAATCACGCCGGCCGTGATGAGGGTCGCGGCACCAATCAATCGCTGTTTGAGCTTATGCTCCATTGCCATGGCTCAAAGACTTTAGCACTGCCGGATAGAACACCGCACATATCAGGCGTTTAACTGGTTATCTTGGCGATGTTCGATGACGCCGCCCGCATTGAGAAGCCGCATCACCCCGGCTACGGTCAAAAACGAGCCGGTCACCAAGACGCGATCGCCCCGCGTGGCGCAGCCGTTCACCGCGGCAAAAGCCGCGTCTATATCTTCGTAGGCCGCGATGCGGTTCGCGGCCGCGAATGGAGTCAATGCGAGCGCCAGTCGCCGCCCACTCGAACCGCGCACTCCTGGCAACCGCACGAGGTGCCAATGCTCGACCAGATCCGCAAGCTCCGCGAAGACCCCGGCGCTATCCTTGTCCTTCAGCATGCCGATGATCGCATGGGTTTCACCTTTCGCCGGGAGCCGTCTTAAGGTCGCCCCAAGCACTCCCGCGGCCTGCGGGTTGTGGGCGACATCCAAGACGTACTCCAGCGGCCCCGGAACGACTTGAAACCGGCCCGCCAACCGAACTTGGGACAAGCCTTGCCGCATCGCATCTACCGTCACGGGGATGCGTGCGGAGAGCACTTCCAACGCCATCAACACGCCTGCCGCGTTTTGAAACTGGTAGTCACCACGCAAGGCCGGCCAGGGCAAGGCGTGTATCGTCCGCGACCGGGACCGCCATTCCCAGCCAGGGTTTTGGATCTCGAAATCATACTCCCGTCCGAGCTGATGTAGCGGAGCGCCGATCCGATCCGCGTAGTCAACTAGTGTACCGGGGGGTCCGCGGTCAGAGCAAATTGCTGCCCGGCCGGGGCGAAAGATCCCGGCCTTCTCGCGGGCTATCGCCTCGCGATCCGGTCCCAGCCATTCGACGTGGTCGATCCCGATCGCCGCGATCAGCGCGACGTCCGCGGCGACAAGATTGACCGCATCCAAGCGGCCCCCGAGCCCGACTTCGAGGACGGCGACATCGAGATCCGCGCGCGCGAAGATATCGAGGGCCGCTAAGGTGCCGAACTCGAAATAGGTGAGTGAGACGCCTTGCCGAGCGTCGTCGACCCTTTGAAAGGCCGTGCACAGTTGCGCATCGGATACCGCCGCCCCGCCGATGTGGATGCGCTCGTTGTAACGCATCAAGTGCGGCGAGGTATACGTCGCCGTCCGATACCCGGCGGCTCTGAGGATGGCATCCAGCATGGCTACGCTCGAACCCTTGCCGTTGGTGCCCCCGACGCTGATGACGCAATAGTGCGGGGGTTGCAGGCCCAGGCGTTCGAATACGCGCCGGACACGGTCGAGGCCGAGGTCGATTTCGCGCACATGCAGTGCTTCTTGCCAGGCAAGCCAAGCGGCCAAGGTCTGAAAGCGCGGGGGCAATGCCGTGAGGACGGGTTGCGTCATGTGAGACCCTTAGGCGTGCGGACACTGGCTGTCCCGGTGCTGCTCGATACCGGCGCCGGGAAGCGTCAACGCGCCTTAGGTTGCGGGCTGATGGGTGATAAGCGATAACAAGGACGTTATCTGCTCGCGCATCTCTCTGCGATCGACGATCATATCGACCGCGCCATGTTGCAGCAGGAACTCACTGCGCTGGAAGCCCTCCGGCAACGTCTGACGCACGGTCTGTTCGATCACCCTCGGCCCGGCAAAGCCGATCAGCGCGTCCGGTTCAGCGATATTGATATCACCGAGCATCGCGAGGCTTGCCGACACCCCGCCCATCGTGGGATTGGTCAGCACCGAAATGTACGGAAGGCCGCGCGCGCTGAGCGCGGCGAGCGCGGCGCTGGTCTTGGCCATCTGCATGAGCGAAACCAGCGCCTCCTGCATTCTGGCCCCGCCGCTCGCGGAAAAACACACCAAGGGCGCGTCATGCTCGATGGCGGCATTGACCCCGCGCACGAAACGCTCCCCGACTACCGATCCCATCGATCCGCCCATAAACTCGAACTCAAAGGCGCCGGCAACGATGGTTCTCGATTGCACTCGCCCCATGAATACCACCAGCGCATCGAGCTCATCGGTGGCTTTTTGCGCTTGGGTCAGGCGGTCTTTATAACGCTTGGTGTCCTTGAAGCGAAGAAAATCGATAGGCTCGATTTCCTTACCGATTTCAACCCGGGGTTCCGCATCGAGGAACCAATCGAGCCGCTGCCTGGCGCCTACGCGCAGATGGTGACTGCACTTGAGACACACGTTGAAATTGCGTTCGAGCTCGGCGCGATAGAGTACGCCCTTGCAACCCGGACAACTGGTCCATAGACCCTCGGGAACGACGCGTTTAGTGGTTCCGTTGGTACGAATACGCGATGGAAGCAGCTTCTTAAACCAATCCATACCTCACTCCGATCTCCTCATAGACTCTCCCGCACGCGCCCCGGCCCCATTCCATCCATGGCCCCGCGCAACTCTTGCATGAAGGCGCGCACGTCCCGTTCGAGGTTCTGGCCGTTCCCGAGCACCTCGATGCGGGAAACCAAGGCGCTGCCCACGACCACTGCATCACTGATCAGTGCGATCCGCGCGGCACTCTCCGCGTCCTTGATCCCAAAACCGACGCCAATCGGCAACGCGGTATGCCGCCGGATGAGGCGCAACTTATCGGCCACCACCGAGGTATCGAGTTTATCACTCCCCGTGACCCCTTTCAGCGAGACGTAATAGACAAACCCGCGCGCCAGGCCGCAGATGCGCGCAACGCGTTCCTCGCTGCTGGTCGGCGCGAGAAGAAATACCGGATCGATCTCATGGGCACCCAGGATCTTAACCAGATCGTGCGCCTCTTCGGGAGGCATGTCGACGGTCAGGATACCATCGGCGCCCGCGCGCCGCGCTGCGCGCGCGAACACCTCGTAACCCATGACTTCGATCGGGTTGAGATAACCCATTAACACGATCGGCGTGTGCGTGTCGTTTTGGCGGAATTCCCGGACCAGATCCAACACCGTCCGCAATGTGACACCGCGGCGAAGAGCGCGTTCGCTCGATCGTTGAATGACCGGACCGTCGGCCATCGGATCGGAAAATGGGACGCCGAGCTCCAAAATATCGGCGCCACTCGCGACCAGCGCCCGCATGAGCACCAGCGTTTGCTCCGGTCCCGGATCGCCCGCGGTAATAAAGGGCACTAAGGCTTTACGGCCGCGGGTGCGGAGCGCATCGAAACAACGGCTCAGACGGCCCATCGCGCGCACCACTCCTTGTCAATCACAGCGTGATTCCTTCGCGCGTCGCGACCGTGTGGATATCTTTATCCCCGCGTCCCGAGAGGTTCACGATAATGATCTGCTCGCGCCCCATCCGCGGGGCAAGCTTGGCCGCAAAGGCCAGCGCATGGGATGACTCCAGGGCCGGAATGATGCCTTCGATGCGCGTCAGATCATGAAAAGCCGCGAGGGCTTCCGCATCGGTGATCGCTACGTAGCTAGCACGTCCCGTGTCCTTTAACCACGCGTGCTCGGGACCCACCCCCGGGTAGTCGAGCCCGGCCGAAATGGAATGAGTTTCGATTATTTGACCGTTGGTATCCTCCAGGAGATAGGTGCGGTTTCCGTGTAAGACTCCCGGGCGCCCGGCACACAAGGAGGCCGCATGGCGTCCGGTCTCTAAGCCGTCACCGGCGGCTTCGACCCCGTAGAAGGCCACGGAGTGATCCTCGAAAAACGGAAAAAACAATCCCATTGCGTTGGAGCCACCTCCCACGCAGGCGATCAAGGCGTCGGGCATGCAGCCGGTTTGTGCTTGGCACTGGGCGCGCGCCTCACGCCCGATCACGGCTTGGAAGTCACGTACCAGCATCGGGTAGGGATGCGGACCTGCCACCGTGCCGATGATATAAAACGTGCTATCGACGTTCGTGACCCAATCGCGGAGGGCTTCGTTGAGCGCATCCTTGAGCGTCCTGGATCCCGATTCCACGGGGATGACGCTCGCTCCCAAGAGCTTCATGCGGTAGACATTGATCGCCTGCCGTTGGATGTCCTCCGAGCCCATATAGACGACGCACTCCACACCGGCGCGAGCCGCGACCGTGGCCGTCGCTACCCCATGTTGGCCGGCGCCCGTCTCCGCGATGATACGGTGCTTATTCATGCGGCGCGCGAGTGCGGCCTGCCCCACGGTATTGTTGATCTTGTGAGCGCCGGTGTGGTTCAGATCTTCGCGCTTTAGGAATATCCGTGCCCCGCCTAAACGTTGCGTCCAGCGCTCGGCAAAGTAAAGGGGGGAAGGTCTGCCCACATAATGCGCAAGATCGGCATCGATCTCGGCGACAAAGTCCGGATCGCGGCGGAATCGCTGATAGGCGTCCTCGAGCTCCTGCAATGGCTTCATCAAGGTTTCGGCAACGAAGCGGCCGCCATAGACGCCGAAATGCCCGCGCCGATCCGGAAGCGTGTCGCCGGGACGGGCGTCCGCCATTACCTTGTTTAGCATATCAACCGAGCCTTGCATCCCATACCGTGCGCATGAATCGCCGTAGTTTTTCCTCGTCTTTGATTCCCTTGGCCCGCTCCACCCCCCCGCTCACATCCACGGCGTAGGGTCGGGCAGCCGCGATCGCCGATGCGACATTATCAGGACTCAATCCTCCTGCCAAGATAATCGGTTTCTCCAAATGTTCCGGAATCGCTGCCCAGTCGAATGCCTTTCCGCTGCCCCCCGGCGATCCGGTGACAAAACTATCCAGCAGCAATGCACTCGCATCCGCGTAAATCCGGCAGAGCGCGTGTAGATCGACTCCCTCCCGGACACGGATAGCCTTCACATAGGGTTTCCCGAACCTCCGGCAATACTCCGGGGGTTCATCACCGTGGAACTGCAACACATCGAGGGCGACGTGCTTCAAGACCGCGCGGATCTCGTCTTCTCCCGTATCCACGAACAAGCCCACCCGCGTCAGGAACGGGGGCAGCCCCGCTAGGATCTCAAGGGCTTGGCCGGCGTTCACGGCCCGGGGGCTCTGCGGGTAAAACACCAAACCGATGGCGTCCGCCCCGTGCTCGGTCGCGGCCCAAGCATCGCACCCCCGCGTGATCCCGCAGATCTTGATCCTGACCCGCGCCGTAGGAATTTTCTGTGTCCTCGTCACTGCCTTCGGCCTGCGCGAGCGCTAAAACGGCGGCATCATCGGGACCGGAGGCGAAATTCCGTCGGTCTCGGGATAACACACCGCCATTAGGTACAACCCCTCGGGCGGGGCCGTCACGCCACCGAGGCTGCGATCACGGCCTGCTAGCACTTCGCGGACCCATCCGCTCGCGGCGTCGCCGCGACCGATAGCCAGCAGCACTCCGGCGATGTTGCGAACCATGTGATGCAAGAAGGCATTGGCCTCGATTTCGATGGCCACGATCGGGCCGCTGCGCCGGACCTCGATACGGTGCACCGTCCGCACCGGAGTCTTGGCCTGACACTCCATCGATCGGAAGGCCGAGAAATCGTGCTCGCCGCGCAAGCACAGCGCCGCCTCGCTCATCCGCTCGGCATCGAGCGGCCGGGGTTCCCAGGTTATCTTCGACGCCCATAGCCCGGAGCGCGCGGGGCGGTTCAAGATCAAATAACGATAGCGCCGCGCGATCGCGGAGAAGCGTGCATGGAAATCGGCGCGCGCCTCTCGGGCCCACAGCACGCACACGTCAGACGGAAGGTTGCTATTGGCGCCGCACACCCAGGAGCGCGCCTCACGGCGGGCGTCGGTTTCGACATGAACGACCTGTCCGAGGGCGTGCACCCCGGTATCCGTCCGCCCGGCGCAATGCACCCGCAAGGGTTGATCGGCGACCCGCGACAACGCCCCCTCGATACAGGCTTGCACGGTCCGTGCGCGCGGCTGGATCTGCCAACCACAAAACCGACTTCCATCGTATTCGACACCGAGGGCAATCCTCACAGGCCGTTCTGGAGTGCGAGGAGCAAAACCAAGACGCCGCCCAAAACCCCCCATTGCAGGAAGGACGGAGAGCCCAAATCTGGGATCCGTACCCGCTTGATCGGCGCCTCTTCGGCGCACTTCATGACGAACTCGAAGACGCTCGCAAGCGCCTCACCCCCTGAAGACCCTGAGAGTTTGTGAAAAAACCTACTGCGCCAAGCAGGGCCATTCTCTGGCCCTGGCTTCCCGGCGGTGCTCGGAATCCTCATGTATCGCAACATACACTCCGGTTCCTGCCCTCCGGCGGCACGCGATCTCCCTTCGCTCGCGACGGCTTTTTCACAAACTCTGAGATGCGCGCCCGCAACGCCCGTGCAGACCCCGTGCTACGCTCTGACGCTAGCCTAACTGCTGCAGAAGCTGTGTGGCTTCCTGACGTTGTTCCTCGGCGCCGTGCTGCACCACCTCCTCCAAGATCGAACGCGCGCCATCCGCGTCGCCGAGCTCGATATAGGCCTTGGCCAGGTTCAGCTTCACATCGACGTCCCCCGTCGTGTCGGCCTCATCCTCTATGCCGCTCTGCTCCGCTTCGGCCTTGTTTATCGCCTTGTACAGATCGCTGGTATCTTCGGGCGATAAACCGAACTCAGCGCTCAGATCCATGATATCCAAGGGATCGGCGTCCTTCTCGGGCGGTTCTGAGGGCTTGGCGTCCAGGGTCATGTTCGCTTTCCCGAAGATTGCCGGTTTGACCTCTTCGATTTTCTCGAACGGGAAATCAGACAAGTCAAATTCGATGCCGTCATCGCCGTCAGCCGTGGCGATACGCGGATCAAAGTTTGCGAGCGCATCGTCCATCGGCGAGCGTTTGGGTGTGTCTATCTTTGTAGGCGGCTCCGTGAGCCAGGAGGAAAGCGTGCGCTCGCCAGGCAGTTCGTGCGCCGCTTCCGGTCCGGTTTCTCGGGGGCTGGTAATGTCCACGACCACGGGGCTCATCGGCCGGGTCATTTCGTCAGAGAAATCTTCAGCGAGTTTAGCAACCCGTACCGTCGTGTCTCCGAGTGACTTGGCTCCTCCTTCAGGCGCCGTGATGTCGATGAATTCACTCGCCTCCGTGTCCTGCGCCGACCGTGATGTCACATCGATTATCGCTGCATTGGACGCCGCCGCGCCCGCCGACCCATCGATGCCGGTCCCGGCGGGCGCCGCATCCAACCACTTGGTGATCCCGAGATCGAAATCGGCCTTAACGCTCGGCTCGGCGGTCGTAGTGATCGCAGCCGCGACTGTGTCGCCGGGCCGGCCGCGCGGCTGCTCCGCCACGCCGATATCCATGAATTCGCTTTCCTCCACATCCACACTCGCCGCCGCCGGCTCGTCGGCAAGCAGCGGTTGGTCGGGTGAGAGCGCCTGCCACATCGCCCTGGCGCGTTCCCAAAGGCTGCCCTGGCCACCCGTGGCGTCACGCAATTCCTTGGCGCTTGTTGCAAACGCCGCCTTGTTTCCCGAGGCGTGATATACCTCGAGCAGTCTCAGTTTGTAGTCGGGTTGATCGGGATCCGCGGCGATGGCCTGGTTGACCAAGCGCTCGGCCTCTTCGAATCGTTCGTAGGTTAGGTAAACGTCGAGGTCCGACAGCGGGTCCTCGATATTCGACTCGGCGATTACTTCCGAGGCGGCCGAGGCAGCAGACTCACTCTCCGAGGTGGCCGCGGGGGATTGCCGCATTCTAAACGTTCCACTGTCCTCCGGGCTTGCGGGCCGGCCTACCGGCTCGAAATCCTCAGCCACGGGCCGACTGAGATCGTCGGGCGTTCCGCGTTTTTTTAACGCCAGCGCCGCGCCGACAACGATGACCACCAGCGCCGCGACGCCGCCGATGAGCCCAAGGTTTCCTCCCGGAAGGTTATCGGTCAGCCCTCCGCCATCGGGCGGTGCTGGGGCTTCTGGCATCGGTGGGGGTAACGGCGCCGCGACCTCGCTTTCGGGTTCGGTCGTTTCCGTAGGAATTGAGGGAGGCAATGACGCTTCCGGTGGCGCGCTGGATTCGGCCCCTGGGGCCGGTCCAGGTTCAAGCGCCGCCGGGGGACTCTCCTGGGATGGTAGTTGTGATGGAGCAGCGGCTTCGGGTATCGCGCTCGCCGATGGCTCGGCTGTCTCCGGTGTAACGGGTGCGCCCGCGGCCTTAGCCTGAAGTCGGGCGAGATCGGCGTCTTTAATCTCGATCTGCTTGCGCAGCAGCTTGATGATTTCATCTGCCTCCGTGAGTTTACTGTTAAGCTCGCCTATTTCTTGCTTCTGCGAGGCCACTGTTTCCTGCGCGATGGCGAGGCTCTTATCGACATTCCCAGGCGCGAGCGATGGCTGCGCCGCGCCGCCCGCCGCGGCTAATAGCTTGAGCTGAGCTTCATCCTCGGCAGGACCTGCGGCCACGGCCGGTGCCCCGGCCGCGCCCGCAGACGACACTTCGCCCGTGGGTTGCGGCCGTGCGGAGGCCGCGACTCTCTGCCGGTATTGCTCCCACAATACCGAGTGTTTGCTCACAAGCTGCATCGCTTCGCGCTGAGACATGCGCGCGCTGTCCCCGGGCTCGGGGAGCTTTAAAACGGCACCGCGCTTCAACGCATTGATGTTGTTATCCAAGAAAAAGGCGTTGGGGTTGGCGTGCAACAGCGCAAACATGATCTGCTGCACCGAGGTGCTCGGATCAGTGCGGACCGATAGTGCAATCTCCCACAAGGTGTCGCCCCGTACCGTCGGACCGTAGCTGCCCCCTGGGCCCCCCGCCGCCGCGCGCCGCTCGGGTCTCCACGGAGGCGTGGTGCTTTTGTCCCTCACGATGGCGCCGCGAGGCGGTTCGCGCCGCGCGGTTGCGGGCCGCGTCGGTGGTAAGCTGATCCGCCCCTTATACGCAGGCGGGTCCAGCAACGCCGCGTATTCGCGAAACAGCCGTCCCTTGGACCAGTTGACCTCGATCAAGAAGTTGATAAATGGTTCGCGAATGGGTTCCGTGCTGGTGATCTTGATATAGTCCGGGCCGTCGCGCGTCTCCACGACCTCGAAACGGAGCTGCGACAGAAAAGCCGGCCTTTCCAAGCCAGCACGCTTAAATCGCTCCACGTCGGCCAGTTTGACCGTAAGCCCATCGAGCTCTTCGGCCTTGGCGTTCATGATTGGCACCGTGGCGTAAAATCGCTCGTTGAGCTGCGAGCGTTTTTGCAGATCGCCGAGGCTAAGGGTATACGCCGTGCTTGGGATACAAAAGAGTAGGAGAACAACCAATCGATGAGCCATGGTCGATACCTTAAATTGGATAAAGTCTTTCGAGGAGTTTTGAGATCGCCGAGCTATGGACATAGGCACATGAATAAATCTGCATTTTATGTAAGAAAAAACCTATAAGCTTGCATGAACTATAGTTTATAAGTAACTTTTTACCAACATTTCCGCGATCTGGATACTGTTGAGCGCGGCCCCCTTACGCAGGTTGTCCGACACCACCCACATATTTAAACCCCGGGGGTGAGAGATATCCTCGCGGATCCTGCCGACATAGACCGCATCGCGCCCCGCGGCGTCCGTCACAGCGGTGGGATAACCGCCGGGAGCGGGCTCGTCCAGCACCGTAACCCCTGGCGCAGCGCGGAGTAAGGCCCGAGCCTCTGGAGCTGTAAGCTTCCGTTTGGTCTCCACGTGAATCGCCTCGGAGTGCCCATAGTACACGGGCACGCGCACCGCGGTCGGATTCACCAAGAGACTTTCGTCTTCGAGGATCTTACGCGTCTCCCAAACCATCTTCATCTCTTCCTTGGTATAACCGTTGGCTTGAAAATCATCGATGTGCGGTAACACATTAAAGGCGATTTGCCGCGGATACACATGAGTGCGCACCGGCTCACCGTCAATCATCGCTTTGCTTTGGATCGCAAGCTCGTCGATCGCTTCCCGTCCGGTGCCCGAAACCGATTGGTAGGTACACACATTGATGCGCTCGATACCGGCCGCATCGTAGATCGGTTTAAGCGCAACGACCATCTGAATCGTCGAGCAGTTTGGATTCGCGATGATCCCCCGGTTTTTGAACCCGCTGATAGCATGAGGATTTACCTCCGGAACCACAAGCGGAACATCGGTTTCGTACCGAAAACGCGAGGTGTTATCGATCACGACACAGCCCGCTGCCGCCGCCTTGGGTGCGAAGATTTCCGACACGGTGGCGCCGGGCGAAAATAATCCGATGTCGACGCCGCTGAAATCAAATGCGTCGAGATCCCGCACCACCAGCGATTCACCATTGAAGCGAACGGTGCTCCCCGCCGAGCGCCGACTCGCCAGCGCGTAAATGTTTTTTACCGGGAAGCGCCGCTCGGCGAGGATCGAAAACATGGCCTCGCCCACCGCCCCGGTGGCCCCCACCACGGCAACATTGAATTCCCGGATCATCCTTCCACTACACCTCTCTGCGACCCGCGATCATCGACATACTTTCCGATCCAAGCGCATTTACCACCGCGTTACCCATTTCTCCCGTGCCGGCGCTGCTCTCCCCAGGAGCCGCGATATCCTGCGTGCGGACACCTTGACGCAACACACCCGCCACCGCGCGCTCCACCCGTTCAGCCAGTAGCGGAGCGCCTAGAGAAAAGTGGAGCATCATGGCTACCGAGAGAATCGTACCCAAGGGGTTCGCACTATTTTGGCCGGCGATATCGGGGGCCGCACCATGGATCGGCTCATAGAGGCCCTTTCCGCTTTGGTCCACGGAAGCGGAAGGTAGCATCCCGATAGATCCCGTCAGCATTGCGGCCAAGTCGGACAGGATATCCCCGAACAGGTTCGGCGTGAGCAAGACATCGAATTGCGTGGGCCGCCGCGCCAACTGCATCGCCGCATTGTCGACATACATGTGGGTTAACTCGACGCCGGGAAACTCACGGGCTACATCAGCGACGACCTGCCGCCAAAGCTGGCTTGCTTCGAGCACGTTGGCTTTGTCGACCGAGCACACTCGCCCGCGGCGCTGCACCGCAAGCTTAAACGCCACCCGAGCGATGCGATCTATCTCCGACTCGCGATAGACCATGGTGTTGAAGGCTTGACGCTCGCCTCCCGCAAGTGTGCGAACGCCCCGCGGTTCCCCGTAGTAGACATCGCCGGTCAGCTCGCGCACGATGAGGAGATCCAAGCCCTCGATCACCTCGGGCTTGAGCGAGGAAGAGCCAATCAACTCGCCATAAAGCTTTGCCGGGCGCAGATTCGCGAACAAGTCCAACCCGGCGCGCAGCCGAAGCAAGCCTCTCTCGGGCCGTAGCTTAGTGGATAAAGCGTCCCATTTCGGGCCGCCCACCGCACCCAACAATACCGCGTCGGCTTGCCGCGCCTTGGCAAGTGTCTCCTCCGGCAGCGGATCCCCGGCCGCATCGACGGCCACGCCCCCGATGAGCCCCTCTTCGATCTCAAATTCCAGGTCGGAATGAGACCGGAGCGCGCTTAACACCTTGACTGCCTGCGCTGTGATCTCGGGACCTATGCCGTCACCCGGGAGGACCAGAATTTTCTTAAACATTACCCAGCAATTTACTGCCCGCCTCCAAAGAGCTTGGTCAGCCGTTAGAACAACCCGGCGAGATCTCTCGGCACTCAACACCGTTGGCCGACACCTACGCATCACCTATACTTGGGTGCGCCAGGATCCCCAATGCTTCCAGACACGACATGACCATCGTAATACCTAATCCATTTTATCAAATTTGTGCGGGGGAGACCTTACCGGCGGGTGCGGAACCCCTGGTTCATTGAGGCGTGACAATGGAAGAGCTGAAAAAGATCGTTAATGCGGCTTACGAGGGGCGTCACCAATTAACCCCGGCGAACGCACCGAACCCTTTGCGCAATGCCGTCACCGAGTGTATCCGCGCCTTGGATCAAGGACGGGCCAGAGTCGCCGAGAACAAGGACGGCCGCTGGATCGTCAACGAATGGCTGAAGAAAGCCGTGCTCCTCTACTTCAGGTTGGAGGAGAATCAGGTGCTGCACGGCGATTTCACGAATTTCTTCGATCTCGTTCCGGCCAAGTTTCATGGCTTCGATCGTGAACGCTTCGCTCACGTTGGCGCCCGCGTTGTGCCGCCCGCGACCGTGCGCTTTGGGAGTTATATCGCGCCGAAAGTCGTCTTGATGCCGAGCTACGTGAACATCGGTGCCTATGTGGACAGCGGTACGATGGTCGACACCTGGGCCACGGTCGGTTCGTGCGCCCAGATCGGTAAGAACGTGCACCTTTCCGGAGGGGTCGGGATCGGTGGGGTGCTCGAACCGCTGCAATCCGCCCCTACCATTATCGAAGACGACTGCTTCATCGGGGCTCGATCCGAGATCGTCGAAGGTGTCATCGTGGGCGCGGGTTCGGTGATCTCGATGGGTGTTTATATCGGGCAGAGCACCAAGATTTATAACCGTGAAAACGGTGATGTGACTTTCGGACAAGTTCCGCCCGGTTCAGTAGTTGTGTCCGGAAACTTACCTTCGGCCGATCAACGTTACAGTTTATACTGTGCTGTTATTGTGAAGCGGGTCGACGCGAAAACCCGTGCTAAGGTCGGGATAAACGAACTATTGCGCGATCTCTGAGAGCTTGTGACTCTGAGCCAGCGTGGCGTTGAAACCTGACGCCGCTATGCCGCCGCAACGCCCGGTCCGGCATGCTGCAAAGCCTCCGTCACAACCTCCGCGAGCGTTGTCGCCATCTGATTGACTTCACCCTCGTCCGGCCCTTCCACCATGACACGGATCAGCGGTTCGGTGCCTGACGGCCGCAACAGCACCCGCCCTCGACCCCTCAGCCGCTCTTCCGCATCCCGTACGGCTCGATGCACCGCCGGGACATTGGCGACGTCCATTCGCCGGGCCATTCGCACGTTGATGAGCTTTTGCGGGTATTTCCTCATTCCTGATTTCAATGTATTTAACGGCTGGCCCGTAGCGACGAGGGTCTCCAGCACTTGCAAGGCGGACACGATACCGTCACCGGTGGTCGTCATATCCAAACAGATGATATGGCCTGAGGATTCGCCGCCGAGTGTCCACCCGCCCTCGTTCATCATCTCCAAGACATATCTGTCCCCCACCTTAGCCCGCTTTAAATCGAGACCGAGCGTTCGCAGCGCATGCTCAAGACCGAGGTTACTCATCTGCGTGCCGACTACGCTTCCGTTCAGTTTATTCCTTCGCTGGCGCTCACGGGCAATAATAAAGAGCATCTCGTCGCCATCGACAACTTCGCCTTGGTGGTCCACCATGATCACCCGATCGCCGTCACCATCGAGAGCAATGCCGACGTCGGCCCCTTGTGACATCACCTCGGCTTTAAGCGTCTCCGGTTTGGTTGCCCCATACTGATCATTGATGTTAAGACCGTTCGGCGCCGCACCGATCGCAATGACCGTAGCCCCGAGCTCGTCGAAAACCTTGGGGGCAATGTTGTACGTGGCGCCGTGAGCGCAATCCACGACGATTTTGAGTCCGTTAAGATTAGCGCCGGTCCCGAATGTGCTCTTGCAAAACTCGATATACCGCCCCTCCGCGTCCACAATCCGCTGCGCCCGGCCTAGCTTGCTCGAATCGACCGTCGCTAGCGGGCGATCCAGCGCCGCTTCGATGTCAGATTCGACGGCATCGGCAAGCTTCATACCGTCGCTGCCGAAAAACTTGATCCCATTGTCGTAGTAGGGGTTGTGCGAGGCGCTTATGACGACTCCCGCTTGAGCCCGAAAAGTGCGCGTCAGATAGGCGATGGCGGGTGTGGGCATCGGGCCCAACAGCAAGATGTCGACGCCGGCGGCCGAAAAACCCGCTTCTAATGCCGACTCGAACATGTATCCGGAGATCCGCGTGTCCTTGCCGATCAACACTCGGCTGGCGCCGCCTTGCCCGAGCACACGGCCCGCCGCCCAGCCGAGCTTCATGACAAAATCAGGCGTAATCGGCGCGCTGCCCACCTTGCCGCGTACGCCATCGGTTCCAAAATACCGCCGTTCATGCCCCATCGCTGGTTCCCCCGCGTACAATAAGAACCCCCTGAGGAAGCGGGGGTTCACCAGAACTTGCTCTATCAAGCTTTCAATGCAAGCTTGCCGGCCCTCCGATCGCGCCGTCTGCTTTTTGGTTCCCGCTGTCAACCACTTGCGGCGTCTCGTCACTCGGCGTGCTCTTACGCTCCTCTTCGGACCAGTCCTTAGGGGGACTTGGGGTGCGGCCGGCCATGAGGTCGTCAATCTGCGCGCTCTCGATGGTCTCATACTTGATAAGCGTCTCCGCCATCTTGTGCAAGATACCCACGT
>JBOIDL010000091.1:0-14627 GCA_050740435.1 Gammaproteobacteria bacterium
TTCACCTCTTCTCTCATGCAGCGCGACATGTCGGCCGCGAAGTTCGAGGTCGCCCTCGCGGGATCGCAGTACGTGAACCTCATCGTGGAGGACGGCGGTAACGGCATCGACTACGACCACGCCGATTGGGTGTTAACCTGCAGCTGAACTAAATCTTGGCAGCCCAAATGAAGGGACACCGTACCCCGTCGGCTGTTCAGACCGGAAGTCACCCCTCTTCCGATCCCGTTCACCAACCCCACACAAGACGCCGGCTCGCTCGACGTTGTAAGCGCGCCGAGTGGCTCGTGGATGGCTTGAGCCTCGCCGTGCTGACCGGATACATCCTCTACCAATACTCTTGGTTGGTGCTCAACCCCGGGCCCGCCACGGGCGGCGATACCGGATCGCACTTCTGGGCGCTCTGGTCGCTCGTCCACCACGGTATTTCGAGCGGCACCCTTCGCCCCTGGAACCCGGGGAACATGGGAGGAGAGCCGATCCTCCTGCATTACTTTCCTTTCAGCTTCCTGCTCATGTGGGTACTCGCGCTCTTCGTCCCGATTGGAATGGCTTTCAATCTGGGAACGATGTTGTGGGCGGTCTTCTTCCCCATCTCGATGTACGCCTGTCTGCGGGGAATGGGAAATCGCTTTCCCATTCCCATTCTCGGCGCCGCGGCCGGGATGCTGGTGCTTTTCAACGAGTCCTACTCGATGTGGGGAGGGAATCTCCTCTCCACGCTCGCGGGCCAGTTCGCTCACGGCTATGCGATAGACTTTTTTCTGCTCGCTGCGGGCGCGCTCGGCTGGGAGCTACGCAGAGGAAGGGTGCCGCTCCTGTCTCCGTTTCTATTCAGCGCGGTCTTCTTGAGCCATGCCTACGTGTTTCTCGCGCTTCCAGTGCTCGTGCTCGCCTCAGCACTCTTCCTCAACGGGGCTTCGCTCACGCAGAGGCTGAGGAGAAGCGCCGTTGCGCTCACCGTCGGGGTTCTACTCGCCTTCTGGTTTATCGTCCCTCTGCTCGCCAACTCCAAATGGACGACGGCATTTTCCGCGCAGTGGAGCTTCGCCGATACATTGAAGGAGACCTTCGGACGTATCCTCATTCCCCTTCCGATCCTCATAGCGGCGAGTCTCGGCTGTTTGGCCTTCCTACGCGGACTGGCCCTGCGATCCGGGATCCTGAAGCGCCAGTTTGTCCTCTGGCTCATGGTGCTCCTGTTCTTCGTAGCCTTGTATTTAGCTTCAAGACCGCTCGGGATCATCAACGCGCGATCGGTGCCCCAGATGCTGGTCATAGCGGCGATCGTAACGGCGATGCTGATGGGGCATGTGGTGCGGCACCTTGGGGGAAGGTGCGTGGCGCTTTGTCATGTGGCTCCTTTGATCTTGATTACGCTCTACTGGGTAGCGGTCAATACGAAGAGCTTTCCTCACTGGGTGAAATGGAACTATTCGGGCTGGACAGTAAAAGCCCCTTATCCAGAGCTGAGCGCGCTCTCGGGCAAGCTGTGGGGAGATTTTTCCATGCCACGCGTGATGTACGAGCACAGCCCGAAGCACGGGTCCTCCGGCACGCCAAGGGTCTTCGAGATGCTCCCCTACTTCGCGCGCCGGGCGACGCTCGAGGGGGTCTACATGCAGTCGACGGTGCTGGCCCCCATGATCTTTCGCCTGCAGGCGGAGGTCAGCAAGGAGCCGAGCTGTCCGTACGGGGAGATGACGGGGTGCCCCGGTTTTGCATTGGACGCCGCTATCCCTCGTCTGAGACTTCTGGGCGTCCAGCAGCTGATTCTGACCTCCCCCGAGATGCTCTCCGAGGCGAACCTCTCGAGTGACGTCGCGGGGGAGGGAAGATTCGGCGACTGGTGGCTGTTTCGTCTGAAGGAGCAGGTGCCGCTCGCCGGCGTGTTCCACACCGCTCCGCGATTTCTCTCTGGAGATTTCAAGGAGGAGTTCTTGAAGTGGTTTAACACCTATGACGGGCAGCAGCCGTTTCTCGCCTCGGGCGTGAATGACGGGTTTCAACGCCAAGACGCTATCTGGAGTGGGGCGGCGGACTGCAGCCCCAGTGTGCGCGTCGATTTCAACCGAATCTCCTTGCGGACTCCCTGCCCAGGGAAGGCCCACTATCTGAAATTTGCCTACCATCCAACGTGGCGCGCGGACACGGGCGACTCGCTATTTCTGGTAAGCCCGGGCTTTCTCGGAATTGTGCCCTCCCGCAGCGAGGTGGAGCTCACCTTCGGCCACTCGGCGTGGTGGAAGCTCTCCGCGCTGATCTCGCTCGCCACACTGCTCCTCTTTCCTGCGGCCAGACGGCGCTGGCTCGCGCGCTGGGTGTGACGATCGGTCCGCCTTAAATTTCAACATCCGCGATCCAAGCTTGCGGGCCAATCCGGCTGAGCTTCCGGCGCGGCTTGGCAAAACTCCGGCAAACGCGAACAGTGGCCGTCGATGGCCTGAAGCCTGGGATAGGCGCTTAGGTCGCATTCGAAGCGCCGCGCGTTGTACATCTGCGGCACGAGGCACAGGTCTGCCAATGTCGCGGTGTCGCCAAAACAAAAGCGGCCCGCGCTAGAGCGACGCTCAAGCTGGCGCTCGAACGCAGCGAAGCCCTCCGCGATCCAGTGCCGGTACCACCCGCGGCAGGCTTCCTCCCCCTGCCCGAGGAGGTTTTTGAGATAATTGAGCACCCGCCGATTATTCAAGGGGTGAACATCGCAAGCGATAAGTTGCGCCAGACCGCGGACATACGCGCGGTCTTGGGCGCCGGCCGGTAGCAGCGGGGGTTCGGGACAGACCTCATCCAGGTACTCGATGATGGCGAGCGACTGGGTCAGCACCAAGCCGTCCGCGACCAGCACCGGGACGAACCCTTGCGGATTGATCTCTCGGAAATCCGGCTCACGTCCGCCGTCTTGGAGCAAATGCACGTACCGCGGCTCGTAGGCGAGCCCCTTGAGACGGAGCGCGATGCGCACCCGATACGCCGCCGAACTGCGAAAATAAGTGTAGAGCGTCAGCTCCCGCAAACCCGAACCTCTTGCGCGATGGCACCGAAGATCGACCGGCCGTCGCGATCGAGCATTTCGATGCGGAGCCGATCGCCGTGCCGCATGAAGGGTGTCTCGATGTGTCCGCGGTTTACCGTCTCCAGCGCTCGCTGCTCGACAATGCACGAGAATCCCAGCGCCGGATCGGCATTGCTCACGGTCCCGGAACCGAGAACCGTGCCGGCAGGCAGGGGGCGCGTCTTGGCGGCGTGACTGATGAGGGCGGGAAAATCGAATTGCATGCCGGCGCCCGCATGCGGTTGTCCGAACGGCCGCTCGTTCCAGAGCGTTTGCAACGGCAAGTGCACCTTGGCGCCGTCCCAGGCCTCGCCTAACTCGTCCGGCGTCACGGCCACGGGTGAAAACGCGGGACCCGGTTTACTGTGGAGAAAACCGAACCCCTTGGCAAGCTCGGCGGGGATCAAATACCGCAGCGATATATCATTGACCAGCATCAACAAGACAATGTGAGCGCGGGCCTCCGCCGGGCTCACAGCGCGCGGCACATCACCGGTGATTAGCGCGATCTCCGCCTCGAAGTCCACGCCCCAGGCTTCATCAGGCACCTCGATCGGATCGCGCGGGCCGATGAACCCCGCTGAATTACCCTGATACATGAGCGGATCGGTGAACGCGTTGGCGGGCATGCCGGCCCCTCGCGCCTGGCGCACGCGTTCGACATGGCTGAGATAGGCGCTGCCGTCCAGCCATTGATAGGCCCGCGGCAAGGGCGCGGCAAGGGCGCTCACATCGAGCGGAAACCCACTTGGTGCACGGTGATTGAGGTCTTGGTAGATCGCTTCGAGCCTCGGCGCTATCTCTGCCCAACGGTCTAGGGCGGCCTGCAAGCTCGGCGCGATTTCCGCTACCGCTGCCGCTCGGGTTAAATCGCGGCTCACGATGACGAGCGTGCCATCGCGGCTCTCAGCCTTGAGCGAGGCGAGTTTCATTCACAGCTTATGAAAAAATCTGCTGCGCTCGGGATCTCGCGTGCCGGCGGTGCTCGGAATCCTCATGTATTTCAACATACACTCCGGTTCCTGCGCTCCGGCGGAAAGCCAGGGCCAGGGAGCGGCCCTGTTTGGCGCGCCGAGGATGCAACACGACCTCTCTTCGCTCGCGACGATTTTTTCACAACCTTTCATCAGCGCTCTCGCCAAGAATCCACATAACCGGGCCATTCGACGCCCTCCGGAAGCGCGGCCGCCTCGAGCGCATCGCGCGCGTCGATCATGACCGCGACCTCGTCGGTCTCGGTGCGGCGGTGGGCTTGTCCGGCCTGGAAAGCCTTCGGGTGGGGCCCGTGGGTGATGCCGCTCGGGTGCAGCGTCAGCATGCCCGGATGGATGTTATCGCGGGAGAAAAACTGACCCTGATGATAAAAGATCACCTCGTCATAATCGTCGTTGTTGTGAAAGAACGGCACTCTCAACGAGCCGGGATCGCTTTCCAACGGCCGCGGGCAGAAGGTGCAGACGACGAAACGCTCGGCTAAAAACGTCGTGTGCGCCGAGGGCGGCAGGTGATAGCGATGGCTCATCAAGGGCCGAATATCCCGCCAATTGATCCGCACGGGCATGAGGGTCCCGTGCCACCCTACCGCATCGAGCGGGTTGAAGGGGTAGGCAAGGAAGCTCACGGATCCGCGGCGCTTCACGGCCACCCGCCACGCATGCTCGGAGTGTTGGGCGCGAAAGGCCTCGTCGATGGCGGGCGTATCGAGCACGGCCGCATCGAACACCGCATGGCTCCCGGCGATACCTTTGTCGGGGAGCCGGTAACTGGCGCCGGTCGCCTCGATCATCAACAGCGTCGCGGGCGCCGTGGTTTCCAGGCGCCATAAGGTACCGCGAGGCAGCATGAGGTAATCTCCCTCGCGCATCGCTAGGTGGCCATAATCACAGTAAAGATCCCCGCTGCCCGCGTGTACGAACAGCAGCTCATCGCCATCGGCATTACGCGCAAGACTGTCCATCGATCCTTGCAAACGCCAGATCCGGAGATCCAGGAATGCGTTGGAAAATAGCCGTACCGCCTCCCACGGCATCGGCGTAAACCCATCGAGTTTCGCCGTATCGAAGGCGCGTGGCCGGAGCGGGCCCTCCACCTCGGTCCAGCCGGTCGGCGGATGCCGGTGGTACATTTGCGTCGAGGGACCGTAAAAGCCTTCTTTGCCGAGCTCCCGTTCGTAGGTATCCGCGGGCAGATCCGCGTGCGCTTGACGCGAGGACTGCCCTTCGCTCTTGGGCAATGCGATCCACTGAGCCATCAGAGCACCCCGCGCTGCATCTGTTCGCGTTCGATGGCCTCGAACAAGGCCTGGAAGTTGCCCTCGCCGAAGCCTTCGTTACCCTTGCGCTGTATGACCTCGAAGAAGATGGGGCCGATCACGGTCCCGGTGAAGATCTGCAACAATAAACCGCCCTCCTGTTGACGGGTCGCGCCGTCGATGAGGATGCGATCGCGCCGCAAGCGATCGAGATCCTCGCCGTGCCCGGGCACGCGTCTTTCGACGGCGTCATAGTACGTCTCCGGCACGTCCAGGAACTTTACGCCGCGCTCGCGCAAGGACTCAACGGTGGTGTAAATATCCTGCGTCGCGAGCGCGATGTGTTGGATGCCCTCACCGCCATAAGCCTGGAGGTATTCCTGGATCTGCGAATGACGATCCGAAGGCTCGTTGATGGGGATGCGGATCTTCCCGCCGGGGCTCGCCATCGCGCGGGACTTCAGTCCCGTCTTTTGCCCCTGGATATCGAAATAGCGGATCTCGCTGAAATCAAAGAGCCGCTCGTAGAAGCTCGCCCACTCGTCCATCCGGCCCTTGCGTACGTTGTGGGTCAGATGGTCGACATAGGTTAAACCCACGCCGTCAACGCGTGCCGGCGTACCCGTGAGCGGTAGGAAATCGACGTCGTAGATCGAGCGTTCCCCGTAGCGATCGACGAGATAGATGAGGCTCCGGCCGATGCCTTGGATCGCGGGGATATTGAGCTCCATCGGGCCCACCGGACCGCGATAGGGCTTGGCGCCGAGCCCGAGCGCCCGCTTATACGCCGCAGCAGCGTCTTGTACGCGCATGGCGAAGGCGCACACCGAAGCGCCATGCTTGCGGGCGAAGGCCTGGGCGAAACTGTTCGGCTCATGATTGATGATGAAATTGATATCGCCCTGGCGATAGAGCGTCACGTGTTTCGAGCGATGCCGCGCCACGGCGGCGAACCCGAGCGTCACGAACAATCGTTCCAACGCTTGAGTGTCGGGCGCGGTATACTCGACGAATTCGATACCGGCGGCCGCCATCGGATCATCCGCGGGGGTCTGCATACTGCGCCTCTTTAGCAAACACGAGCCTTGTCGGGATCTTTGACTGGCCCTGGGATTAAAGATTCCTAGCCTTGAGAGTTGTGAGAGCGCCCTCGTGGAGCCCTCGTGCGGCTATAATATTAAACGGAACCTTACAGGAGGTGGTAGTGAAAGAGGTCGCTAGCTTCCGTATTCACTATACACAGTTTCTGGATCCCGCAGGCGCCCCGGCTGGGCCTTTACCTGATTTCGCCCGAGAGCCCGCCGTGCTCATCGATCTGTATCGCGGCATGGTGGCCGCGCGTCAGTTCGATAAAAAGGCGATCGCGATGCAACGCACCGGGCAACTCGGCACCTATGCCTCGTGCCTCGGGCAGGAGGCGATCGGCGCCGGTATCGGGCATGCCATGCGATCCGAAGATGTGTTGTTGCCCTCTTACCGCGATCAGGCCGCCCAGTTCCCGCGCGGTGTGCGCATGGCTGATATCCTGCTCTATTGGGGCGGCGATGAGCGCGGCATGGACTATACCCGCTGCCGGGAAGATTTTCCCATCTGCGTCCCGGTGGCGAGCCAATGCTGCCATGCGGTAGGCGTGGCCTATGCGTTCAAGTATCGCGGCGAGGCCCGGGCGGCCGTGTGCATCGTCGGTGACGGCGGGACCTCCAAGGGGGATTTCTACGAGGCTCTCAACGCCTCGGGGATTTGGCGCTTGCCGGTGGTGTTTGTGATCAACAATAACCAATGGGCCATCTCCGTCCCGCGCGCCGCGCAAACCGCGGCCGAGACCCTCGCGCAGAAGGCGATCGCGGCCGGGGTTGCGGGCGAGCAGGTCGACGGGAACGACGTGATCGCCGTGCGCTATGCGGTGGATCGGGCGCTGGAAAAGGCTCGCCGCGGGGACGGGCCCAGTCTCATCGAGGCGTTGAGCTATCGTATGGGCGACCATACGACCGCGGACAATGCCAGCCGCTACCGCTCGACCGAGGAGGTCGAGCGCTACGGGAGGACCGATCCGATCGCTCGTCTGCGTGCCTATCTCCTGCGCGCCGCCGACTGGCGGGAGGAAGACGACGCGCGGCTCGAACGGAGCGTCGCCGCCGAGGTAGAGCAAGCGGTGCGCGATTACACCGCGATGCCTGTACCGAACCCGGAGACCATGTTCGCGCATTTATACGCAGCCTTGCCGCGCGCCTATAGCGTGCAGCGGGAGACGGCCGGTTGCGCCGGTAAATAGGTGCGTCATGCCCGAGCTTACACTCGTTGAAGCAGTCAATCTGGCGCTCGCCTTTGAGCTGCAAGCGGACCCGAATGTCGTCGTCTTGGGCGAAGATGTCGGCGCTAACGGGGGCGTGTTCCGCGCCACCCTCGGTTTGCAAGAGCGCTTCGGCAAGCTGCGGGTGGTGGATACCCCGCTGTCGGAGACCCTGATCGCGGGCATGGCGATCGGCATGGCGGCGCAAGGTCTCAAACCCGTCGCCGAGGTGCAGTTCTCGGGGTTTATTTACCCCTGTCTCGATCAGATCCTGAATCATGCCGCGCGCCTGCGCACCCGCACGCACGGGCGCTTAAGCTGCCCAATGGTCTTGCGCGCACCCAACGGCGGCGGGATCCACGCCCCGGAGCACCATTCCGAGAGCGTGGAAGCCCTGTTCGCGCCTATTCCGGGCCTGCGCGTCGTCGTGCCTTCTTCGCCGGCGCGCGCCTACGGGCTTCTGCTCGCCGCTATCCGCGATCCGGACCCGGTGATCTTTCTCGAACCCCCGCGCCTGTATCGCCTGTACCGCCAGGAGGTGGTGGACGACGGTGCGGCCTTGCCGCTCGACGTGTGTTATCTGCTGCGCGAGGGTACGGACATCACGCTGGTGTCCTGGGGCGCGCTCATCCAGGAGACGCTGCAGGCCGCCGAGGCCCTCGCTCAGGAAGGCGTCGCGGCCGAAGTGATCGATGTCGCGACCTTGAAACCGCTCGACATCGAGACCATCCTCGAATCGGTCGCCAAGACCGGGCGTTGCGTCATCGTGCAGGAAGCAGCGCGCACCTGCGGGGTGGGCGCGGAGATCGCCGCGCAACTCGCCGAACGAGGCTTGTTGTCCTTGCAGGCGCCGATCGAACGCGTGGCCGGCTACGACTGCATCATGCCGCTCTACCGGCTGGAGTCCCATTACCTGCCGGATCTCGAGCGCATCTTAAAAGCCGCGCGCCGAAGCTTAGCGTTTGCTTAGAGAAGGCGGGCCTTGTCCTCTACTTCCTGAGATAGACAGACTTGTAATAAGACCCGCGAATGCCGGACAATCGGATCTGCGAGCGACAGCCCGGTTTCGTCCGGGCTTTGCTTTTTTTTAACGTAAGTGAGAGTTTGTGAAAAACCGTCGCGAGCGAAGGGAGGTCGCATTCCGCCGGCGCGCAGGAACCGGAGTGTATGTTGAAATACATGAGGATTCCGAGCACCGCCGGAATTCGAGATCCCGAGTGCAGTAGGTTTTTTCACAAACTCTGAGTTGGGGAAAAGATATCGGATGGAAAAACCGCTCATGCCGAGCTATCGGCGGTTGCCTGTCGCGTTCGTGCGCGGTCAAGGTGTTTGGCTTTGGGATGACCAGGAGCGCCGCTATTTGGACGCCGTGAGCGGGATCGCGGTCTGCGGGCTTGGCCATGCCCACCCGGCCGTCGCGCGGGCCGTGGCCGAGCAGTCGGCGGCGCTCGTGCATACCTCGAACCTGTACCGCGTGCCCCTGCAGGAGCAACTCGGCGCGCGCCTGACGCAATTATCGGGGATGGATAACGCGTTTTTTTGCAACTCCGGCGCGGAAGCCAACGAAGCGGCTATCAAGATCGCGCGGCTCTTCGGGCACGAGCGGGGGATCGAGGCGCCTGCGATCATGGTCATGGAAGGCGCGTTTCACGGGCGGACCTTGGCGACCCTCAGCGCCACCGGCAATCGTAAAGTTCAGCGCGGATTCGAACCCCTGGTGCAAGGGTTCGTGCGCGTGCCTTTTGACGATCCCGAGGCGCTCGGGCAGGCCGCATCCCAGCGCCGCGATATCGTCGCCGTGCTGCTGGAACCCCTCCAGGGCGAAGCCGGCGTGCTCGTGCCGGCTCCCGGGTATTTAACCGAAGTGCGCTCGATTTGCGATCGGCACGGCTGGCTGATGATGTTGGATGAAGTGCAGACCGGTCTCGGACGCACCGGGGCGTGGTTCGCGTATCAGCACGAGGGTATCACCCCGGATGTGCTGACGCTCGCCAAGAGCTTGGGCAACGGCGTGCCGATCGGCGCCTGTCTGGCGCGCGGTCAGGCCGCGGAGCTGATCCAACCGGGGATGCACGCCGCGACCTTCGGCGGCAATCCGCTCGCCTGCCGGGCGGCGCTCGCGGTCCTTGCCACGCTGGAGCAAGCGGGGCTCGTTAACCGCGCGGCGCAGCTTGGGCGGCGTATCCTGGATGGTTTGCGAGATGTCCTGCACGGTTGTGGCCACATCAAGGATATTCGCGGGAAGGGACTCATGATCGGCATCGAGCTGACACGGCCATGCGGCGAGCTGGTGGAGCGAGCCTTAAACGAAGGGTTGCTGATCAATGTCACGGCCGACACGGTGGCGCGCCTCCTGCCGCCCCTCGTGATGAGCGACCTGGAGGCGGCCGAGCTCGTGCACAAGCTTGGCGCATTGATTAAGGGATTCTAGCAATTACGTAGCAATTACGTGTGAGTACGCGCAGGCCACGGCATTTCTTAAGCTTGGCGGACCTCACGCCGGCCGAGCTCTCGCGCCTTATCGAACGCGGCATCGAATTGAAAGCGATGCGCCGCGCGCGCGAGACCCATGAACCGCTCAAGAGCCGCGTGCTCGCGATGGTTTACGAGAAGTCCTCGACGCGCACGCGCGTCTCCTTCGAGACCGCCATGATCCAGCTCGGGGGCGCGGCCATCTTTTTATCCGCGCACGACACGCAACTCGGGCGCGGGGAGCCGGTCGAGGACATGGCGCGGGTGTTATCGCGGATGGTGGACGCGATAATGGTCCGGACCTTCGATCACGACAAACTCCGCCGCTTGGCGGCGTATTCGGAAGTGCCGGTGATTAACGGTTTGACCGATCGCCATCACCCCTGCCAACTGTTGGCGGATCTCCAAACCTTCGTCGAGCACCGCGGTCCCATTGCAGGTAAAACCGTCGCCTGGATCGGCGACGGCAACAATATGTGCCACAGCTATATCGAGGCTGCCGGGCTGTATGGATTTACGCTCCGCATCGCTTGCCCGTCCGGCTACTGGCCGCGGGAAGAGATTGGGGACGCGACAGCGAGCGCGGTGCGCCGCTGCGATCGGCCGCAAGAAGCGGTTCGCGGCGCGGATCTGGTGGTCACCGATGTCTGGGCCAGCATGGGACAAGAACAAGAAAGCCACGCGCGGCGCGAGGTTTTTAGCCCCTTTCAGGTAGATGAGAATTTGCTGTCGCTCGCAAAACCTAACGCCCTTTTTATGCACTGCCTGCCCGCGCACCGCGGCGAGGAGGTCAGCGCCCGAGTGATCGATGGCCCGCACAGCGTCGTCTGGGATGAGGCCGAGAACCGTTTGCACGCGCAGAAGGCGCTGCTCGAATTTTTGCTGGACTAATCACCAGCATGTCGGGGATTGAGTTAACCCGTGGTCGTCTTGAGAATCTAGAACCCCGGTGTTGTTCTTATTAAGCAACGATGACGGGTATCAGGCGCCGGGGATCGCTTGCCTTGCCCAAGCGCTTGCGGCGCTCGGAGAGGTCACCGTGGTTGCGCCGGATCGCAATCGCAGCGGCGCGAGTAACTCCTTGACTCTCGAAAAACCGCTTCGGGCCGGTCGCGCCGAGAACGGTTTCATCTATGTTGACGGCACCCCGACCGATTGCGTGCACCTTGCCATCACCGGCTTGCTCGATCGGGTACCCGACATGGTGTTAGGCGGGATCAATGCCGGGGCCAATCTCGGCGATGATGTCCTCTATTCCGGCACCGTCGCCGTGGCGATCGAGGGGCGTTTCCTCGGGTTGCCGGCGATGGCGGTTTCCTTGGCCGGCAGCCAAGCGGTGCATTACGAAACCGCCGCCCGGATCGCAAGCTTACTGGTCAAAGAAATCGGGCTCCGGCCCTTACCCGCGGATACCATCTTGAACATCAATGTCCCGGACTGCCCGTGGAACGAGCTTCGGGGATTGGCGGCCACTCGCCTTGGCCGGCGGCATAAATCGGAACCGGTGGTGCAGGCGCTGGACCCGCGTGGGCGGCCGATTTATTGGGTGGGCCCGCCCGGCCTGGAGGAGGATGCGGGGGTGGGAACCGATTTTCATGCCGTCAGGAGCGGGTATGTATCGATTACCCCGCTGCAAGTCGATATGACCCATTACCGGGCCTTGGATACGGTGTCGCGATGGCTCGAGGCCTTGCGCGTGCATGCAGGCTGATCACCGCGGCATCGGTCTAACCTCCCAGCGCGCCCGCGATCGCTTGATCCGGGAGTTGCGGGAGAGGGGGATCGGATCACGCGAGGTGCTGCACGCCATGCGCACGGTACCGCGGCATCTTTTCGTCGACGAGGCCCTCGCGGGCCGCGCCTACGAGAATAAGGCCTTGCCCATCGGTTACGGCCAGACCATTTCGCAACCCTATATCGTGGCGCGTATGACCGAGGCGTTGTTTGTGAGCGGCGCGATGGATAAGGTTTTGGAAATCGGGGCCGGCACCGGGTACCAGTCCGCGGTCCTGGCGCAATTCGCCAAATCGGTCCACAGCATCGAGCGCATCGGCGCCCTGGCGGCGCGGTTGCGGGAGCGTTTGGCGGCTTTGCATTATCGTGCCGTCCGCGTCGAACACGGAGACGGACGTATCGGCTGGCAGGATCACGCGCCCTATGATGCGATCCTGATCGCCGCCGCCGTCGACAGAGTCCCCCCGGCGCTACTGGAGCAGCTTGCCATCGGCGGCCGCATCGTCGCGCCGGTGGGCGAGAGCGGCTCGCAATGGCTGGTTTTGGTGACGCGCTATCCCGAACACTTCGAGGAGAAGCCCCTCGAGGAGGTGCGGTTCGTGCCGCTCATAGCAGGACTGGGATAGGACGGCGATGCCCGTGCGGCTGGATGCGCAACTCATAGCGATCCTGGTGGTTGTGAGTCAGTTCGCCGGCTGCGGAACGACGGCCAAGGCCCCGGTCGTAAGTGCTCGGACGGGCAGCGATCGCATGGCAATTAAAGCCGGCGTTGGAGCGCGCCAGCACGTGGTGGCGCGCGAAGACACCCTCCATTCGATCGCATGGCGTTACCGGCTCGATTACCGGGAGATTGCCCGCTGGAACCGGATCAAAACCCCGTTCATCATCTACCCCGGCCAGCGTTTAGCTTTGCATCAGACGCAAGGTTCGGCAACCGCTCCGAGGCCGGCGCCGAGGCGCCAGGTCCGGGCGAGCGCGCCTCGAGCCGAAATAAGCCCGCCGACCCGCGGGCAGGCGCCGCCGCCGGCCGGATCGATTCAATGGCAATGGCCGGCGCGAGGCACGCCGTTGCCGGCCAATAGCGCGTCAAGCCGGCAAGGATTGGATCTCTTGGGGCAACCTGGACAGCCCATTTGGGCGGCGGCCGCGGGTGAAGTGGTCTATAGCGGCGATGGACTTGTCGGCTACGGAAAGCTCATCATCATACGGCACGATGACGTGTATCTCAGCGCCTATGCTCACAACCGCCGTCTATGGGTCCAGGAAGGCCATCGGGTCGCCCGCGGACAGCAAATCGCAGAGATGGGGAATAGCGGGAGCAGGCAGGTCAAGCTGTATTTCGAGATCAGACGCAACGGACGGCCCGTACCGCCCTTGCGCTACCTGCCGAAAGCACGGATCTAGCGATTGTTCTGAATCGACTACTTCTCGATTTCCTCGCGCCGCGCGCGGATTATGCGCCCGCCTAATCGACCTCATCGGTGTCAACCTGGCCGGAGAGCCAGTCACCCCGCTCACCCACAGGGCTATTCGCTCTACCCCAATGGTCTGATCCCCGACGGATACCCGATTCGATCCGGTTCATCTCCCCGAGCCGACAAACCCCTTTCGCCCGGACCCGTGCGAGACGTTAACATGTCTTGATATTTGGCACCTCCCGCCGACGAAAGTCAGGCCCAGGTGCTCGCCTTGGCCTTGCTCTTCGCCACAGACAGCAGCCTAGGTGAATGAGCATAGAGGAAAACGAATATTGAATTGAAACGCGTTACGCTAGTAGTTACACTTCAATCCAAGGACATGGATTTCCCTGGTGCCAGGTTACATCAGCTCAAGGGCAACCGCAGCGGAGTTTGGTCGGTGACAGTAAGCGACAATTGGAGGGTGCTCTTCTGTTTTGAGGGAGGGCACGCGTGGGACGTGGACTATGAAGACTATCACTGAAGCAGGTTTGGAAATGCATAACCCGCCCCACCCCGGCGGCGTCTTTCGTCGGCTCTATTTGGATCCCTTGGGCTTACGGTGACAGAGACGGCGAGGCGCCTTGGGGTGAGCCGCAAGCAGCTCTCGCTACTCATCAACGAGCGTGCTGGATTCAGCTCGGACATGGCCGTGCGCATTAGTATGGCAACGAACACGACGGCCGAGTCGTGGGTCAACATGCAGGCCACTTACGACCTCTGTCAGGCGAAACGGCGAACCAAGGGGGTCAAGGTTCAGAAACTGGCTGCGTAGGGGTTTTTGGCCACGATCGGAGAATTAAGGAGTTAAGGGGCAGCTAGCGTAGCGTGCGCTGTGCGCACGAAATAACGGATACAATCACCGCATGGCTACATTTCGTCGTGCTGTCACCCCTGGGGCTACGTACTTTTTCACCGTCAATACCTATCGACGTCAGGCGCTATTGACCGATCCACCCGTGGTTTCTGCGCTACGCGAGGCGCTACGGGCGGTAAAACGCGCCCATCGCTTTACCATCGACGCCTTTGTCTTGCTGCCTGATCATCTGCACTGCCTCTGGAGGTTACCCGAAGGCGATGCGGACTACGCATTGCAGCCAGCGACGGGAATTTGGGATATGGCAACGCCGCTTGTGGGAACACCAGATACGCGACGACCTTGACTTTGCCCTAACGTTGCAAAAAAATCCGGTTGTTCGGCGGCTCACGCAGCTTTCAAAGCCGCCAGGTAATGCAACAGTTCCTCCTGGACCGCTTGATTGGCTGACATACTGAGGGTGAGCTGTCCTTGCGGACGTATTAAACGGCCTGCGCGCTGGATGAGGCGACGCCGAAGGGTGTCAAGGTGGGCGAAGTCCCACAAGGCGG
>JBOIDL010000092.1:0-14492 GCA_050740435.1 Gammaproteobacteria bacterium
TATCGCCGTGCATAATCGCGACCCCAAGCCCTTCGTCTGGACCGCCAAGGCCAATGACATTCTGCAGAAGGTCATTCGTGCCAATCGCCGTTTAAGTTCCAAGAACAACGAAGCACTACACTAGATCGAGTGAATGACGCTCAAGAGCGATTCTGCTGTGTTCCCGTCTTGCCGGACATCGCTACTCGACTTGACAAGGAAGTCATTGTTTCTAGCATCTTTGGGACAAATACGATCGAAGGCGGTACGCTCTCTCAAGAGGAGACCGCTGCACTCCTTGACCTTGAAGAAAATGCGGAGGCGAAGGAAGAAAAAGAGCGACGGGTTACGAACATTCGTGACGCTTATGGTATAGCCGAAAACTTCGCTAAAGCTGTGGTCACAGACGGAGCAGGCGCGATTCGCTTAAAGGAATTTATGATCACTGATCTCCATGCAACGATTACTGCGGGCCTAATCCATCCTCGCAATGTACCCGGACAGTATCGCGATAATGAGAAGGGAGACTTAACAAGAGTTGGTGACGAGGAACACGGTGGGCTTTATGTGGCGCCAAAATGCTTGGATGATATACAGCTTCTAGTAAAGGGGTTTTTAGATTGGATTAATAGCGACGAGATTCGCGTATTAAACCCCTTAATTAGGGCGCCTTTAGTTCATTATTATTTTGAGAGGATACATCCCTTCTGGGATGGAAACGGTCGGGTTGGGAGGGTGCTAGAAGCTTTGGTGCTCAAGTGTTCCGGTTTCAAATATGCTCCCTTTGCAATGTCCCGGTATTACTTGGAGCATGTTGATGAATATTTCACCCTGTTTAATGTTGCCCGTAAGGCTGCAGAAAAGCATGAAACTTATCCTAATACAGCATTTGTAGAGTTCTTCTTAGGAGGGATGCGTGAAGTTATTAACAAACTACACAATCGTGTTAATACGATGGTAAGTGGGTTACTTTTTCAGGTCCAAGTCAATAACATGTTCCAAAGTAAAACGATCAATATGCGGCAACTCACGATTCTAAATTACCTGTTGGCGGTCGATTATGATCTGAATAAACTTCAATCTCAGCCATGGTACAAGGGGCTATATCGCAAACTAACAACTCGCACACAGCACCGCGATCTTGTCCGGATGGTCGAGTTAGATTTAATTCAGGTTGCAAAGGGTAAAAAGATAAAACTTGCATTACCCGGACTTTGATTTCCCACTGCGCTTGCGCAGCCTTGCTAGCTATTTCTTGGCGTTGTTCCGGCGCCAACCTCTCTGCCTGGCCTTGCCACCCAGCGTGACACAGCCAGCTTGAGTGCTCAAGCTGGCTGTACGATTGGCTAAGTCAAACTGCTCCGCTCCGTGTTAGACTTTGCCCCGGACAATGTCGATGGTATTGGAGGTAAAGCGTACTGTGGACCCATTGCGGTCTCTGCCCGTAGGCAAGTGGATCCTGGCGGCAGGTCTCGCTATCGCCGTCGCCGGCTTTTTTTATTATGACCTGGGTCGCTATCTGTCTTTCGAGGCTCTTAAGACCCATCGCGATTCGCTCTTAGCCCTTACCGAGGCCAACTACGGAACCGCCGTCGCCGCCTTCATCATTAGCTATGCGCTGATCACCGCCGTGTCCTTGCCCGGAGCCGCGATCATGACGCTGGCGGGCGGATTTTTGTTCGGGAGCGTGCTCGGGACATTGTACGTCAATATCGCGGCCACGAGCGGAGCGACGCTCGCGTTTCTCGCCGCCCGCTATCTTTTGCGGGAGTGGGTGGAGACCAAGTTCGGCCAAAGGATGGATGCGTTTCAACGGGGTTTTGCCGAAAACGCGTTCAACTATCTTATGACCCTCCGTCTCATACCGATCTTCCCCTTCTTTCTCGTCAACCTGCTCTGCGGCCTCACCCGGATCCGCCTTTCGACTTACATGCTGGCGACGGCGATCGGGATCGTGCCGGGCAGCTTCGTCTATGCCTACGCCGGCCGGCAGCTCGGCGGCCTGAATTCGATGGCCGATATTGCAACACCGGGAGTGCTGCTGGCGTTCACACTGCTGGGCTTGCTGGCGCTCGCGCCGGTGCTCTACCACCGGCTGCGATCCGAGAGCATCAAGCGTGAATAACGCGCGCCGCGACCGGCTCCTTCCCGATGATGCGTACAACCGTGAGCTGGCCGCGAACGTTCGGCCGAGCAACTGGAGTAATCCACAGCCTTCCGGAGCGTACAACCTGGCCGTCATCGGGGCGGGAACGGCCGGGCTCGTGACGGCGGTGGTGGCGGCGGGGCTGGGCGCGAAGGTGGCGCTGATCGAAAAAGCGCTAATGGGTGGTGATTGTCTGAACGCGGGTTGCGTGCCCTCCAAGGCCTTGATTCGCGCCGCGCGCGCATGGTCCGGGTTGCGCAACGCCGAGGAGTTCGGATTGCGGATCGCGGGCGAGGTCGGCTACGACTTCGGCGCGGTGATGGCGCGCATGCGGCGGCTGCGCGCACGCATCAGCAACAACGACTCGGTTGAACGTTACGCAGGGCTCGGGGTCGATGTTTACCTGGGCGAAGGGCGCTTCACCGGAGAGGACCGGATCGTGGTTGGGGACCAGACGCTCATCTTCAGAAAAGCGGCGGTCTGCACGGGGACGCGCGCGACGGCGCCGCCGATCCCCGGTCTCATGGAAGCCGGCTATCTCACCAATGAAACGGTCTTCGATCTGAGCGTGCTACCGCGGCGCTTGGCCGTCATCGGGGCCGGGCCGATCGGTTGCGAGCTGGCGCAGACCTTCGCTCGCTTCGGGAGCGAGGTCTGGGTGCTAGAACGTGCCGAGCGTATCCTCGTGCGGGACGACCCGGACGCGGCCTGCGTCGTGCAGCAGCGGATGGAAAGCGAGGGAGTAAAGTTCGCATTGAACGCCGGCATTAGCCAGGTGAGCCGCGCTGAGCGCCGAAAGATTGTAGCCTATGAAACACAAGGCCGGCGGCAGGAATTGTGTGTCGATGAAATCCTCGTGGGCGCAGGGCGAGCCCCGAACGTCGAAGACCTGGGCTTGGACGCGGCCGGGATCGATTTCAATACCACGGCCGGCGTGCGCGTGGATGATCATTTACAGACCACGAATCCTTCGATTTACGCCGCGGGTGACGTCTGCTCCGAGTACAAATTTACCCACATGGCCGATGCCCTGGCGCAAATTGTGATCCAAAACGCGCTTTTTCCCCATCCCTTCGGGTTGGGCTACGCCACCACGCGCTCGCTCCTCGTCCCCTGGTGTACCTACACCACGCCCGAGATTGCCCATGTGGGGATGGGTGCGGCTGCTTGCGCCGAGCGGGGCATGGAAACCGAAACCTTTACTTACGATCTGGCCGAGGTCGATCGCGCCATCCTCGATGGTGAAGAGGAGGGTTTTGCGCGCTTGCATATCAAGAAGGGAGCGGATCGCATTCTCGGGGCGACCGTGGTCGCCGAGCATGCTGGCGAGATCATCAGTGAGATCACGGTGCTGATGCGAGCAGGCCGGGGCGTGAAAACCTTGCTCGCGAGCATCCACCCGTATCCCACCCAGGCGGAGGCCGTAAAGAAAGCCGCTAACCTGTGGCGGAAAACCCGGTTGACGGCGACGATGAAACGTCTTCTGAAGAACTACTACGAATGGAGCCGATCACTGCACAGGAACAAAATCTGATAGCATTTCTCTGTCATGATGCTCAATATGTCAAGTCACGGCATGATAACAAATCATCGTTGGCTAGGATGCGCGCAACGCGAGCCCCGCGATTGAGTGTTGGCCTCGCGTAGTCTAGCCTTAGGTGAGGGGAGGACAACGGGCAAATCTTTACAACTATAACAGGAGGCGAATTATGAAGGCGCATATGTGTGGGCGGATAGCGGTTCTGGCCGTGTTCCTGCTGGTCAGTCATACCGCGGTTGCGCAGAGTGAGACGAGCGAGAAATGCATGCGCAAAATCGGGGACTACGATGTTAACTTCAATGCTTACCAAGCCGCGACCGGTAGTAATAGGTTCTGCGAGGATATTCCCCTCACTGGGCCAACCGTTCTGACGGTCGATTTTGTCCACGCGGAGTTACGCAAGATGCCAACCGAGGCCCGCCTGCTCGAGGTCGAGTCGTGGCCGGCGGCGCTCGATGGTTCCAGCGACGGCAAGGCGCTGGTTCTACAGCGTTTACCCTCAAAGGCCTATTCCTCGGGGATCATCGAAGTAGACCACACGTTTAAAGCACCGGGATACTTCGTGGAAGTCGTGGGCATAGAAGCACCGGGCGGCAAGAAGCACGTGTTGCGGTTTCCGTTTCAAGTGGCGGGTGGGGCTGAAAGCGACTGGTCCGGGTTAGGCCTGTGGGCGGCGATTAGCGTAGTCTTTATGTTAATCGCCGGTGCGGCTTTCTGGTTTTATAGAAGAAAAGGCGAAGAAATTTAAACGTCGGCCCAGGCTGTCGTCGAGGTAAATCCCTGCGCATACGCGGCGCGGTCGATTTATTCACAAGCTCTCAGAGACGATGCGGTCTCCAGCGGTATCCGTCGGCCTCAGGAGGGCATCGACCTTGGCCGCACAGATAAAATCGTTCTCCGACAGGCCGTCGATCGCGTGCGTCGTATAGCGAACCGCGCAGGTTCGGTAACCGATCTCCATCAGCGGATGGTGATCCTCCTCATGGGCGATCGCGGCGACGGCATTGGCGAAAGCCATCGTTTCGTGGTAATTCTTGAAGCGATAAGTTTTTGAAATCGACTTGGCATCTTCAGCGAGATCCCAACCCGGTACGTAGTTTATGAGATCCCGGGCCTCGGAGGCGGTCAGCGCCGGCAGACCGCCTTCGCAGGGTTTGCAGCGCCGTCGAGTAAGCTCAGTCATTGATCACCTCCGCGGTTCATGGGATAAGGTCGGATCCCGAGATGGCTGGACGCCGGCAAGGACCTTGAGATGTTCGGCGATGCAAAGCGGCAGCGCCCGCAGGTTGTATCCGCCTTCGAGCAGCGCAATGAGCCGTCCCTCGGCATGTTGGTGCGCGGCTTCCAGCATGCGTTGACTCATCCAGCGGAAACATTCCGTGGTGAGGCAAACCTCCGCAAGCGGGTCGTCGCGGTGCGCATCGAAGCCCGCCGAGATCAAGATAAATTCCGGTTTAAAGGCGTTGATCTTGGGTAGGATGTGTTCCCTGAACGCCGCGTGGTAGTCGCCATCGGTGGCGCCGGCCGTCATCGGACAGTTTAACGTAGCCCCGGCGCCCGCGCCGCTCCCGGTCTCCGTCCAGGCTCCGGTGCCCGGATAGAACGGGTATTGATGCAGGCTCACGTAGAGCACTGAAGGGTCGGTATAAAAGCTGTGCTGGGTACCGTTACCGTGATGTACATCCCAGTCGAGAATCAGCACCTTATCGATCGCGTAACGCTTCTGGAGATAACGCGCCAGGATAGCAACGTTGTTGAAGAGACAAAACCCGAGCGCCATAGCGTGCTCGGCGTGATGACCCGGCGGCCGAAGCATGGCGAAACCGTTGTCAATCTCCCCCCCGAGGAGCCTATCGGCCAGTTCGAGCCCCGCGCCCGCCGCGAGCAGAGCCGCATCGAAAGACCGCGACGAAATCGCGACATCGGGGGAATCCAAATACCGCTCCCCGGCGGCGCAGGCTCCCCGTGCGCGTTGAATATAGCTGTGGTCGTGGATGGTTTCGATGCACGCGATTTCCGCGGGGCGCGCCGCGATGCGCTGGATGCGCTCGAACCACGGCTGCGCGGCCAGATGCGCCATGCTCACCTCGAGGCGCCGGCGGCACTCGGGATGCCCGTGACCGGTGTCGTGCTCAAGGTAGGCCGGGTCATAGATAAATCCCGTGCTCATATGCAAGCAGTGTAGCCGTGCCTCGGCGCGGTTGCCAGCCGGTAAGCCCCCAAGCTTCCCGCGCTGCCGATTAGACCACGAAAGTTATTTTTTTGAGCGCAGGCGGTTTCGGGCCTGCGCCTGCAACTTCCAGACAGGCCCCGATCCGGGCACGCAGCAGTACCGGATTGAAGGGCTTGAGGAGGTAATCTTCCGCACCGTGCTCGATGCAGCGCACGACGCTCTGGATCTCATCGAGCGCCGAGATCATGATGACGGGGATGTCGCGCAGGCGCGGGTCGGCCTTGATCTGTTTCAGGGTCTCGTAGCCATCCATCTCCGGCATGAGCACATCTAGCAACATCAGGTCGACAGACTGGGCCCGCACTGATTCCAAGGCGCGCCGGCCGTCCTCTGCCATGCTGACCCGATAGCCTTGATGAGACGCTTGGACAGCATGTCGCGATTGGTCTCGTTGTCATCCACGACCAGCAGGTGGCCAGGGAGGAGGGCGGTGGCTTCACGGTCGGCCGTCACTGCTTCGGTGTCGGTGTCTTCATCGTGAAGCCAGGAAAGATCGCCCGTCGGCTGTGGGGCAGGTGAAGGAGAGGTGGCGGTTAGCGTTGGGGATCGAAGAGGGCGTTCAGCATCCCGAGTAGGGTCTTCCCCGCTGTGTGGATCTTCTGGAGGTCGCCGGTGAAGGGTTCGAGCTGACTGTCCTTGGCCTCCTCCAACAGCAATTCGCTGTAGCCGATGATGTGGTTGATGGGTGTGCGCAACTCATGGCGCAGGTGTGACGCGGAGTGCGGGCCTGGGATCTCAGCGCTCCCATCTCGCTCCGCCCCTGCTTCTAACCCCGGCTCGGACATGTCATTGGCGGTCATGGCTCACCCCCTGCCCCCTTGTTCAACAGAACTTCGATTTTCCCGAGCAGCCTGTCGAGCTCGATCGGCTTGGTGTCGTAGTCATCGCAGCCCACCTCGAGGGCCTTCTCGCGGTCGCCCGACATGGCATGGGCGGTCAAGGCGATGATGGGGATCGCTTGGGTCTCGGGCGCCGACTTCAGCCGCCTTGTTGCCTCCCAGCCGTCCATGATCGGCAGGCTCATGTCCATCAAGATCAAATCCGGCCCATCACGCTGGGCCATCGCCACGCCTTCGGCCCCATCGACCGCGATGAGCACCTCATAACCACGGCGCCGCAAGCGGCGCCCGAGCATATCCCGGTTCATCTCGTTATCTTCTACCAATAGGATCGTCGCCATTGCTTTCTTCTCCTATGCGACTTGGCCGAGGCACGCCGCGATCCGATTGCCAAGTTCTTGCAGCAGATCTTCGCGCCCATACGCCCCTTTATGGATGATGTATTGTACATAGCCATTGAGCCGCTGATGATCCTCCGCGGTGAGATCCTTGGCCGTGACCACCACAATGGGGATCGCGCGCCAGCCTTCATGGGCGTGCCCATCATCGGTGCAGGCGATCGCACGAAAGGGTATGTCACACTCTTTGAAGCGCTGGACCGGAAGCCCGCGTTCTATCGCCTTACGAAAGCGGCGGCCGCGCACCAGACCGTCGGGTAATTGCTTGAAAAGAAGCAGACGCGCCAGTCCCACCCCCAGGACTTCCCAACGAGCAAAATCCACAGCGCCCTTGCGATCGAGCTCGTCGGCGAGCGACAGCATATGGTCGACCGATAGCCCGGTACTCCAGCCCCCACCAACGATGGCACCCACCGAGACGCCCCAAATCTCCTTGATAAACGGTCGCAGCCCGAGCTCAGTCAGCAGACCCGCAAGGGCGAGGTTGCCGGCCAGTCCAGGCGCACTTCCTGCACCAAAGCCGATCGCCAGATAGTTGTCCGAGTTAGAGGCGATCCGTTTCAGGATACGGTAGTGCGAGGGATTGCAGGGCGCCTCGATCTCTTCGCGCTGCGCCATGAGCTGCGCCACGTAGTCTTGCTCGGCGGCATCGGACATCATCCGTTCCCCGGGGCCCTATGCCGCGCTCAATATCGGGCGGCCGCGATTCATGCGCTCAGTATGCGCTGGGTAATATCCCGGATCTCGAGGCTGATGGGGTGCTCGGGATAGCGATGGACGAACAGTCCTTCGCTCGCGAGCTCGGCAAAGTCTTCGCTCAAAGGGATCATTCCGATGATCTCGCGGCCAAAGACCTCTTGCAGGCGCGTCCGCAGCTCGGCCGGATCGAGCCGTGCGTACACCTTATTGGCAATGAGGTAAACCTTTGGGACCTCGAGCTTGGCCGCGATTTCGGTCAACACGGCCGTGCCGTAGTAGTCCTGCTGATCGGGCCGGATCAAGATGATCAGGATTTCCGAGAGCGCCGCCGCCAGCATGGTCTCTTTGTTCAGTCCGGGGTGGGTGTCAATGAACAGGTAATCGAGGTCGAATTCGTCCAGCGAGGCATCGAAATTGTCATTCAGCCGGTTGATATCGTAGCCTTCATCAAGGAGCTGTGTAATGGCCTGAGCATTCAGCGATGCCGGACCAACCAGCATTTCCCTGGGGCCTCGGGACGCCCATGCTCGGAGACGTCGTACACGACTTGCGCAATGGTGCATTTGCCGCGCAAGAAGTCGTATAAGGTCAGCTTAATCCGCTCTTGATCGAAGTTGAAAAGGATGTGGATCCCCGGCGATTGCAGGTCCGTATCGAGCACCGCCACCCGTTTGCCGGCCGCCTGAGCACAAATGGCGATGTTGGCGGTCATATTGGATTTCCCCGTCCCGCCGCGATAGGAGTGGATGGTGACGATTTTCCTTTCGCCCATTTTTTCTCTCCACGCTCAGGAGCGTTTTCTTGTTAACTACAGCAGTTTTCCATAGTTTCCGCCTTCGCGGTAGTGCCGGCAAGCGCTTTACGTTCCGCTGCCACGGGCAGTCCATTTAGAGTTTGTTCCGCAGGCTATGAAACGCCATTTTTAAGGTCCGGGGGGCCGCGGGGGATAAATTTAAACGCTATACTTGATGACAGGTACTACCGGCATTCTCAGCGCACGCTTTGGACCACGAACAGGATCTCAAACAGAGGATCGTCGATACCGCCCTTGCTTTAGCCGAGCCGCGCTCGTGGGAAGTGGTGCGACTGCATGAGGTGGCCGAGGCTGCCGGGATCACGCTCGATGAGCTGCGTGTTTATTTCCGCGAAAAGGAGGATATCGTCGAGGCCTGGTTCGACCGCGCGGACGCCGCGATGCTACGCGCCGCCGCGGTGCCCGGTTTTCTAAGCCTGACGACCCGGCGACGCTTGCAGCGCGTCATCATGGCCTGGCTCAACGCCTTAGCGCCGCACCGGCGCGTCACCCGGCAGATGATCTACGGCAAGTTCGAACCGGGCCACCTACATATTCAGATCCCGGGGATCATGCGCGTGAGCCGCACCGTGCAGTGGTTTCGCGAGGCGGCGCATCGCGACGCCGCCTATGTGCAACGAGCGTTCGAGGAGGTGGCGACGACCGGCATTTATCTCGCGACGTTCTGTTACTGGATGCACGATGATTCACCGGGATCGGGCGCGACGGAGGCGTTTCTCGAGCGCCTGCTCGGCATCGCGGAACGCTTCGCCCATGCGACGGTGGGGCCAAGCGCGGCAGTGCCCGCGAGCGACCCCGAACCACCCGTTTAGGGAAGCTCTGCAATAGTGCGCTTGGTTTGGATACTTTTACCCATGGCCTGAGCGGCGCCCTGCTGGCCCAGACCATCGGCACGGCACGATCTGTCGGCTTGCCGGTGCGCCAACGGGTGTCGGCGGGTTTTATCGCGGCGGCGTTTCCCGACATCGATTATCTGGTCTTTTGGGCCGATCCGCTGGTCTACCTCACTCTACACCAGGGGCCGACGCACTCTCTGGTGCTTATGCCGCTGTGGGCGGGTCTGGTGGCCGCGGCGTGCCCGTATCTGCTACGCGGCGCGCACGGATGGCGAGCTTTTTACCCGCTATGCGTGCTCGGGATCAGCGCACATATTGGGGGCGATTTGATCACGGCCTACGGTACGCAGATCTGGGCGCCGTTTTCGCAAGACCGGGTGACCCTGCCGATCACTTATGTCATCGATCCCGTTTTTTCCGGGACGCTCCTAATCGGGCTATTGGTCTCTTTCAAATGGAACGCCCGGCGCTCTGCGGTCCTGGCTTTGGGCATCCTCGGGAGTTATCTCGGCTTACAGTATTTCCTCCACACACAAGCGCTCGCCATCGGACACGCCTATGCCCGCGGCCCTGCGCTCGGCGAGACCAGCGTTCACGCCATGGCGCAGCCGTTCTCGCCGTTCAACTGGAAAATCATCGTCTCACAAGAGCTCGATGTTTACGAAACCCATCTTCGGCTCACCGGGCCGGACGGGCTCGCGTGCCCCGGCGCGTGGCTATTTCCATCCACGGCGGCCGCCTATGTAGCGCCTTCTGCCGCGCGCTGGACGCGCTATCCGCGCTTCGGCACCGATGATCCCCGCACGGCGCCGCTCGCGCGCGAGGTCTGGTCGCAGGACGGCTTCGCCGGTTTTCGCGAGTTCGCGCGTTTTCCGGCGCTGTACCGTGTCGACCGCGGCGGGGCGGCGCGCTGCGTATGGTTCACCGATCTGCGTTACACGCTGCCCGAGATGCTCCCCCCCTTCCGTTTCGGGATGTGCCGGCGGGCGGATGCCGATCCCTGGCGCCTTTACCGGCTGCGCCTCTTTACCGAGGATGAGCGTCAAGCCATCCCCAGGCGGCGTCTTGCGTTGCGGGGAATACATTAGGGCCCGGCGCCATAGGTGGCCACCACGTCGGATCTCAGCTTGCCGAGCATCCCCAAGAACTCATCCTTATCCGACTGGGCAATCTGTTTATTATCGAGGCTCTTGGTCAGGTCTTCCACGAAGGCGTCGAAATCGGCATTGCCGAGCTGTAGCGGCTTAGCCATGGTCTTGATCTCCCCGCCGGTATACTTGCAGGGCCCTCCCGTCTTCTCGCACAAGTATTCCACCGTCTTGGGCTTGAGGCGGCCAATATCGATGTTCGTGAAGTGAATCCTAGTTCGCGGGTCCGCGCCTATATTGGAGATGAGTCCTTCGACGATGGCCGTGAGTCCCTCTTGTCCGCCCAAACGCTCGAACAGCGGCCGGGATGCGGCTGGCGGGGGGGGCGCGGCGGCAGGCTTCGGCGCTTCCGTCACGGCGGGTTTCTCCGACTCGCAGCCTGAAATTGCGAGTGTCAACGCGAAGGTAAAGACGGCAATTCTTACCGGAGCTATGTTCTTATACATGCTTTGTCCTCCTCGACTGAGAGTTTCTGAATAAATCTACTGCGCAGCCCGCCGTTGCGCGGTGCTCGGAATCCTCATGTATTTCCGTATACACTCCGGTTCCTGCGCGCCGTGCGCCTCGCGGGCGGGCGTGCTCGCTACGATTTCGTCACAAGCTCTGCGTCGTCGTATGGTAACCCAATCCTACTGTGTTACAAGCTGCTGAAGGGCGCCCTGCTTCGTTGGCATCGGGCTCGAAATGCTCATTTACTGCCGTGTAAACTGCGCTTTTTCGCATGGCATCCCTTGATCGCCTTGTAACACAGTAGGACTAAAAGCGCCCGCGAAAACCGCGAAGTTATAGTTCTCTTAGACGCGGCTTATCCACCCGGTGCTGACATAGCCTGCGCACAGCGCGCAGTTTATGATAGACACCGCAACTAAAATACCCCTCAACGCATTTTCGTGCCGATGTCTAGCGCCGTTGCCACGTTTTTAAGGGTCTTTGTGTCCCGCGGCTCATCCCGGAGCGGCCGGCGATATTTTCCGGCGTCCACGGCGTGAAGATCCATATTCTCGGCGTGGGCGGCACCTTCATGGGCGGGATCGCCCGCATTGCGCGCGAGCTCGGGCACGAGGTCGCCGGCTCGGATCAGGGCGCCTACCCGCCGATGAGCACTCAGCTTGAGCAAAGCGGCGTCAGGCTCACGGACGGATATCGTGCCTCTAGCCTCGATCCCCCACCCGATCTGGTGGTCGTTGGCAACGCACTCTCCCGCGGAAATCCTTGCATCGAATACCTCCTTAATGAGGGCTTGGCCTATCGATCGGGGCCGCAATGGCTAGCCGAGCAGGTGCTGCGGGATCGCTGGGTGCTCGCCGTGTCCGGCACCCACGGCAAAACCACGACCGCCAGCATGCTGGCCTGGATCTTGGAGGACGCGGGTCATGCGCCGGGGTTTCTCATCGGCGGGGTCCCCCTGAATTTCAATGTGACCGCCCGGCTCGGCGGCGGCCGCTACTTCGTGGTGGAGGCGGATGAATACGATACGGCGTTTTTTGATAAGCGGTCCAAGTTCATCCACTACAGTCCGCGCACCTTGGTGATCACCAATATCGAATTTGACCATGCCGATATCTTCCCTGATCTGGATGCAATCAAGCGACAGTTTCACCACCTGATGCGCATCCTACCTGGTCAAGGGTTGCTCATCCGGCCGGCCCCCGACGCGGTGATCGACGAGGTGCTGACGATGGGCCGCTGGACGCCCGAAGAGACCTTCGGAGCGGATCGGGTACAGCAATGGGGTTTTCGAGACGCGGCCGCGGATTTCAGCGCATTCGATGTCATGTTCGAAGGCCACCCGGTCGGGCGGGTCATCTGGGGATTGCTCGGACAGCATAATGCGCTCAACGCGCTCGCCGCTTTGGCCGCCGCGCGGCATGCGGGCGTGACCCCCGATGTGGCTCTCCGCGCCTTGTCGCGCTTTGCCGGTGTCAAACGCCGGCTGGAACAGCTTGCGGTCCTCCGCGGTGTGTCGGTGTATGACGATTTCGCGCATCATCCCACGGAGATCCGCGCCACCGTTTCGGCCTTGCGCCAGCGCGTCGGATCGTCGCGGATCATTGCGGTGTTCGAACCGCGTTCCAATTCCATGCGCCTCGGCGCCCATGCCGAGTCCCTCGCCGATGCGTTCAGCGAGGCGGATGTCGCGCTTTTTTATTGTCCCCCCCACCTCGGCTGGGATCTGGCCGGGCACACGCGCAGCCTCGGGAGTAAACGCATCCTCCTCCAGGATCTCGACGCCATCGTGGCCAGGATCCTGGCGCTCGCGCAACCGGCCGATCAGGTGCTTATAATGAGCAACGGCGGCTTCGGCGGGCTCCACCAAAAGCTTTTGCGAGCCTTGGGCAGATAAGGGCAGATAAGGGGACAGGCTCACTTTACTTGAATGATACAACCGGATCCATCAGCTTTAACCCAGCCACGCGTCTGAAGTCTTCCGTGTTATTCGTCATCAATGGCAAGCCGAGCACTTTGGCGGTGGCCGCCACGATGGCGTCGGGACCTTGATCCGATAGTTTCGGCTTAAGACGATGGCCGCCTGCACGATCGGATCGGTCAGGGGTTCCTCGCGAAGGGTTGATAACAGGGCTTCGGCAACGGCCATTGTGGGGGAAGCATCGGCATATTCAGGCCAACTAAGCACTTCGATGCGGGTGATAACCGAAATGAACGCGCCTTTCTTGATTATTTGGTCGAATCGACGGCGAAACTCGTCACCGCCAACCTGCTTAAGGTAATAGACAACAATATTGGTGTCGACAAGTCACGGTTCAACCTTGAGGCTAGGCAGGTCGCGATTCCATTGGTCACGCATTTCGGCCAACTTGCGGTCGATTTCCTCCTTGCTCATACGTCCCCAAGCGCCCCAGGCCTGTTGCAGGATGGCGTCGGCTTGGTCGGGCGAGTGTTGGCCGCGGGCGGAAGGCTCGCCTTCAACGGCCTCGACGTAGCGCAATACTTCGGCCTGCCGGTCTGTCGGCAAGCGGGCGACTTTGCTTGATATTAGATCGACATAACCCATGGTAGCCTCCGGGCGGTGCCGTTAATTCGAGAGGTAAGTTTAGTCCGTGTAGATACTGTTATCCATCTCAACATCCATGCGCTTTCCGATCTCGCGCAGCTCTATGAGTTCCTGGCTGCGGTGAACGCGTCCCCCGGAAGCAGCTTTCGTGACGCGGGACCCAAGGTGGCGGGTTGCGACCGGACGTTAAGCGTCATCGCCGCGCGCACCATATGGCTGAACGCTCGCTCGACCGGAGGTGCTATTGTCGCAGACGATGCGGCCGACGCGGCGAGATCCTGCAGGTAGGCGGTGAAATCGAGCCCCTTCCCAAGAGCACGAACAACAATCGATAGAGCAGGATCAACGCCGCGTCGCGGACTTCGTCGAGGTACGCGCGAGTCGGAGGCAAGCGTGCTTCGGGATCGCCTTTCGCCAACGCGTTTGCCAAGTCCGGAAACACCGTCGCGAATACCCGCTCACCCAGAGTCTTCGATACTTTTTCTTCATAAATGTGCGGGCCCGACTCGCTCCTCGGCTTCGCGCATCTGGGCTTGCTCTTCCTTACGAAAACAAATTCGGCGGATGCTTTTTTTGGCTTCTCGGCACAATCTATAGGTATTCCGTTAACTCCCGTGGCGCTCTTACCTTGCCTCGAAATCTCGAACCCGAAAACTCCTTGGCCAGGCCGAAATAAACTGACCCAGACTATACATGCGATCATTGCCAGACCATCTCTCCACCTTCCAGTTGCATAAATTCTGGGGTAAGCGGCGGGAAATGGCGTCGGACATAGGGTTTAGTGAGTGTTTTGCTTTTCGCTGGATCTCACCGCTGGTGAAGTCCAGCCCTTCGGGACTCTATCTGA
>JBOIDL010000093.1:0-14406 GCA_050740435.1 Gammaproteobacteria bacterium
TATCGCCGTGCATAATCGCGACCCCAAGCCCTTCGTCTGGACCGCCAAGGCCAATGACATTCTGCAGAAGGTCATTCGTGCCAATCGCCGTTTAAGTTCCAAGAACAACGAAGCACTACACTAGTTGAATAGGGGAAAGTATATTTTTACAACTGTCGAAGATGGGCCAGACGCTCGCGCTTCACCTTGCCACACTGCCGACAGTCGACACGCCGGACCTCCAACTCCAGCCCGCACGTGTGTATCCCCGCAGGAAAGATCCAGAACCTGCCGCAGCTTCTTGTCGTACCAGCCGCGATGCACCGTGCCGCAGACTCCGCAGAGCGTTTTTTTGAGCGTCGTACGAGCGTGACGATGCGAACTTTCGGCTCACCGAATCTTGAAGGAACATGCGTCGGTGAGCCGACGTGAAACGTTGCGTTTGGTGCCCATCGGCAAAGCATGCCAGAAAATGGTAACCCTTCAACCACGTGAAAACCCTTGTCCCACAAGGCCGGCAGCACAGTCATGCCGCTAAAACTACCCATACGCTTTCACGAAGACCCAGTTTTTATATATGCGGAGACTTGACCCCTTTGTTATGCGCGCCGCTTGTCGTTGACCCGCACCACCCGACTCGTCTCTGCGCGGACCGGAAGGCGTTCAACGACTGTCCGGCCTGGCCCAGTTCAACGGGTGGCTTTATCTGGCGAGTCGCCATAAACTCTTAATTTTTAGCCGGCAATAGTGGCCTTCTCATACCATGCAGTTCGCCAATTCCGCTTTGCAGGACTTGATGTCCGCCGAGGGTGGTGATCCCATTCATGTCGCCGAGCGGGCCAACCTCAGCCTGGAGGCGCGTGTCAGTGCGGCGCGACAAGCGGAATATGAGGCCTTTGTCGCGCCCCGCGTCGATGCACCTTCGGCGTATTGGCATGACTTGCGCGAAGCGCACGAAGCCTACGTTCAACAGTTTGTGCGGGGCGGCAACGGGAAAGACAGCACCACGTTCCGCCCCGGTGAGACAACATTGTGCCAGCCTGGTGAGGACAACCAGTATGTGTTGCGACTGGAAAATCTCAACGCCCTGAGGGCTTCCTCGATGATCGTCGGCCCGATTTGGTACAAGCGCAGGCCGAGGCAGAACGGATTAATGGCTTGATCGCCGCTCGTAAGCAACAGATCCCGCAGCCACGGCCTAAGTCAGTCAAGGGCCTTACGAACCTGGGCCAGTTGATCGCTCGACGCTCCGCCGTGACTCCACGAAACGCCGCACTGGAATCGCTCACCGAGGCGCTCAATGCCCACCGTCGCGACCGCCGCCCCAGTTTCATCTCCTTCGACGCCGAGTTCCCCGGGCTTGACCAGGATCCGGACTGGCTAAATTATCTGTGCCAGCGTTGCGGTCTTGCCCACGGTTACACCGGACATCCGGTAGTGGTGGCGCTGTTCCGCTATCGGGTAGAGGCCATATATAATGCCTTGCCAGGCAAGCCCGTGTTCGCCGTTCCCACCACACTCGAACAGCAGTTCTACTCGGTCTTCTTTCCCGCCCCGGCGGGTGCGGTATTCGGGCACGCCGTTGCCCTGGAACCGCAGAGTGATTGCGGTCACCTTGCGGCGGAACTGGTTCATGCACGCATCGACTACACGCCCGAGCATTGGGTACGCGTCGGCGTGTTGCATCGCCAGCCCCTCGACGCCTCCCACGTTACCGGTCTACGTGCCGCGCATCTGCGTTGTTTGCGCCTTCGTCCCGGGCTATCAGATTACGGCTCGGCATGCGTATGAGCGAAATCCTACGCGACTGGGTGGAGCAGCTTGCCGCGGATCCTGCCGCCGCAGTGGACGGCGTTCTCACGGGGCGCACAGCACGGGGCTCGTTGCAGCGTGCCGAGGCTGACGATTTCTTCGTTGCGGCGCTAGCGCAAGCGCAGACGGGGGAAGACCGGGAACGGCTTCATGCCTTGCTTGACCAGGGGCTTCTCGCTTGGCTCGAAGCCCGTCGTGACTGGGAGCCGGGACGCATCGCCCGTTTTGGCGCAGGCGCCTACATCGCGCAAGTCGATCGTGCTTTGGCTACGGTGACCCGGCTCCGCCCCGCTCGCACGGCCCATTCCCTCGCATCCGACCACCTGTCATGGGAGGAGTGGCTGACGCCCCTGCGCCGCCGCGACTGGATCGATCTGGTAGAAGCCTACGATCTGGCGCTTGCCGCCAACCAGAATGACACCCGGTTTGTCGCTCGCTGGTTCGACCGCATGGCCGATGCCGCTTGGTGCGGACCGGGGTGGCGTCGGATCTTGCGCGCCGGGCTCATTGGCCTGCGCAAGCTACCCCATCCCCCTGGGAGCCAACCCGAAGCCCGAGTCGCCGCCGGCCTCGCCCAGTTCGCCAGCCACGCGCTCGAACACCAGGTTCTTGCCGAGGCCGAATACAGGCGTGTCTTCGAGCGCGAGGCGGCAGCGCTCACCACCCTGTACCCGCGTAACCCCGAACATTGGCAGACAGTGTGGGAAGGAGTGCTCGATCAGATTACCGACGCCGGCCACCCGAGGGTGCGCAACTGGCTTGCCGAACGGTTGGCGGCGCTTGGGCTCATCTCATCGTCCACCGCGCCCGCCCCTGCGCACCGCGTTCCGATCTCGCCAACCGTCGTCCGACGTCAGGCTATTCAGCCTAGCTTGCCTTCGAAGGAGGAACGTAAAGCGCTAGTTGTCCAGCTCAACCGCCGGGGCTTCAGTCCAAGCTTTGGACCAACATCGGCGCGTTCCTCGCGCGCCACTGGCGCTATGCCGAAGCCAGCGGCGAGATCTATTTCGTCGTGCGCACCGTCTCCAATTTTGGCCACCGTCTGCTAGGCGCCCGCCCGCCGCGCGAGGTTGTGATCTCGGTGCGCGACTGGGCGGTGCGCGCATTGGCGCTTGAGCCTGAACACGACTACACATGGGATTTGTGGGCCAAGGCTCTTAACGCCCTCGGTCGGCACGAAGACGCGCTCGCCGTGCAGTGGGAAACCCTGCGCCGTTTCCCGGACAACCCGGTGCCGCGTAACCGGCTCGCCGAGGCATTGCGCGTCCGGCGCCGCGCGGCGCTCGCCGACGCGGTATTGCGCGACACCGTGCGCGATTTCCCCCGTGATGCATTCTGCCGTGTCGCGCTGGCCGACCTTCTGCGCGAAACGAAGCGCCCGGAAGAGGCCGAAACCCTACTGCGCGACACCGTGCGCGATTTCCCCGATGATGTATTCTGCCGCAACGCGCTCGCGGACTTGTGGCGTACAGCGGGTCGGCTGCACGAAGCCGAAGGTCTCCTTGCGGAGACGCGCGCGCGCTTTCGTCGTGACGTGGTGTGCCGCGTGCTGCTCACCAGCGTGTACGCCCGTCAGGCGCGGTTGGCACACGGGAAGGCCGAGGCATTGGACCGGCTCGGCAAAACCCGCGCGGTCATCGGCGAAGCGCTTCGGCTCGATCCGCGAGACCCTTTTGCCCTTGAACAGAAAACAATAGTCGACGCCCTCGCGGCCCAACTGGAAAGCGAACAGGATACGTTGACCCCGTCATTCCGTGAGGGGGATGGCGTGGATGAAGCCTCCGAGCCGAGGTTCATGGGCATGTCGCTGACCATGTTGCGCAGAATGCCAATTGCCGAGTTGGAAGATGGCGGGTATCCGGTCGTTGATATGGACGCGACCGAAGTAGAGCCAAGCGCTGGAGAAATAGCAAGCCTCGCTGTGGACTCGCCAGAGTTCGCGTCGGCGGGCGAGCCATCATCCGATCACGCGCAATCGCACGCCCCCCCCGCTGTGCAAGCTGCCGGTGAAGAGGAATATGAGAGCGAGGTCGAGGGTTTCTTGCGCCTGAACGCCACTCACGGCTGGGGCTACGCCGCTTGGTATGCGGAGGCACGAGGCTTGGGAGAAGAGGTGCCGGCGGCACCCGGTGTGAGCGGAGAACTCAGCGCAGTGCTCGGCTGCTTGGCGAACGATTCCGAAGGTGTAATCATCGCCGCACCGGAAGCGCATCTCATCGAGGCTCAACCCGGATCCTACAGCCTGCGTTTGCTAGCCGCTTGCGCTCGCGAAAGAACCGCTCCTAGCGAATCCGCCAGCAGTGCGGACAATCTCGACACTCTCGCTGAAGCATTTCCGGAATTCCGCGACTGGCACGACTGGCTGCGTCTTGCGTCGCTTCCCGCGCCTCGCCGTGCGGAACTACTCGACACCGTGCGTCCTAGTAGTGGTCGGCCTACCGAAAGGATGGAACGCGTGGGCTATTGGGATGGCCGCTTGCTCGCCCTTTATCCGGCGCTAGACAACGGGAAACGAGACGCTGCGTCAACCGCCGACCTTCAGCCCAAACCTGCCGCATTTCGGCGGCTCGCCGCCGACTTCGCCTTGGCTTGCGCAGTGCGCAGCCGTCCGAACGTGAGTTCGGGACGCGACTAAGGAATGACTAATTGCAATAGGAGACAATGTAGCTTGGATAAATAGCGATTTTTACTCTGACCCCGAATTCCCCGAATTCCACAAAGCCTTCGCTGACGTCGAAGACTCATAAATTTCTGCCCATCCGATAGACTCAATATCATTCTCAGTGATGGTATATTTATCGCTGACAGCATCACTTGTTAACCGTGCAACATGCACATACACAGGCCATTCATTAATAGTAAAAATCGAGTACCCGCTGTGACGACTGGCGATAATAATATTGTGTATATCCTGTCTGCCCAACCCATACGGCTGACCTAGTATTGGGGGGTCAATCTCACAGAGCATGTAACCATCTGGGTGGCTGCCCAGTAACCGTTGTCTCTTATAACAAGCTCTGATTTCTTCGAGACCATAACCCTCGCTAGAGGTTAGATAAAAGTCAGGGAGGCCGAAACGGTAATCCCTTGAAGCAAAGAAAGGGCAGCACACCTTCCTTAGCTCAATCTCTTGGGTGTCGCTCAAAAACAGAATGTCTAGATGCTCGTGAGGGCCGAACATACGACGAAAAATTGAAGCAACGTCATTGGCCAGTTTTTCGCTTTCACTTTGTTGCAAATAAATACAGAGCGCGACATTAAAATGCTTTACTTTGTCGTATTCTACTTGGGCGAGATACGCTCTAGACACCCTGCATTGTTGTTTGAACAGCCTAACAAGCTCTTCCTTGAGCTCGGTTTCTGGAACACCGATTTGCTCTGCTACAAAGCGAACCTTGCTGCCGGTAAATGAATCTAGCTTTTTGTTGTTTCCGCTGCTCATGGTTCCATCGTTAGAACTCTGGATTAACTCCAGATACACGGTCAACGCTTATCTGCCTGTCAGGATCAGGAACAACTAGTTCATCAAGACCGCCTCTATTCCCATCCAATGGAAGAGCGTCTCTTTGTGTAACGCCTTTGCCATTAGTTAACGTACCTTCGGTGACAAAACGCCCTGAATTTTGCTTTGGCAGTCCAGCAGCGTCGCGATAATTGTCAACTGCCCTTGGATCGGTTCGGGACCAGGAGCGCCCATTGGCACGAGCCTTGTCGCCCCATACTCGATATACCTTATCTCCTGGCTTCGGTGCACCCTTTGCTACGGCTCCAACCGCGTCGGCGGCAATACCCGTGACCTTATCCCCCGCGCGTGCGGCCTTGATAGCGAGGCCCGTTCCCGGTATTGGGCTCGCGAGGCCCACGGCGCTCGCGGCGAGATCGGCGCCAGCCGAGGCGATGGCCTCAGGATTGCCGGAATAGAGGGCAAGGCCGAAGCTTACGGTATCGACGAGGAAGAAGCCTACATCAAGCGGACTATTGCCGTCGGGGTCTACATACTTGTAAGGGTTATTGTTGGCGTAGGCGTAGCGGTTGAAGCTCTGGGGGTTTTGGGGATCGAAGCCCGCCGGATCGATGGCGAGGAAGCGGCCGATCCGGGGGTCGTACCACCGGGCCCCGAAGTTCTGGATGCCGAGGTCTGGCTCCTCGAACTTGCCGGTGTAGCCGGGCTCGTTCGGGGCTGCGGGGCCGATGGGCTGGCCGTAAGGCCCGTACGACTTGCGCCACACCACGCGGCCGTCTTGATCGGTCGCGGCGATGGGGGAGCCCAAGGCGTCGTTATGGTAGTGGATGACCCGCTCGACCGCGCCTGCGGGCAGGGCAAGAAGGGTGAGGAGACACGCGATGAGGAAATGCATACACCGTCCTTTAGTCGTCATCACTGCAATACCCTGGTCTTGATGGATTCCTGATTCCCGGCGCTGTCGATGGAGTAGTACTCCACGGTAAGGGTCTGACCGGCGGTGAGCGTGACGAGCAAGGGTCCTCGATACACCTGCCACTCGGTCGTATCGAGCGCCCCGAGGCTGACCGCGGTGGGATCGCTCACACGCAGGTAGGTGGTGGCAGGCTCGTTGGCGCTGAGGAGCACGGGGTAGTATACCGTGGCTCCGAAGCGCAGGGGGGTGGTGAGGAGCCGGGTGATGGGTGCTTGGGTGTCTGTGCCCGGCGAATTGGGTTGCACCACGACGTCCACCGTGTCCTGGGCGGAGAGCCCTTTGCTGTCGGTCACGGTCAGCTCAAAACGGAGGCGCGTGTCTATGGCGACATAGGGGGCGGTGAAGCGCGCCCGGGCCGTGCTCGCGCCCGCGAGCGGTACGCGCGGGCCTTGGAGCTGGGCCCACTGATAGCTGAGGGGATGGCCCTCGGGATCGGTGGAGCTCGGGGTCGCGGTGTCGGCCCCACTGAGTGTTACAGGCGTGCCGGCCGTCTGCTGCCAGGCGTAGCTGCTGATATGGCCGTCGGCATCGTTCGAGGCCGTCCCATCCAAGGCGACGATGGCGGCGCCACGCACGCTCTGGTCGGGGCCTGCGTCGGCGGTGGGTGCAGGGTTCCCGAGGACCGTGATCCGCACGCTATCCTGTGCCTCCTCGGCGCTGTCATCGGTGACCGTGAGGGTGAAGCTGAGCGTCGAGGTCGCCGTAAGCACCGGGGCGGTGAAGCTCGCCCTCGCGCTGGCGGCCCCGCTCAAGCTCACGGGACTGCCTTCGGTCTGTGCCCAGGCGTAGCGCACGATCTGCCCATCGGGGTCCGTTGAGGCTCGGCCATCGAGGAGGACGGTGGCGCCCGCCATGACCGTCTCATCGGCCCCGGCTTCGGCCAGAGGTGCCTGGTTGGTCTGGGCGCTGGCGAGGAGTTGGCTGCCGAGGTAGACATATTCTTTGCCGTGACGGGGTGAGCCGCTGTACTCACCGAGCAACTGGCCCGCGCGCCCATGGACGAAATGGGTGATCTCGCCGTTGGGAGCGGTGCGCCGGATCTGCTGCCCCTGAGCGTCGTAGTCGAAGTAGTACTGCGAGGACGTCGGATTACTCGCGATGTTCTCCATTCGGAGCACATTGCGCAAGTTTCCGGCATCATCGTAGGTATACTGCTGCCCTCGGTCCTGCGGGGCGTTTGAGCTTAAACCGAGCATGTCCACGTCCAGCCGGACGTTGCCGTAGACATCGTGGGCATACCAGGAACTGGTGCTCTCGTTATGGATGACGCTCCGCAACCGCAGACCGTTGTAGGTATAGCGATGGGTGCTCGCGCCCAAGTTCAGCGAGCTCAGATTGCCGAAGGCGTCGTAGCTCAAGGTTCCTTGACCCCAGCGGCCCTGGGCGCTCGTCAGCCGATTGAGGGCATCGTAACCGAAGGCGCGGTCCTCGGCGGGGTTCAAGGGATCGCTCAGGCCGAGCACGTTGCCGAGCGCATCGTAAGCATAATGGAGCTCCGCAAGTCCGTGGTGCAGAAACTCGGAAATCCACTGCCGCTCGTTGAGCGTGATCTCGGTGCGCTCGCCGTTGGCGTGGTTGATGCGCGCGAGTTGGCCGGAGGGATGATAACTCACCGCGCTCAGGTAAGGCGCGGCCTGGGTCGGCCGGCCGAAGGCATCGGGGAGGTAGTCGACCACCCGCCCCGAGGGGTAGGTAAGCGTTGCCAGTCCATCGAGCGCGTCATAGGTGAAGGTGAGCGCATAAGGGACGGCGTCGAGCGTCAGTACCTTTTCGATGAGATTGTCGTTGTCGTCATAACGCTGATCAATCACCGCGTGGCTGTTGGTGAGCTGGGTAAGATGCCCATCGGCATCGTAGCGCTTGGTGACATCGGGGGTGGTGCCCGGATAGTCGCTGAACACCTGGCGGTTGAGAGTATCGTAAGTGTAGGCCATCACCCCGGAGCTCCCGACCTGCCGCGAGATCATGTTGCCCACCTCGTCGCGCCCGTAGCTGGTGAGCCCCGTCTCTGGATCGCTGACCGAGGTGAGGAAATAGCGGCTGTCGTAGCTCAACCTGCGGGTGTAGCCGGAGAGCGATCCCGGGGTAGTGAGCTCGCCCTGGAAGACGCTGGTCGGGAGGTTGAGCAGGTTGTAGTCGAGGATCGTATAGAGATTATTCGGCGCGATGATTCGCACCAGGACCTTGGCTTTGTCCGGATCGCCGAAGCTGCGGTAGAGGTAATTCGTCGCATTGCCGCGCTCGTCGGTTTCCGTTACCTCACCGCCCCCGTAGATGTAGCTCCGTAGCGCCCCGCCGGGGTGCTGCAGGGTGGTCGGGCGTTTGAGAATGTCATAGGCATAACTCACCCCGGCTTCGGAGTTTGGATAGGACTCGAAGATCTTGTTGCCGTGGACGTCGTACTTCGTCGTTTGAGCGATGCTGATGCCGAGGGCCGTGTCGGCGCGGGTGGTGCTGACCACACGCCCGAAGCCGTCGAGTGTGATGCGCTCCTCGTAGCTCCCGCGGCTCAAGGTCTTGCCGCTTGCGTCCCAAGTCACGCTCACAGGCGCATGCAGCGGATAGGTGATTCCGGTCAGTCTGTTCGCGCCGTCGTAGGTGAAGTGCCGAGTATAACCCCGACCGTTAGTTTGCGAAGCGACGGTGCCGGTGTCGTTGACGACGCGGGCGAGCGTCACCGACTCGGGATGCTCTTCGAGCTGCGCGCTGCCGCGGTGGTAGCTCGCATAGCGCGTGGTATTCCCACGCGCGTCGGTCGCGGTCGCGAGATCCCCCTCGGGGGTGTAGGTATAGCTCGTCAGGACGCCGTTCTGATCCGCGGCGATGAGATCCCCGTCCTCGTTGAAGCTACGATCGGTATGGCTCACGACCTCGCCGTTCACCCCGAGGATGGTCTCGTCCTCGACTTGATGGAGGATCCATTTCTCGCGATCGATGTGGTAGCCGAGCTCGGTCACCTTGTCGGGATCGCCGGCGAGGTTGGAGCTCTCAATGATTCTCCCTGCATTGCCGAAGGCATCGTATTGTTCATAGCGGGTCTCATTTCCGGAATCATCGCGGTTATGAACCTGTTTCGCGAGCTGGGGGACGTAGGTGTCCTCGTCGAGCCCCTCACGGCCATGCCAGAAGTTCTCGTGGGAGATCAACCGCGGTTCCCAAGCGTTGGTAACTTCATCCACCAATGTCGATCCCACGATCGCACAACTGTCGGCCGAGCAGCCGCCCCGGGTTTCTTGCTTGTAGAGGAGACCGGTCGCCCACAGGATGCCGCTCGACAGCCCCCCGGTATAGGAGTACCCATAGTGGTAGTAAACCTGTTTGCCGCCCGGCATTCTCACGGTGGTCTTGTCGAGTCCGGAAGTCCAAGTGCCCTTGTCGGTAAAAAATAACTCCGGTGAATGAGGCGCGAAGTCGAATCTCCAGGTGCCACTGGGTAAGGACGAGCCGGGACCCACCGAGATGATCCCGGGCGGATCACCGGAGACATTCTTGGTGGCGATAGCGGTAGTTCTATCGATCGACAGATCGGTGGGGGTAAAATCGATATGCTGATAGGTATAGGTAATATTGGCGCCGTACGGATAGGTGACGGTCTTGAGAGCATAGTTGCCGGCCGCATCGAGAGAGGTATAAGGATAGTAGCTATATCTCCACCACAAGCCATCGGGACGGATCACCTCGGTGAGGTTATGGTAGTTGTCGCCGAACCCGGGGCCAATCGCCTCGATCGGTTCGTAACGGTAAGTCCACGTTTGCTCATTGGCGGTAATCTTATTTAGCCGGATAAACGCGCTTTCCTCATCGAGGTACTCGAAGTTGACCTGACGGCCGTCACTTGCCGTCACCGTGTTGATGTAAATAAAGTTCGACGAGTTGGTCTTGTAGGTGATATCGATGGTATTACCGTGCCGATCACGAATATTGGTCGTGTACCAGCTCCAATGGTTGTTCAAGGTGTTGAGCGCGTCCATGGTGTACACCGTACCCGTGGGAGAGGTCAGGATGAGTCCCTGACCGCTGCCGTTACACATGGCCCGCCAGCCGCTCTTGGTGATGAGATAGGTGCCGTGCACGGCATCGAGGACCAAGAGCTCGCGGCCGCCGTCGGGAAATTCGATCGATGGGTTGTCTTTGGTGCTGACCGCATAGAGGTCCTGCAGGCAGAGCGTGTCCGTGTATTCCGTAGGAATCACGACACGGCCGAAATGCATGGTCCAGCCTGCGCCGGTGACGGTGCGCACCCCGAGAGCTTCTTGCGGGCTCGTATACACACGGCTCACCTTGAGATCCAGACCGCCGTTGCCGGGGATGTACACATCGACGTATTTGTGCTGCAAGGTGCCCGAGAAAGGATCGATGTGTTCGTTGAGATCCTGATTGAGGGTCTCCTTGAAGGGATTGAGGCCCGGTTCGGCGTAGTAATCGCGGATCTCCTCTGCGTGCGCCGTGGCATACGGTCCAATCGAGAGGATGACTGCAAATAATACCTGGTAAGAATTGCGCATGTAGACCCTTCCTTGGGTGAGGACCATCGTGAACGAATTGACGACCAAGGCGCCTCGGCCTCGCTCCCCGAACCCTAACGGCGCGGCCGCTTGGATAGTAAGCCCGGGGGTTCAATCCTCCCCTTGCGGGGCTTACGCCTGGCCTTGGCTGCCGTTGGCGTTGCTACTCCAGAGCCCGGAAGCGCATTCTGGGCTCGATCTAGTAGCGGTGTAAGACCGGTCACAGGCGGAACCTGCACCGGCACTCGAGTCACGCTAATTTCTGACTCCAGGTGTGTCTCTGCGCTTGCCGTGCTGGTGGCCAACAACAGTAATGCGCACCATCCTGATCGCGATGACATGGGCATAAAGCTCCTAGCTACGTCCAATGTAGACTCACTTCCATTCGGCCGGGTTAGTATCGGCGGTAGCCGAGAATCTTTAGCGCCCGTTGAGAACCTGGGACAGTGCTCAAGCTATGACCGAACGCTGAGATCTTTAAAGCCAGGCGCCGAGATGAGTACGCGATCGGCGGCCGCGTACTGAGATCGGAGCAGCGATCGAAGCGGCGCGTATGGCTCGGCGTTTACTCGCCGATAAGTCGCTCTTACAATTGCACCCGTCACGGGCTTGGGCCCCCAGTACAGCACGGAGAGAGTGCGAAGCCTGTATCGAAAGACCCCGCTCGCAAGAGGGATAAGTTAAATCCTTGTTCGTGGCCGGAGCTGGAACAACAAGCGTTGGAAATTTTCGCAGGGGAGGGCTAATCGATGCGTTTTTATCTCCACGTCTTAAAATCTTTCGCAATTTTAGCGGGCGTTTTCGCCGTAGGATGCAGCGGTGGAATCAAGGGCGATGACCGCCCCGCAGAAGCGCCGGCCACCACCGGTGGGCCGGCTGCTGACTCGATCGTCACCCTCGATCAAGGCTGGAGCGCCGATACACAGCAGCGCTTTTGGTTCACCGATCAAGGGAGTCAGATCCTCCCCTATAGCTGGTTCTTGGCGTTGGAGCAGGCAGGGAGTCAATCAGCATTCCGCGCGGACGCGAATATCGAGCACCTAGGCTACTTTCCCGAACGGCCGTCGAGATACAATCCCGACGGCTTGCCGATAGGATTCGCCAAGACGCGCGATCCGGCGAGCGGGGAAGATTGGATGGGGCCGACCTGCGCCGCCTGCCATACGGGGCAAGTCAAGTACCTGGGCAAAATCATACGTGTGGATGGGGCACCGACTCTCGGTGACTTCACCGCGCTCCTCGATGATCTCGTGGCCGCGCTCCGCGCCACCGCCAGTGACGAGGCGAAGTTTCAGCGCTTCGCCGCGCAGGTCGCCGGAGGGTCGCAGCAAGCGATCGCGGAGCTTCGCCGCGGCCTGAATGCCCGGCTCGAGGGGTTAGCCGATCGCATCACACTCAACCTGGCTCCCAGTCTCCCTGGACACGGCCGTGTCGACGCTATCGGGAATATATTCAACGAAGCGTTTGTGCGTGTCTTAGGCATAGCGGAAAACAAAGTACCCCCGAGCGCGCCGGTGTCTTACCCCTTCATCTGGGACACGCCGCAACACGATGTCGTGCAATGGAACGGCAGCGCTCCCAACGCCGGAATCGGTTCCTTGTTGCGCAATATCGGAGAAGTATTGGGTGTCTTCGGCAACGTCACGGTGACCGGCTCGCCATTGCCCAAGGGGTTTAAATCGTCGATAAGGGTCACGAATCTAGGGAAGCTCGAAGGTTGGTTACAGGATCTGTGGTCGCCGCAATGGCCGGTTACCTTGCTGACGCCGATCGATACCGGCAAAGCCGAACGCGGCAAGACGCATTACCAGCAATACTGCCTGAGATGTCACGCGCCCATCGAACGGGCGGACCGCAAACGGAGAGTCAACGCGGTCATGACCCGTCTCGCGGACATAGGCACGGATCCGGCGATGGCTACCGATGCGGTCCAGCGCACCGCCAAGAGCGGTGTCTTGCAAGGTACACGTGAAATGATCCTGTTCGGCGACCGCTTGGGACCGGTGGCGCCGGGCACCAAACTGGGTCCCGTCATCGCGGCCGGGGTGGCGCTGGGGCAACCCGTTCAAGCGATCGAAGCCGGATTTAGGGAATATTTAAAGGTAAGAAAAGCCACACCGTTCGATCCCCTGTCTTATAAGGCGCGGCCGCTCAACGGCATCTGGGCGACGGCCCCTTATCTACACAACGGATCGGTGCCGAGCTTGTGGCAGCTTCTGCAACCCAGCGCGCGGCGAGACCAGGTGTTCCATGTGGGCAGCTACGACTTTGACCCGCTACACGTCGGCTTCGCGAGCGGGCCGGACACCGGAGGCTTCCGTTTCGACACGCGGTTGCCGGGTAACAGTAATGCCGGCCATGACTATGGCGTGACGCTCAGTGACAGCCAGAAATGGGAGCTGCTGGAATATGTGAAAACGCTCTAGGGTCCCGGCGGGGGCAAGCGCTCGATCTGGCCGTGGCGTAAAAAGATGGGATCGATGTACTTGAGATGGAGCTTTATGGCCCAGGACCCGAGCATCGGGATGAGTGCTCTCGCGATCAGGCGGACGATGGCTTCCACGGGCGCGCGCAGCGCGCGGAATACCCACACGCCGCGGCCGAGCTTTCGGCTGTAGCGATTCAGCCCCCACATTATCACCATCAGCAGGATAAGGCCCAGGGATAACCTCACATCGATCAGGATCCAGACGAGCGCGAGAAGCGCTAGGAGGGCGAGCACCGCTAACGCCTCCTTTGCCCAGCCGGGCAGGAGCAAGTGGAATAGTTTGAGAAATTGATAGGACGCCACTTTGAGTTGCTTGAGATAGGCCTCGTTGGGCCGTTCCATCCAGGGCTTAATTTTGAGGAAACCCCACGCAGGTGGCGCCAGATCCGCGGGCCTTGGGATCCCACCCGGCCGGCCGGCCACCGCCGCAGCCAGGCTGTTGAGCTCGGAGTCGCTCATCAGATACCCGTCCGCCATGAGCGTGCAGGCCTCGACCTCGGTGAACGAGTCGAGATCGGTTCGGATCCCCGAAACCAGAGCCTGGACCCGGTCATCGACATGAAAGTCGGGGGCCGAGATCGCAGGGCGCAGAACCTCCTGGGAGGGATCCGCGGGCTGCCCGTCGGGTCTCAGCCAGGCGATGGCACGAGTGGTCAGTCCCGCCCGGAGATGCATGAAGGCGATGCGCGATCGGTCGATGGGTCCCCAAAGACGGAAAAGCTGTTCTTCGCGCACGCGGTCCTGGGATATCGAGGCCGCGCGTGCCAGGACCGCATCGAAGTAAGTAGCGGGCTCATGTATTTCTTCCATTTGGGCCGAGGCATCGCTTACGATGATGTGGGTGCAGGCTTCGTCCAGGAGACCCTGGATCCCCTGGTTGTCGTGGACACCGCCGTCGACCAACTGCACGCGGATCTCGCCTCCCGTCTCCGGATCACGGTACAGGCCACTGATCGCGAGGGGGTGAAAGATCCCCGGCACACACGCGGAGGCGGCTACGGCGTGGCCTAGGGTAAAGTCTTGTTGGTAGGGCGGGATGTCGGTGTAGGAGAGCGCCCGGCGCAAGCGGATCGCCTTCTTGTCTATTTCTCTTGCTAGGGCGTTGTCGCGCGGCGGTTCCCCCATGCGCGATGCGGTAAAGCGCCAGTTACGGCCGGAGTTGAGCGTAGTCGCATTGACAAGG
>JBOIDL010000094.1:0-14244 GCA_050740435.1 Gammaproteobacteria bacterium
CCGTGGTGCGGTTCGGTTCGCGCTTTGGTGCGCCTTGCGTTTTCGCAGTAGGGACAACTATCCCATTCCGGTTCCATGGGATGCAGGCCCGCGGCGCAGAGGCGCCCTGAACTCACTTGTGTATTTGCCATTTAGTCCTCCTCATTCAAGCCCAACGCTGAAGGAAGCTCTGCAAAAGTTACTGCGCAGCCCAATGCTTTGTCGCGTGCTCGCTCGCCGCTCGCCTATCTACCTGATATGTCTCGCGACTCGCTCCGCGGCTCCGCGCATCTAGGCTTGCTCGCGACACTATTGAAGAGCTTCCTGAAGTCATTTCATGGTTCGCGGTGCTCTCCGTGCTGGCGAAAACCACACAACGGCTTTCGCGATCTGATGCCATGCATTTTTTTAACGAGGCTACTCTCCTGCGTAAACCCCGGAGGGCGCCAGCCGTGAGCCCATAACGGCGTTCACCGTATTGTATGAACTGCACGGTAACATTGTCCTGACCCCCTCGATTGAGCGCTAATTCAACCAAACGGTCCGCTACCTCCTGCACGGTCGCTCGACTTCGCAGCACGGCCTCGATACCCTGATCGTCCACGTAACCGCTCAACCCATCCGAGCACAACAGGATCCCGTCACCCTCCCTTAGCTCAAGTGCGGGACCGATATCAACCTCAACCTGCGGCCGGTGTCCCATCGCCCGCTCAAGAATACTCGCCTCCGGATGATGCTGCCCCTCCTCGGCGCTTAGCATTCCGGCATCCACCATTCGCTGGACCCGCGTATGGTCGGTCGTCAACTGACGCAGCTCAGTTTCGCGGTAGAGGTAAGCCCGGCTGTCACCCACGTGCGCCACATACGCCAGCGAACCCGAAGTCAACAGCAGCAAGGCGGTCGATCCCATGCCCTCGGTTTCGGGATCGCCAGAACCCGCGCGCTCATACACGATGCGATTCGCCTCATCAAACGCTCGCGTGATGGCAGCGGCGACGGTTGACTCGGGCGGCGCCATTGCGAGCGACTGCTCAAGGCCCTGCACCGTGAGCTCGGCCGCCAACGCGCCCCCGTTGTGGCCCCCCATGCCATCCGCGATCACGTATGCCTCGCCTAGACCCACGCGGGCCCTGCTCATGCGATCTTGGTTTTCCTCACGCACATAACCGGTTTCCGAGCGGGCGCTGACCTCCCATCGTGGGCCCTGTCCGGTCGCTTCCCGTGGCCGTCCAAACGCTGCATAGCAGCGGCGCAGGCGGGCTCCCCAGCGCCTAATCCACGGACCAATCGCCTCTATCGCGTGACTCATCGGGGGGCCGTCCCGTCGCCCGAGACCCTTGGCCGCTTCCGGCGTCAACGGCCCGGCGCCGGTACGATCTCGAAGGTCGCATCGCCGATCCGAACGCGATCTCCGGCATTGACGGTCAGCGGCAGGTCCCCGAGACGGCTGTCGTTGAGAAACGTGCCGTTGCGAGAGCCCTGGTCCGCGATCAACAAACCACCCTGCTCATAACGCAGTTGAGCATGGTGCGATGACACATAGTCGTCGTCTCCGATGATGACGTCGTTGTCCGGGCTCGCCCCGATCCGGCAGAGCTCTTTTTCCAGCCCAAATTGCTTGCCATTCACCGACCCGCCGATCCCAACGAACAGAGCGGCGGGCCGCCCCGGCTTAGGCGGTGGAAAGTAGCCGCCGACCTTCGTACGCCGCTGTGGCGCCGGTGGTGCCGTACGAGGAAGGGAGTCTGCCAACGGCATTTTCGGAAGCGCGAAGTCGGCCAGCGGCCGAGAATGCGGGGTATCGGGCGCCATCTCTTCGCTCCGGCGCAAGTACAAGAAGATCCCCGTGCCAATAAAAACGATCAGCGCTCCCGCTGCTATCCACACTGCAAGGTCGCCGTCCGGCTTCGGTGCCGGCACCGGCAGGGGTAGGCGTGCCTGGAGCGAGCCGCTCAGCGAGCGGCCGTTCGGCTGCCTTACTTCGATGCCCACCACTTCGGTCAACCGCTCACCGGCAGCGGGCAAATTCTTAAAGTAGGCTACCACCGTCTGGGTTTCCGTCAGCTCTCTGTATATCCGCACTAAGGCGTCCTTGAGATTCAGCAGATCGGGTTGGGCGTGCGCGAAGCGACCGCCGCTTTCCTCGGCCAAATGACGGAGCGACTCAATATATTGATCTTCAATCTTACCGCGGCCCACGGCATCGATGGGGATCCCCAGGGCGTTGGACCTCATCTTGACACTGTCGCTACTGGCACTGCTGCCCTCATCCTTGCCATCGGAAATCACCATGATGCGCATTCGCTTAGGGATTGCGTCTGTGGTCATCGCGGTCTCGTAGTCATCCAATGCCTGATAGAGCGCGTCGTAGAGCCTGCTCTTGCTCGCTCGCCCCCCAGCCTTCAAGCCCCCAAGCGCCGCGGTGAGCTGCCCCGGGTCGGCTTCAAAACCGACAACGCTCTTGATGTCGCTGGCAAAGACCATGACCGCGACACGCAACGTCTTCCGGTCGTGCAGGAATGCGAGCAGGGCTTGCTTGATGTCTTTGAGCGGGGCACCCGCCATGCTCCCGCTCACATCGATGCACACCAAGACGGCAAGATCCTGGCCGGAATCCAAAAAGCTCTTCACCTGGCCAGCTTGGAACGCGAGATCGCGCTTCCCATCCAGGAGCAGGTGAAAATTCCCGGGGGCCGGCTGGGTCACGCCATAGGGCAACTCGACGACCACCGACACGTTACCCGGCGCGTCTTCATACAACGGTCCTACCCGAACCCCCGGCTCGATCGGTGTCTGTGCCACTGACGATGAGCACAGGAACGCTAGGCCGATCCCGATGTTAATTCGCGACCTCATTCAATCCTCCTGACCCGCTACCCGGATGCCCGTATCCTTGTCCTCGTTAACTTCGCATTATAAACATAGTCGAAATAATCTTTTCTGTGATTTTTTTACAGGAAAACTGTGATTTTTTCACTTGTCGCTCCTGAAAAATCGTACATACTGAAGTTTAATTAGCGCGGAATTCGTGTTGTGGCAATGCAGCGGAGGAACGGGCCTATGAAACGCTTGATTACGTTTATACTTGTCGCCTTCCTGGCGGCGGGCTGTGCGACCCCGAACCAACAGGCGCATACCGAGGGCACTGCCGCGGGAGCGGGCATCGGGGCGCTCATCGGTGCGGGTCTCGGCGCGGCGTTTGGCGGCGGGCGGGGCGCGGCAATAGGCGCGGGGGTCGGCGCCCTCCTCGGCAGCATTGCCGGCTATTCGTATGCGGATAATATTGCCAAACGCCGATCCGATCTCGCTGGAAAAGAAAACGACCTCGACGCGCGCATCGCCTTTGCCCATGGGGTCAATGAGGACACGCAAAAATACAACGCGCAGCTCGCGAGCGAAATCAACGACTCGGCGGCCAGGGTCAATACGCTGGCGGCTCAATACAAAAACCAACAGATCACGCAACAGCAACTGATAGCGGAGCGCCAGAACATGAGCAAAAAAGTCCAAGACGCTGAAAACCAGTTGAAGCTCGCCAATGAACAGTTAGACGATCTCAAGCGGTTTCGCTCGCAGCAGCCAGGTCCCTCGGATGCCTTGGACATCGAAATCACGCGGCTAGAAGGCCAACTGGCCCAGTTGAAGACGAATACCTCGACGCTAGCGTCCTTGAGCCAGCGCATATAGATAGCCACTAACAGCAGCTACAAGCTAGAGGAATGCATAGTATGTGGGGGCGATTGTGCTTATCTGTCGCCGTTCTCGCGTCGATGGGCGGGTGTGAACAAAGCGCCCTAATGCAACTCAGCCGCGAGACCAACGAAGCGGAGCAGCGCGTACTGGTTAAACAGCAACATCTCTCGGGCTTGGAAGAGCAGAACCGGGCGCTTATAGAGGAGAAAAACCGGCTGTTGCGGGAGCTTGAAACCGAGCAGGTGAGCTTTAGCGACCTCGACTCGCGACTCGCGGCCTTGCGCAAAGAAAATGCCCGTATGACTGCCCGCACCGAGCGCGAGCGTCAGGACCGAGCCCATGCGGACGCGGCGCTACGGAAATATCAACATCAAGTGAGCACGCTAACCACTGACAATCAGTTATCGCCTGACGCCAAACGCAAACGCATCGACGCGTTGAAAAAGGAAATTAAAACTTATTTAGAACTGGGCCTGCGTTAACGCGATGTGCCGGTACGCTTCAGAAGGCGCCTCTCCTTGCTGGACGGGCGCTTCATGGACGAGGGAGCAGCGCCGCTTCTTCGTCTGTATCTGGGAGGTATGTCATGAGAGATTCCGATTACCGCAAACAGCGTGGCATTGTGCTTATCTTTTTTTTTCTGCTTTAGCATTCTCGCTCTCCGCTATCAGTGGGTGCAGATCCCAAGATACTACCCAGAGCGCCGGCCACACTCTCCGCCTCACCGACAAGGAATTGCTCGTTTATATCGAGGCCGTGACACGGATCCGAGAGACAGCCGCCTTCTTACCTCCTAGGGTAACCACAGCCCAGATCGTCGGGGATAGCTTGAACGCCTATCTGGCAGAAAAAGATGCGTCTTCCGGCTACCTCACCCGCGAGGAATACCGTGACTTCCAGCGGCTGCAGGATGACAGCTACGTCGGCATCGGTATGGAGATCGAGAAGGATGCCGAAGGCAACGTTCTTTGCTTTCCCGTCCCGGGGAGTGTCGCGGCAAAGGCCGGTATCCACGCGCGTGATCGCCTCAAGAGCATCGAGGGTGCCCCGGTTGCGGGAAAATCGCTCCTCGCGCTCGGCTCCCTCGCTCGAGGTGCGCCAGGGAGCCGGTTGGCGTTAGTCATCGTCACTCCCGCCGGAATCGAAAGGCAGATGATCTTGACGCGGGCGATGACGAGCATCGAGACGGTATCCCAGCGCAAACTCGGTTCGATCCCGGTGATTCGGATCCGTACCTTTACCCGCAGTACGAAGGGCAAGCTCGCGGCGCTTGCCACAGACTGGGCAAAAGATCGGCCGGCTGTCCTCGATCTACGCGCTAACCGGGGTGGTGATCTCCATGCCGCGATTGACTCCGCGCAGATCTTCTTGCCTGCGGGGGCGCGCATTGTTTCCGTAATGGGCAGCAGCACGAAACACTATCGAAGCGATAATGCTCCGCTGAATATGGAAACTCCCATCTATCTTTGGCAGGATGAGGCCACGGCCAGCGCGGCAGAGGTCTTCATTGCCGCGCTAACGCAGAATCGTCGGGCCGTATCGATCGGAAAACAAACATTCGGCAAAGGAACCAAGCAAGACATCCTCGAGTTGAGCGATGGATCGGCGCTGGTCGTGACCACGGGACACCTAGCGACCCCCGATGGCAGCCGCTACGATGGACAGGGGATCTCCCCCACGCATCCTCTGCCCGAGGAGGTTTCCGACATCGGGCACTATATCGAACGCGTACGATCATTGATGCACTCTAAGCGCGACCCTGCTACCGCACGATGAAAGCCCGCATCGGTAACGCCGTCTCGTTGCACAGCGGATGTAATCTCTCCCGTGCGGGTTGATGGCAATGATTGGAAGAACCATCCGTAATTACCGCATTGTCTCCGAGCTTGGCAAGGGGGGCATGGGAGTTGTTTATCTTGCTGAGCACATCAATCTACCGCGGCGATTCGTCGTAAAGAGCCTCGCGCCCGCGCTGACGCAAGACCCCGAGTTCCTCGAGCGCTTCTATCAAGAAGCACAAAATCAGGCGATGTTGGCTCACCCCGCTATCGTTCAGGCCACGGACTATTTCGAGGACAGCGGTGAGTTTTTCTTGGTCATGGAATTCGTCGATGGTCAAGCCCTCGATGCGATGATTAGTGCCCGGGGTTCATTACCTGAAAGCGAGGCGCTCTCGATTTTTCGAGGCGTTTTGGAAGGCCTAGGTTTCGCGCATCGCAAGGGGATCATCCACCGGGACGTAAAGCCTTCCAATATCCTCGTCGATCAAAGTGGGAAAGCGAGGATCACCGATTTCGGGATTGCGATCCTCACCGGGAGCCAACGACTTACCGCCACCGGACTCACCGTTGGAACTGCCTGGTACATGAGCCCCGAGCAGATTCGACGACCCCGATCGATCGATCAACGAAGCGACATTTATTCCACGGGAATCGTATTATACGAAATGCTCACCGGCGCGGTTCCCTTTGATGGCGACACGGATTTTAGCGTCAAGGAGCAGCAGATCAACCTAGCCCCTCCGGATCCAAGAGCGATGAACCCGGCGATTTCGCCAGCACTCGCGCAATGCGTTCAAAAGGCCATGGCCAAGGAGCCGGACAAACGCTTTCAGAACTGCGGTGAGTTCTTGGCCAGCATCGATGCGTATCAGGCGCAAGCCCCCGGTACGAAGGTCCCCCCCGCGAAATGGGGGCTTGCCGCAGCTCTGGCGGGCCTAATGATAGCCGTCGGGGCTGGGATTTATTTCAGCAAGCCCGTTCGCTTCGTGGTGGACGAGGAGGCCATGCTACAGAAGGAGCATGAGACCGGTTTCATTCTGATCCAGGGTGCGGCGGAGAAAGCATCGCTTGCTTGCCGGGAGCTCCGGGAAATCGATCTCAAGCGGCAGAATCTCGAAATTGCGAAGGGACTCGGCGATACAGGACTCGTGGATGCGTATACCACCCAAATCGAGGACATCGCCCAAAACATCCGCGACCACGCTTCAGAATATAAGAATTTGATCGGTAGCCTCGTCGGGATCAAAAAGCCGATCGCAGAGGCCGAATTTGAGCGTTATGTAAATGAATTACTGGGCACAAAATCATTCGACCAAGTCCACGTGAGCCGGCTGGTACAGCGTCATTATCAGGACCATCTCGATGGCGCAAGCGCGGAGCATGTCGGGCTATCCCGCGAAACCTGCACGGAGAAATAAGGAATTACACCTTCGGGTAGGCGGTGAGATTCGCGATGTCTCGCGAGATACGCCCACTTCCAAAACACACTCTTCGGCCCCTCGGTCGCCTGTAAAGAAACCGGCCCCTAGGATGCGGAATATTTTCGCGCGACAATGCGCGGTTGCACCCCCAATGCCTGACACGGAATTTCGGCATGCGGTTGGATTTCCTATTCATTAAACTCGACTTCCCGATACGGCTCTCCTGCTCTGTGGGCATTGATCTCGATGGTGACTTTCTGGTTCAAGCTCTTGAGAAAATCAAGCAGCTTGTCGGTTGTGAACCGGCCGTAATGGCCGTTCATCGAATGGGACACATCCGGCTGAGCGATGCCGAGGATAGAGGAGATTTCACGTTGTTTCAGTTTTCGCCTTTCAAGGATCTGGTAGACATGCAACCCGATTTGCGCTCGTGCAAAAAGCTCATCTGCGTTTACCAATCCCAGATCGGCGAATAGGTTGCCGGAACCTTTCGAACTGGGCTTTTGCCTCTTTATGCTTTGTCATGCTTCGCACGCTCCTGTGCTCCCCTGTACCGGTGTTTGATAAGCTCAACGTCCTGCTGCGTGGTCCTGCTACCGGTCGTTGATTTCTTCTGGAACGCGTGGAGGACATAGATTTTCTCATCCAATTGCGCCGCCAGCACTGTGCGGTAAGCATCCTTGTTGAACCAAGAGAAATTCTGAGCGAGTCTCTTTCATGTCGGCATGCGGTTCGATATCCTATTCATCATTTAAACCTTCGCTACGGCCCTGCGGTGGGACGGGGAACGTACGGAGGAGAACAGTGTTAGTCCATCGGGAGGGTTTCAATTGGATAAAACAACACGGCCGCTGTCGTGATGTCCGGCATGCGCTCAAGATATCTTCTGGGGCTTAGCACCTGTGGGTTTCACAAACTGCATTACACGGAATGGGGAAGCGCTGATAACCCTAGAGTATTGGTATGCGTGCACGGTCTAACCCGTAACGGCCGCGACTTTGATGTCTTGGCCAGCGCACTGCAGGAGGAATATCGAGTGGCGTGTCCCGACTTGCCGGGACGCGGCCGCAGCGACTGGCTGAATGACCCGTTCGACTATGGCTACCCGGTGTATCTAGCCGACATCGCCGTACTGATCGGCCGCCTCGACGTAGAGTGCATCGACTGGATGGGAACGTCCTTGGGTGGATTGATCGGCATGCTGCTGGCCGCCCAGCCACAGACGCCGATCCGCCGCATGATCGTCAATGACATCGGCCCGCAAATAGAAGAGGCCTCGAGGAAGCGCATCCAAAGCTATGTCGGGAGCGAACCGACTTTCGATGACCTGCCGGCTTTGGAGCGCTACGTGAGGACCGTTTATGCGCCCTTTGGCAGTCTAAGCGATGAGCAATGGCGGCATCTCGCTGAGCACAGTGCACGCCGCCTGCCGGGCGGCAATTACGGCTTGCATCATGATCCCGGAATCGCGCACGCTTTCCAAAATAGTGTTGCCTCTTTCGACTTGTGGTCGGTATGGGATCGGATCCGCCGCCCGGTACGGGTACTTCGGGGTGCCGATTCGGATCTCTTGTCGCGAGAGACCGCCGTTGCGATGCAAGTGCGTGGGCCGAAAGCCGACCTGGTCGAGTTTGCGGGCGTCGGCCATGCGCCTTCCCTGATGAACGCGGAGCAAATCAATGCCGTGAAGGAGTGGTTGCTCCATCCGTGAAATCGGCGCCTTCCTGGAATCATAGCTGTAATCCTGTCCGGCGCGACCGGTAAGGAAGCTCTGCAAAAGTTACTGCGCAGCCCATCTGCTTTGTCGCGTGCTCGCTCGTCGCTCGCCTATCTACCTGATATGTCTCGCGACTCGCTCCGCGGCTTCGCGCATCTGGGCTTGCTCGCGACACTTTTGCAGAGCTTCCATAATCCGAGGCCGCCGTGCTTTCGGGTATAATGCCGGCCCATGTTCAAGCCGCTCGGTCTCTACATCGGACTGCGCTACACACGCGCGAAGCGCCGCAACCACTTCATTTCGTTTATATCGATCATTTCAATGCTGGGGGTTGCGGTCGGCGTGACGGCGCTCATCACCGTGATCTCGGTGATGAACGGCTTCGAGAAGGAATTGCGGGGGCGCATCCTAGGGGTTACCGCGCATGCGACCATCGTCGAGCGCGGCCGGCCCTTGCGCGATTGGCGGGCCGTGAGCGCGGTGATCGATCGCGATCCCCGGGTACGCGGGTCCGCGCCTTTCATACGCGCCGAGGGCATGGCAACGCGCGCGGGCAGCGTGCATGGGGTGATCGTCGAGGGCGTGTTGCCGGAAGAGGAACCCAAAGTTTCGGTGGTGGGAGAGCGCATGCGCGCGGGCCGTATGAAGGATCTCAAACCGGGCGGGTATAACATCTTGCTCGGCGCCGCCTTGGCGCGAGCCCTGCGCGCCGAGGTCGGGGATAAGATCACCTTGGTGGTACCGCAAGCGATGGCGACCCCCGCGGGCATCCTACCGCGCCTCAAGCGCTTTACCTTGGCAGGGGTGTTCGAGATCGGCATGCACGACTACGACGCCGCTTTGGCCGTGGTCCATCTCGAGGATGCGGCGCGCCTGTTCCGCATCCAGGAGGGCGTGAGCGGGATCCGCATCAAGGTCGATGATATGTTTGCCGCGCCGCGCATCAGCCGCGATCTCATTCGCGGCTTACCCGAACACTATGCGGCCGTGGACTGGACCCAGCAACACGTCAATTTCTTCCAAGCGCTGAAGACCGAGAAGATCGTGATGTACGTGATTCTGATGCTGATCGTGGCGGTCGCGGCGTTCAATATTATTTCGACGCTGGTCATGGTGGTCACCGACAAGGCCGCCGATGTCGCCATCCTGCGCACCCTCGGCCTGACACCGAGGGGCATCATGTCGATCTTCATCGTGCAAGGGACGGTGATCGGCTTTGTCGGAACCTTGCTCGGGCTGCTCGGCGGGGTCCAGTTGGCGACGCACGTCGATACTTTGGTCCCGGCGATCGAGCAGCTCTTTCAGACGCAGTTTCTACCTCCCGATATCTACTACATCAGCGAGCTGCCCTCCGACATGCGCTGGCCGGATGTCATCCGCATCGCCGTGATCGCCTTCACCCTCTGTCTCTTGAGCACCTTGTACCCCGCCTGGCGCGCCTCCCGGACCCAACCCGCGGAGGTCTTGCGTTATGAATAACGGGGTGGTGCTCTCGTGTCGCGAGCTGCAGAAATCATTTTGCGAGGGCGGGCTCGAGGTCCATGTGCTCAAAGGCATCGATCTGGCGGTCGCGGCCGGTGAATTGATCGCGATCGTCGGCGCCTCCGGTTCCGGTAAGAGCACCTTGCTGCACCTGCTCGGGGGATTGGATGTGCCCACGGCCGGCACGGTCGAGGTTTCGGGTGCGCCGATGAGCGCCTTGAGCGAGGCCGAGCGCGGCTTGTTGCGAAATCGCACGCTGGGGTTCGTGTACCAGTTTCATCACTTGCTGCCCGAGTTCACGGCCCTCGAGAACGTCTCCATGCCGGTCTTAATCGCCGGGGCGAGGCCTCGCGATGCCAAGGCGCGCGCGGCCGAAATACTAGAGGCCGTGGGTCTAGGCCAGCGGTTGCAGCACAAACCTGGGGAGCTGTCGGGCGGGGAGCGTCAGCGGGCGGCGGTAGCGCGCGCGCTGGTGACGCGGCCCAAGTGTGTTTTAGCCGATGAGCCGACCGGGAATCTCGACGAACATACGGCGCAGCAGGTGTTCGAGGTCATGCTTGAGCTTAACCAGGCATTCGGGGCGACCTTGGTGATCGTGACCCACGATATGCGCTTGGCCGGACGCATGAACCGCGTGCTGCATCTGACCGAGGGGCGCCTGGAAAACTCTCATTAGAGAAGCTCTGCAAAAGTTACTGCGCAGCCCATCTGCTTTGTCGCGTGCTCGCACGTCGCTCGCCTTCTACCTGATATGTCTCGCGACGCGCTCCGCGGCTTCGCGCATCTAGGCTTGCTCGCGACACTTTTGCCGAGCTTCCTTAGCCGGTTTCGCGGCGTTGCTTGCGGCGCGCTTTCAGACGCCGGAGGAGGTGCAGCCGCCACAGGCCCTGAACGCTAAAATAGCCGACCAAGGCGCTGGCGGCCCCGAGAAGTAGACACCCAAGCGAGAAAGGCGCCCAACTTTGGGCGAGCGCGCTTGTGACCCAGTCGAGGGTCGGCTCGAAATCCGCGTTGAGGGCCGGCAGGCCCAGCAACCAGGCGCCGATCTTATAGGCAATTACGCTAAACGGTACAACGGTGATAGGGTTGGTGATCCAGGAAGAGAGGAACACGATCGGGAGGTTCACCCGCAAGGCCACGGCGGAGACGGCCGCGAGCAGCGTGTGGAGGGGTAGCGGGACAAAGGCGATGAATAGACCGGTGGCGACGGCCCAGGACGCCGAGCGGCGGTTAAGATGCCATAAGCTCGGATCATGCAAGCGATGGCCGAGGAAGCTGACAAAACGGTTCGCGGAGAGCTTATGCTTGGCGGGCTGGTAACGCTTGAAAAATTCCTTGGGGTGCACGCAGCTGATCTCCGTTGTGATTCCGTTGATTCCCGGCGCGCCGGCCGCGACACTCGCGGTATACTGATAGCGTGGATTCTCGTCGTCAAGGAAGACGTCACGTGCGTAAGGCAACACTAGCTTTTCTCCTCGGCGTCTTAGCGCTATACCGGTTTCCCGATCTGCCCGATGCCCGCTTGGGCGCGGCCGCCTTGGCGCTACTCGTGGCGTCAATCCGGTTTCACTCCCTGCGCGTTCCGGCGTGGTTTGCGCTGGGGTTTTCCTGGGCCTTGCTTCGGGCGTCCTGGATCCTCGCCGCCGGGCTACCGCCGGTGCTCGAAGGCGAGCCCCTCGTCATCGAGGGAACCGTGGCCGGTCTTCCGCGCGCCTACGAGCGAGCGATTAACTTCGACGTGGATGTGGCGGAGGTCACCGGGATGGGCAAAGAGTGGCCCTCGCCCGGGCGCGTGCGCCTGAGTTGGTACGGCCGGGAGCGCATCCTCGTTCCCGGGGAGACGTGGCGATTTGCGGTGAAACTGAAACGTCCTCACGGATTCATGAATCCCGGCGGCTTCGATTATGAGGGCTGGTTGTTTCAGCACCGTATCCGCGCACTCGGTCATGTGATCGATAGCCCCCGAAACCGGCGCTTGGAGGCCGCTCGCGGCGCCCTGGTCGATCGCTTGCGTCAGCGGCTCGCGCTGAAGCTCGCGGGGGTGGCGGGGCAGTCATCCCAGGGAAATGTGTTGACGGCCCTGGTGATCGGGACGCAGGACGCCATCGGCGCGGAACAATGGCAGGTCTTCAACCGCACCGGCACCTCGCATTTGGTCTCGATCTCCGGCCTGCACATCGGGCTCATCGCGCTGCTTGGCTTTTGGGTGGGCCGGTGGCTCTGGTCCCTGCCGGGATTTACCGTCCTGTACGTCGCCGCCCCGCGCGTCGGCGCGGTATGCGGAACGCTGGCCGCGCTCGTATACTCGGGTCTCGCGGGCTTTTCGGTGCCCACGCAGCGTTCCTTCATCATGGTCGCGGTATTGATGTACGGGATCATAGGAAACCGCTTGTTCAAAACCATCGATCTCTGGTTCATCGCGCTTTTACTGGTGCTCATTCTGGACCCGTTTAGCGTGCTGGCACCGGGCTTCTGGCTGTCCTTCGGGGCAGTGGCCTTGATCCTTTATGGGATGGGCGGGAGGGTCGCGCCTTCCGGCCTCTGGTGGCGGATCGCGCGCCTACATCTCGTCGTGGCGATCGGCTTGACCCCGGTGCTGTTGCTGATCTTCGGCCAGAATCCCATCGTGGGTCCGATCGCGAATGTCATAGCGGTGCCGTGGGTGAGCGTGGTGGTGGCGCCGTTGGCCTTGGCCGGCACGGCCTTGTACTTTGTCTGGGAGGGGGCGGGGATCGCCTTGCTGGATCTGGCGCTAAAAAACCTGGAGGGGCTTTGGGTTTATTTACAGCATCTATCGGAACTCGACTATGCCACCTGGGTGCGGGCCGTCCCGGTGCCTTGGATCGGCGCGGCGGCGTTTATCGGAGTTTTGATCGTGCTCGCACCGCGCGGCATCCCGGCCCGTTGGCTGGGGCTCGTGTGGTTGCTCCCGCTCCTGGTTACACCGCCGCCGCGCCCGAAAGAAGGCGAGCTTTGGTTCACCTTGCTGGATGTCGGACAGGGGCTCTCCGCGGTCGTGCAAACCCTCGACCGCACCTTGGTATATGACACCGGGCCGAGGTTCAATGAGCGCTTCGACGCCGGCCGCGCAGTGTTGGTCCCCTATCTCAGGGAACACGGCATCGAGCATGTCGATACGCTCGTCATCAGCCACGGCGACAGTGATCACGCGGGCGGGCTCGGCAGTCTGCTGGCGGACGTCTCGGTGGGACGAATTCTCGCGAATGGCCCTATCGGCGGCCGGCGGGTCTCGGTGTGCCGAGACGGTCAGCACTGGCGCTGGGGCGAGGCGAACTTTTTGGTGCTGCATCCCGCGTTCAATGCGAACGGTTCCGACAACAACCGTTCGTGTATCCTCAAAATATCCCTCGGAGAGAGGTCCGTTTTGCTACCGGGCGATATCGAGGCCGAGGCAGAAGACGAGTTATTGAAGCAACCACGGAGGCGCCTAAAGGCGGACATCTTGGTGGCCCCCCATCACGGGAGTAAAACCTCGTCCACGGTAAGTTTTATCGATGCGGTCGCCCCCGACTACGTGCTTTTCGCGGTGGGCTATCGCAACCGCTATCGCTTTCCTGCCGCCGCTGTCCTGCGCGACTATCGGGCGGGCGGCGCCATTCCATTGCTGAGCGCCGAGGAAGGCGCAATTCGGTTTCGCTTCGGCCCTAACGCCCGCCACGCTCCAGAGTTCTACCGTAAAGAGAGGAGACGGTTTTGGCAGGCCGATACTCCTTGAAAAGTCGGGGTCAGGTCTCCTATCTTGCATACACTCAAACGGTGATTGCTACGGTATTCGATGTGTCTTCTTCTATAGCGAGTCGTGAAGACTAGCCAAACATACTCTAAATTCGAGGTACCTCTCCAGGTTCCCTGCCCCTCCGGTAGAGGCACCGTCTGTGCAAGCCGCGCATGGTTTACAAAATAGACCGGGCGCATGGTAGGATATTAAAGCGCGAATGGTCATCGAGCACCGTCAGCGGATGGCAGCAGCCTGCTCCCAAAGCAAACCATCCTTTGAAGTCCATCTGCCAGAGCCGATTGGGCGCCTCGTGCTCGAAGCGCCCGAAGGCCGTGTGCTTAAGCGACTCCGCGGGCTCAATGAGCCCGTGGCGGTGCAGGATAGCGGTGATGGTGCTGGGGGCCGGTACTCCCCGATGACCGAGATCACGCA
>JBOIDL010000095.1:0-14238 GCA_050740435.1 Gammaproteobacteria bacterium
TGGTGACCACCGGGATCTCGTCCCCGGTATGCATGAGATCGGAAATACGCAGCAGCAGCCGCCGCCCCAGTATTCCGCCCGGATGCGTCTGCGCGAAGTCCGCGGCGCTGAATCCGCGCGCCTCGAGGAGGGCGATGGCCAGCGCGTCTCCCATGGCCAGGGCCGCGGTCGTGCTCGAAGTCGGCGCCAAGCCCAAAGGACAAGCTTCTTGCGCCACGCTGACATCCAAGTTCACGGAGGCGGCACGTGCGAGGGTCGATTCGGGCTTGCCGGTGAGAGTGATGAGCGGGATCCCTAAGCGTTTGATAAGCGGCAGCAAGACTATAAGTTCCACGGTTTCGCCGGAGTTGGACAGCGCGAGCACCACATCCTTGGTGGTGATCATGCCGATGTCGCCGTGGCTGGCCTCGCCGGGGTGGACGAAGAACGCCGGGGTGCCGGTGCTGGCCAAGGTGGCCGCAATCTTGCCGCCGATATGGCCGGACTTACCCATGCCCAATACCACGATTCTGCCCTCGCACCTCAAAAGATAACGGCAGGCGCCGACGAACTCCGGGCCGATGCGCGCGCCGAGAGCGGCCACGGCTTGCGCCTCATTGTCGATGACGGAACGTCCCAAGGCTAGCAGCCGGTCGCCGGCAACGCGCTCCTCTGGGGGATGGTCACGCATGGGTCAAAAAATTCCGGTACGCTGGTCGCGCGTCAAGGGGAACGAAACCGTTATCACTTTCAAATGCACCGAACTTTGGGATGAAATTCTATGGTAAGTGCGTAGGATTTGCATGTGGGCTACATTACGACCACGTGAAAAGGAACCTGATCCCGATGCGTCACGATGCTCTCAAGCTCTGGGTAACCCGGATCCTCAAGACAGGTGAGTTCCAGCTCAGCGCGGCCTCGAGCGACGCCAGCTTCCGGCGTTACTGGCGGATCCAGCATCGGGATCGCTCCTATATCGTGATGGATGCGCCGCCCGAACGGGAGAATTGCGAGGCGTTCATCGATATCGCCAAGCGTCTGGGAGAGGCGGGTTTGAATGCCCCCAAGGTATTGGCTGGCGATCTTGCGCATGGGTTTTTGCTATTAACGGATCTCGGAACCAGGCTCTACCTGGACGAATTACGGCCCGAAAACGCCGGACAGCTTTATAGTGACGCCCTGAACGCTGTCGTCGCGATGCAGGTGCGCGCCGACGGCCGGGGACTTCCTCCTTACGATCGCGATTCTCTGATGCGGGAGACGGATCTGTTTAGGAGATGGCTGCTAGCGAAGGAGCTCCATCTGCGCTTATCGGCCGGCCAAAACGGGTCGCTAGACGCGAGCTTTGCATTTTTGGCGGAAGCGGCCCTGTCGCAACCCCGAGTCTTCGTACACCGCGATTTTCATTCCCGAAACCTAGTGGTCGGCGCGGGCAATGATCCCGGGATCCTCGATTTCCAGGACGCGGTGATCGGGCCTGTCACTTATGACGTTGTTTCTTTACTACGGGATTGCTACATTCGCTGGCCGCGGAAGCAGGTCGAGGCCTGGGCCGCGGAGTATTACCGGCGCGCGCTTGAACATGGCATTTTAAGTGGCGTGAGCCTCGCGGCGTTTTACCGCTGGTTCGATCTGATGGGTGTTCAGCGGCATCTCAAGGCCAGCGGAATATTCGCGCGTTTATGGCATCGCGACGCTAAGCGCGGCTACCTCAATGATATTCCTAGAACGCTCGCGCACATTGCCGATGTGAGCGTGCGCTACCCGCAATTGTATTCGCTGCATGTCCTGCTGGTCGAACAAGTCATTCCTGCAATTAACGAACGGTACGCGCGATGAAGGCAATGATCTTGGCCGCGGGCAAGGGTGCACGCATGCGCCCCTTGACCGATCGTCTGCCCAAGGCGCTGCTGCAAGTCGCGGGCAAGAGCCTGATCCAATATCAAGTCGAGCGCTTGGTGCGCGCGGGGATCACGGATATTACCGTCAATCACGCGCTGCACGGCGATCTCATCGAGCAGACCCTGGGTACCGGCGCAGCCTTGGGCGCCTCGCTGCGTTATTCGCGCGAGGGGACGGAGGCGCTGGAAACCGGTGGCGGTATTTTAAGGGCACTGCCGTTCCTGGGACCGGGGCCGTTTATCGTGGTCAACGCAGACATCTGGACGGACTACCGCTACGAAAAATTAGCCGGCCAGCCGCAACGCTTAGCGCATGTAGTGCTGGTGGATAATCCGCCGCACCACCCCGCGGGGGACTTCGCGCTCACCGGGGATGGCGTGGCGTTGTCCGGGGATCGCCGGCTAACCTTCGGCGGGATCGGGGCCTATCGTTCGGAGTTGTTCGACGATTGCCTGCCGGGCACGTTCCGGCTTTCCGCGGTGCTACGCATCGCGGTATCCCGTGGCTTGGTGACCGGGGAGCGCTACGGGGGAGCCTGGGTGGACGTCGGCACGCCCGAGCGATTGTTAGCGGCAGAGAACCTCGTTCAATCGCGACGCTGACTCCCGAAGCGATGCAGCATGGTATCTGCATTGCATCCCGTTAGTTTTATGGGGTAGCGTGCTTTTTCGGTGGTTACCATGACCTTGACAAATGACCTCGCCTTGGTGCTAAGCGGCGGCGGCGCCCGCGGCGCCTATCATGTGGGATTCGTGCACTCATTGGCTCGCCGGCATCCGGAACTAGAGATCCCCATCATCACCGGTGTGTCGGCCGGGGCCATCAATGCCGCCTATCTCGCGAGCCGGCCCATGGGCTTTCTCGAACGAGCGGAGACGCTCGCAAAGCTCTGGTCGGGTTTGACCACCGACCAGATATTTCGCGTCGATAGGTTATCGATCGCGCGCAACGTCGCGCGTTGGAGCACCCGGTTGCTCCTAGGGCGGTCTTCAAACGGCGTGAGCGCGCACAGCATGGTGGACACGGCGCCTCTTTGCGCCATGTTGGAACGGCTGCTTCAGCCCGCGCACCGTTATCTGCCCGGTATCGGGCACAACCTCGCCCGGGGATGCCTGAAGGCCGTGGCCATCACCGCCTCGAGCTATTCCACCGGCCAGTCCGTGACGTGGGTGCAAGGCACCGAACCGGTCCATTGGGAACGCGGTCACCGGAAACTGGTGCGCTGCAAGATCCGGCTCGATCATATTTTGGCGTCGGCGGCCTTGCCCTTGCTCTTCCCCGCCGTACGCGTCAACCGCCGCTGGTTCGGCGATGGCGGGATCCGGATGACTGCCCCCCTCGCGCCCGCGGTACATCTCGGCGCCGAGCGCATCCTGGCCGTCTCGACGCGCTTCGTTAACGGCGTTGACGCGATCCCCTACGTCGATTCCTATCCCCCGCCGGCTCAGGTCGTCGGCGCATTATTCAACGCCATCTTTTTGGATGTTTTCGATCACGATGCGGTGCGGCTCCAGCACGTGAACGATCTCATCGGCAAGATCCCGGTGCAGGAGCGCGGGGATCTCCGTCCCATCAAACTGCTCTTGCTCCGGCCCTCGCGCGATCTCGGCAAGCTTGCAAGCGACTACGAAGCCGGCCTCCCGCGGGCGCTTCGGTTCATGACTCGAGGACTCGGCACACAAGAGACCCGCTCCAATGACATCTTGAGCTTGCTCATGTTTCAGCCCGACTATCTCGCGCACCTCATGGAAATTGGCTATAAGGATGCCGAGGCGCGGCGCGGCGAAATCGACGCCTTCCTGGAATCGTAGCTGCTATCCTGCCCGGGCATGCGCAAGCGCGGCCCGGAGCGCATGGGTTCAAGGGCCCGCGAGCGGCTCGGGCCTGGCGATCGCGTAGCCCTGGGCATAATCGACGCCGATGGCCCGCACCCGCTCCAGGATCGCCTCGCTCTCCACCGACTCGGCGATGGTCTTGATCCCCAGCACCCGCCCGATCTGCTGCACGGCCTGCACGATGGCGCAATCGAAGGGGTCCTCGATGAGGTCCTGGACGAAGCGGCCGTCGATCTTCAAGTAATCCACCGGCAGGGTCTTGAGGTAGCCGAACGAAGATAGCCCGCTGCCGAAGTCATCGAGCGCGAAGCGGCAGCCGCGCTGCTTGAGGGCATGCATGAAATTGAGCGCATGCTTGAGATCGGTGATGGCCGCGGTTTCGGTGATCTCGAAGCAGATCTGGGCGGGCCCCGCTCCGCTTCCCTCCAGTTGCTCGATCACGTAGTCGAGGAAGCCCGCATCGCCCAGGGATTGCCCGGAGACATTGATGGCGAGCCGCGCCGAGTTGCCGTGGGCGCCTAGGTTCGCCAAGGCCGTTTGGACTACCCAGCGGTCCAGCGCCTGCATCTGCTGGTAGCGCTCGGCGGCGGGGATAAAGGCCCCCGGCAGCAGCACGCCCTTCTCATCATCGGCGAGCCGCAGCAACACCTCCTGATACTCCACCGCGCGCTCCGGCCCGGTGAGCGAGACGACCGGTTGGGCGTAGAGGCGGAAACGGTCTTGGGCGAGGGCCTGATGCAGACGCGGGATCCATTGCATCTCGCCTTTGCGCTGCGCCAGCTCCGCATCGCTCGGGGAGTAGACATGCACGCGGTTACGGCCCTTATCCTTGGCGGCGTAGCAGGCGCGGTCCGCCGCGCTCAGCACCTCGGGAAGGGTCTCCCCGCCCTCGGGGATCGAGACCAAGCCGATGCTGACACCGACGGTAAAGCGCTTGGCTTCCCAAACGAAGTCGAACTCCTGCACCGCTTGCACCAGTCCGCGCGCGATCCGCAGCGCCTGCTCCGGCGCACAATGCTCGAGCAGCGCGCCGAACTCATCGCCACCGAGCCGCGCCAAGGTATCGCGTTTGCGCGTCTTCGCCTCGAGCAGGGCGGCGAGCTGGCGCAATAGCTCATCGCCGGCGCTGTGACCCGCGGTGTCGTTGACGAGCTTGAACTGGTCCAGATCCAGATACAGCAGGGCATGCGGGTCCTCGGTCTCGGTGCCGAGCACGCGCTGTAAGCGGCGTTCGAACTCGCCGCGGTTGATGAGCCCCGTCAGGGCGTCATGGGTGGCCTGATAGCTCAGCTTCTCGGCCTCCTTGCTACCGGTGACGTCCTCGATGGCGAGCAGGATCAACGACGGGCGCTCTGCGCGGTACAGCCCGCGGGCGTTGAGGAGCATGGTTTTCTGACCGATCTGGGGGAAGTGATGCCGAACCTCGAAGCCCTCGAAGGCCTGCTCCTGGGGTAGGACCTCTTCCAGCAGTCTGCGCAGCGCGGGAATGGCCCACTGCTGCTTGCCCAGGTCATAAATCAGGCGCTCTTGAGTTTCCGCCGGTTGGACTCTGAAGGTCCGGTAGAAGGCGGCATTCGCCGTCACCACCCGCAGCTCCCTGTCCAGGATGATGAGCGGTTCGCGCACCGTCGCGACGATGGCCTGGGCATAGTCGCGTGCCTCGCTGACCTCCTCCTGGCTGCGTTTCAAATCCTCGATGTCGAGCAGCACCAGTACCGCCCCGTCGATCTTGTTGTCTAACGTGCGGTAGGGATGGACGCGCAACGCGTAGCGGCGGCTTTCCCGGTCCCGGACCTCCCGTTCTAGGGGCTGCACCTTTTCGATCACCTCCGCGATCAGTGCTTCCAGATCGGGCACGTCCACGTTGGCCTTGAGATCCCCGATGGGCCGGCCGATGTCGCCGGGCAGGAGGTTCAGGATCTTGCGCGCGGGCGGGGTCATCCGGCGGATCCTCAGATCCGGCCCCACCATGACCACCGGAATGGCGGTGCTCGCGAGCAGGTTCTGGAGGTCGTTGGTGGTCTGGTTGATCTCCAGGTTGCGGTGCTGGAGCTGCTCGTTGACCGTGGTCAACTCCTCGTTGGTCGACTGCAGTTCTTCTTTGGCGGTCTCGAGCTCCTCGTTGGTGCTCTGCAGCTCCTCGTTCGCGGACAGGGCCTCCTCGTTGGCCGAGCGCAACTCCTCGTTGGCGGCGTCCTGCTGCTCGACCAGCGATTGCAGGTACTCGCGGGCGGAGGATAGCTCCTGGTGGAGCCGCGCGTTCTCGCCCCCAGGCTCGGTGAGCCCCTCGCCATCCCCGGCCGGATGAGCCCTCGCAGCCCGCCACCGGTTGAGGCGCGCACGCCATCCGGAGGGCCGCTCGGGCTCGGCGGCCGCCAGGGATGCGCCACCTTCCTTGAAGAGCACGAGGCAGCAGCTCGCGGCCGCCTCGCGCGGCCGCACCGGCAGGACCTCGATCGCGATCTCACGCACCCCCTGCTCGTCGCGCAGTTGCAGGCCCTCCCGGCGCACGGTCTCGCCGCGCGCCAGAGCCTCGTTCAAGGCGCTTCGGAGCTCCACTAACAGCCCCGGCCGGGCCATCTTGAGGAGGCTCGTGGTCGGCTCCCCCGGCGGCGGCTCGAGGTAAGGACCGGTGCGCCCGCGGAACTGCAGGATGTCGAGGTGCTCGTTGACGAGCACCGCGGGCGGGGCGTAACGGCTCAAAAGCAGCCGATCGGCTTCCTTCTGGAAGTCGGCCGGGGTCGAGTCCGTAGCGGCTGCCCGCGACCCGGCCACGCGCAGCGCCTGGTAGTCGCCGACTGCGAACTGGACCAGCGGCCGGCTGGCCGTGACCTGCTTCACATAGACCTTGTTCGCTCGGTCCATCACCTGGAACAGCCCGTGGAACTCCCCCACCGTCTCGGACGACCCCAGGACCAGGAATCCCGGCACGTTGAGCGCGTAATGGAAGGTCGGCAGGACCCGCCGCTGCAGCGCCGGGGCCATGTAGATCAAGACATTGCGGCAACTGATGAGATCCACACGCGAGAACGGCGGATCGGCGGTCAGGTTCTGGCGCGCGAACATGCAGCTATCGCGGATCGACTTGTCGATGCGGTAGAGGTGGCCTTCCTTCTTGAAGAAGCGGTGCAGCCGCTCGGGCGCGAGCTCGGCCTCGATGCTCTCGGGATAGAGCCCGGCGCGGGCCCGCTCCAGCGAGCCGGGATCGCTGAGATCGGTGGCGAAGATCTGGAACGGACGGCGCAAGGGCCTTTCGTCGAAGAACTCCCAGAGCGCGATGGCCAGTGAATAGGCCTCCTGGCCCGTGGAGCACCCCGGTACCCACAGGCGCAGCGGCGCGTCGGCGCGCTTCGCCTCGAGGATCTGCGGGAACACGCCGGTTTTCAGGGCCTCGAAAAGCGCGGGATCCCGAAAGAAGCTGGTCACGTTGATCAAGAGATCCCGGTAGAGCGCCTCGACCTCGGAACCATCCTGCTCCAGCCGCCCGGCGTAGGCCGGGAACGAGGACTCGCCGTGCAGCGCCATGCGGCGCAGGATGCGCCGGCGGATCGTGGTGTCGCGGTACTGGCTGAAATCGACCCCGGTGGCGGCCCTGACCGCGGCGAGCATGCGCCTGAAGTGATCCTCGCTCTCGGGCGGCGGCAACTCGACCGGGCCTGGCGCGAGGTAGGGGTGGTTGCCGATCTCGACGAGGCGCCCGGCGATCTTCTCGGGCGGCAACACGAAATCCACCGCGCCGCTGTCGATGGCGCTTTGCGGCATGCCGCCATGGCGGGCCGAGCCCGGCTCCTGGGCGAAGGTGATCCCGCCCACCGCCTTGATCTCCAAGAGCCCGAGCGTCCCGTCCGAGCCCGTGCCCGACAACACCACGCCGATGGCCTGGGCTCGCTGCGCCAGGGCGAGCGCGCGCAGGAAGTGATCGACCGGCAGGTGCGGGCGGGGCGCCTCTCCGCGCGGGGTGAGCTGCAGCGCTCCTTGGGCGATCGCCATAGTGGTGTTGGGCGGGATGATGAAGATGTGATCGGGTTCGACCAGAAGCCCGTGGCTCGCCTCGACGACCGGCATCGGGGTGGCCCGGGCCAGGAGATCGGTCAGGCGGCTCTCGTGGCGGGGATCGAGGTGCTGCACGAGCACGAAGGCCATCCCGGTCTGCGCCGGCAGATGGGCGAAGAGCTGGATGAAGGCCTCGAGGCCCCCGGCGGAAGCACCGATCCCGACGATGGGAAAAGAGCTTTCCGCCCCTTGCTCGTCAGGCGCATCGAACGTCGCGTTTTCGGCTGGCTCATCCATCGGCATCGGCATGAGTATAGTAAGAACGAGAAACGCTTGCCGCGAGGAAGCATACGCAGTGGCTCGTGAGTTGTCAAAGACGCGAGTCCTCGGTCTAACAGTCGCGGCGCTCGTGTGCGAGTCGATTTAGATTTCGCCACCGCGGGAGCAGGTCACGCAAGCGACGCTGGGCGAGCAGATGCGCATCGATGGTCGCCAAGTCCGCCGTATCCTCGATCTCGACCACAACACCCGGATCGATCACCTTCTCCGCGCGCTGGAGGTTTTAGGAAAACGCGTCTCGGTCGCCATCAGCAACGCCGCTTAGCTTCACACCGAATACCCCGAAGGCGCCGAGCGCCTATTCGGCTTCGAAGACTTCGTCCAATGGCAGCGTGAGGCCGGGAAAAAGCGGCGAAGCGAAACGATCGCCGTTCCGATAACGCCCCTTCATCTCGTATCCATCGGTGCCGAGGGCATGCACTTCGATGGCCCGCGCCTTCGGATCCACCATCCAGTACTCGGCGACGCCAAAACGTGCATAGAGAGATTTCTTATAGCCGCAGTCGCGTGCTTCCGTGCCCGGTGAGAGGATCTCGACCACCAGATCGGGGGCGCCCCCGACGGCGTCGTGGCCGATGATCGCGCGCCGCTCGGCGCGCACGAAGAGGAGGTCCGGCTGGGCCACCTCGCGATCGGCGCCTGCTCCAAACACGACATCCATCGGGGCATCCAAAACCGTCCCGAGCTTGCGCGCCCGCACATGGGCGAGGAGCAGGAACTCCAGATTGCGCGAGATCTGCTGGTGTACGGTCGTGGGTGAAGGGACCATGACGATATCTCCGTCGAAGAGCTCGTAACGCTTGTCGCTCGTGGCGACGAGCGACCGATAGTCCTCGTAGCTGAACCGGATATGAGGGTTGGGGATGCTCACTGTATTCACCTCGCACGCCCTGGGTATCTTCGAAGCTTAGCGTAGCCCGCAATGGAGCGCAGCGCAATCCGGGAAGTCTTTTACTCCACGATAGCGCGGATAGCCTGTATCAGCGCGTTAGGCTACCATCCCCGTGCACGGAGATGCCGATTTCGACCCCGCGTTTCTGTGTAAAGTCTGCAAGCAGCCCACAATCCAGGTCTTGGTTGCATTTTGATGTTTTATACTATCGCCTGATGAGACTTTGTGAAGCGAAAGCGATCGTCACCGGTGGCGGCTCGGGCCTCGGCCTGGCGGCGGCAAGGCGCTTGCTCGAGGCTGGCGCGCGCGTAGCTATCCTCGATATCCGCCCTGCTCCTGCCGAACCGCTCGCCGAGCCCTGCTCGGATGGCTTTCTTTTTCTCGAAACCGACGTGACCTCAGAAATCGCGGTGGACCGGGCGTTTGCGATCGCCGCCGAGCAACTCGGCGGGATCACCTTGACCGTCAACTGCGCCGGCATCGTGCAAGCCCAACGCGTGCTCGGCGCCGGGCGCCTGCTCGATCAGGCGGAGTTCGCGCGGGTCATCGCCGTCAATCTCATCGGTGCCTTCACCGTCTGCCGCGCCGCCGCCGACCGCATGCAACACAATGAGCCGAACGCCGAAGGTGAACGCGGGGTCATCATCAACACCGCCTCGATCGCCGCCTACGAGGGCCAGATCGGCCAAGCCGCCTACGCCGCCTCCAAGGGTGGTGTGGTCAGCCTCACGCTGCCGCTCGCGCGCGAATTCGCCGCGCTCGGCATCCGCGTCATGGCGATAGCGCCGGGTCTCTTCGATACGCCGATGCTCGCGGGCCTGCCCGAAAAGGCGCGCGCCGGCTTGGCTCTGCACGTCCCTTTCCCCAAGCGCTTGGGCAGTCCCGGGGAATTCGCCGCGCTCGTTTGCCATATCTATGAAAACCCGATGCTCAACGGCGAGGTCATACGCTTGGACGGTGCGCTACGCATGCCGCCGAAGTAATCGCGATGCAACTTCCGATCTGGACACCTAGCTCGCGGCGGGTCAACGCGGCCAACATGACCCGTTTCATGGCCATGGTGTGCCAGGAATCTGCGCCGGGCGTCACGGACCATGCGTCGTTGTATCGCTGGTCGATACGCGCACCGGAAGAATTCTGGCCCACGGTTTGGCGCTTCTGCGATATCAAGCATTCCCGCGCTTGGGATACGGTCCTGGAACATCCCGGTCGCGTGCCTGGAGCGCGATGGTTCAGCGGCGCGCGGCTCAACTTCGCCGAAAATCTATTGCGGCGGCGCGACGAGCATCCGGCCCTCATCGCCTGGAACGAGCACGGCCGCTACCGTGTCGTCTCGTACGCCGAGCTTTATTCCGAGGTGGCAAGACTCGCGCGCGCGTTGCAGGCCGAGGGCGTCGTCGCAGGCGACCGGATCGCCGGTTTTTTACCCAATATCCCGGAGACCGTCACGGCCATGCTGGCGAGTGCCAGCTTAGGCGCCGTCTGGTCGGCATGTTCACCGGATTTTGGACTCGCGGGCCTCTTGGATCGCTTCGGCCAAATCAAGCCCAAGGTGTTGTTCACGGCCGCTGGTTATCTTTACGGCGGCAAGCGCATCGATTCATTGGAACGCGTCCGGCAAGCCCTGCCGCACCTGCCCGAGGTGCAACGCGTAATCACCGTGCCCTATTTCGATACGGGGGAAACCGTCCACCGATCGCTGCCGCGGAGTGTTCTTTACGCGGATTTCCTAGCGCCTGAGCCAGCACCCGATCCGCCTTTTACGGCGTTGCCTTTCGACCACCCGCTTTATATCCTGTACTCGTCGGGCACGACCGGGAAGCCCAAGTGCATCGTCCACGGCGCCGGCGGCACGCTCATCCAGCACTTGAAGGAATTGGTGCTGCACACGGACCTCAAGCCCGAGGATCGGATCTTTTATTTCACCACCTGCGGATGGATGATGTGGCATTGGCTCGTGTCGAGTCTCGCGCGCGGCGCCACCGTGGTGCTCTACGATGGCTCGCCTTTTCATCCCCAAGCCCAAAGTTTATTCGACCTCGCCGAACAGGAACGAGTGACGGTCTTCGGCACCAGCGCCAAGTACCTCGCGAGCCTCGAGAAGACCGGCGTCAAGCCGCGCGCAACACATCACCTGGCCGGGCTCAAGACGATCCTGTCCACCGGTTCGCCGCTTGCCCCGGCGTCCTTCGATTACGTTTATCGGGACATCAAAGAGGACCTCCAGCTCGCTTCCATCTCCGGGGGCACCGACATCATTTCGTGCTTCGCCTTGGGCCATCCCTGCCTGCCGGTGTATCGCGGCGAGCTACAGTGTCGCGGGCTGGGAATGAAAGTCGAGGTCTACGACCAGGCCGGACGATCCGTCGCCGGGGCGAAAGGCGAGCTCGTATGCACGGCCCCGTTTCCCTCGATGCCGATAAGCTTTTGGAATGACCCCGATGGGACAGCTTACCGCCGCGCCTACTTTGAGCGCTTCCCGAATGTCTGGGCCCACGGGGATCACGCCGAGATCACCCAACACGAGACTGTGATTATATACGGCCGCTCCGATGCCACGCTCAATCCCAGCGGCGTGCGCATCGGCACCGCCGAGATCTACCGCCCCATCGAGGCCATGCCCGAGATCCTCGAATGCCTGGCGGTCGGCCAAGAATGGAATAACGACGTGCGCATCATTCTGTTCGTGAAGCTACAAGAAGGCCTAACACTGGATGAGGATCTCATCACGCGCATCAAAAATACGATCCGCGAGCAGGCCTCCCCGCGTCATGTCCCCGCCAAGGTGATCTCTATCCGTGACATCCCCCGCACCCGCAGCGGTAAGATCGTCGAGCTCGCGGTACGCGATCTCATCCACCATCGGCCAATAGAAAATATCGAAGCGCTGGCGAATCCCGAGGCGCTGGAGGCGTTCAACGACCTTCCCGAGTTACTCGAGGAATAAGGTCCTGGGCGTCATACGAGCGTCGCATGGGAGCACCCGCGGCTTGTCCTCGGCCATGTGGTGTGAGCGGAGGTCAAGCTTTTCAGGATCGTCGGTGTTTCCAGTCATGGGTCCCAAGTCTCCCTCATTCTTGTACCCCTTCCAACAGACCACGACATATCGATACAAGAAGCGCACCTACTATGACGCACAAAAGTATATCGTGGTCTGTCGATGAATGTCCGCCGACCGTGTACAAATGGTGCGGATCACGGCACGGCTCGGAGCGGACCACGCGAACTGAACCATTACGGCCCGACTTGGATCCACCGCGCCACCGAAGGCACGCGATTGCCATCCAGGATGAAAAGGAGGTAGAAGCCCGGAGGTGCGATGTTCGCGGTGGGCGGAGCGACGACGTCGACGGTCGTGGCGCCGTTGCCAGTGATGGCCAGCTCAATGGCCCGCTGCGACATGTCGAATCCGTGAGTCACGGCGCCCGAGCGCATGAGAATCACCTCTGGGATTGAGCCGGCCTGAGGTGTGTCAATCGCGAAGGCCGCGCCGTAGGCGACGTTCGCCGGTGCGTTGGTGATCTGCGGCCGCGGCTGGTTGAAATAAGACGGGAAATAGCGCTCGCACGGATCGGGCCCGTCGTCATCCCCGCCGATGAAGACGCTGCCGTCAGGCAACAATATCATCGAGGAATGATAAAGCCGGGGGAACGCGAGCTTTGGTCCGACCTGCCAGCCGGCGACCATGTTTTTCGTGTCGAGCGTTTCCACCGGCCCGCCATCCGGGATGCCGAAGATGCCACCGGCGATGAACACATGGCCGTTTGGCAGCAGCACGGAGGTGCAGTTGATGCGGTTCTGCATCAGATCGGGGCCGTTGGCCCAGGCCGGCGCCGCCGCGGAAAGATCCATCACCTCGGTGGACTTTTGCGCGGCCGCCGGAGCGCCGCCCATGATCAGGATTACCGGCTTGTAATCGGGCGGACGCAGCGCCAGCAGGACAGAAGTGCCGTTCATGTTGGTGCCGCGGTCGCCGACGTTCGTCGGCCACTGTTTCGCCGGGTCGTCGATGATGGGATTCGCCGTCCAGTCGAACTTCCGCGTGACGGCCTGCGGGCCGCCGATAAACAGGTCGCCGTCCGGCAGCAGATAAAGCCACGGGTAGAACAGGTAATCGAAAACGGCTGGCATGGGCTTTGGCGCGCTCCACGTGCCAGTGCCGGGATCGTAAACCTCAATGGTGTTCGAGACAGGAGTGAAACAATTGCAGGGGGTTCCCTGCATGGTGAGGATCTTGCCGTCCGCCAGCGCGATGGTAGAGGCATAGAATCTCCCATCCGCTGTTTCAGCGGTCTTGCTCCAGGGAGCCGCGTTCGCGCTGTCGTACAGGTAGGTCTTGGTCGGCTGACCAGCCGCGCCTTGCGTGAGGCCTCCGTGCGCCAGGAGCCGGCCATCGGCCAGGAACGCGTGCGCGGCAGACCAGAGATCCGAGTTCGCGGGCGTCTCCCCTAGCAGCGACGCCGGCTGGTTGCCAGGAACCGAGAACAGGCCCGTGCCGGCGTCCCACAGGCGGGACTGGTCAGCGCGCGTCTTGCCCCAGAACAGCACTTTCTGAGAATTGGGCAGCAGGGCCGAGTGCATCATGATGACTTCCGGATCGCCGGGGACCTCTTCGATGCGAGCGGTCATCATCTTCTCGCACCGGTGATGATCGACCTTCGGGCAGTCGTTTGCGCCGTCATCGAGCGGCAGGCCGCTCGTTTCCTCGATCTCCTTCACCATTTCCGGAGTCAGCCAGACCCTCTGCTTGGCGCGGATCAAACCGGCCATTCCGTTCATCATGTGGTGATGCACGTGGCAGTGAAACAAGAAGTCGGCTTTCAGGTTGTAGAGTTTCGCGTTCTTCGGACGGCACTTCGGGTCTTGAATCTTTTTGATTTCTCCGGTGAGCAGCAGCGGCGCAGGGACTTCGGTTTCGACCATAAATGACTCGGCCGGCCCGATGCTGCGCACGTCGATGGTTTCAGCGCCCAGCCTCCAGCGCGAGGAATGCGGATGGAAATTATGCCAGTCCGTGCTGAGATCGAGGTTGAAGACGTACCAGCGGATCTTTTGCCCGGTGTATCCGACGATGGTCGGTGAGTTCCCGGTAAAACCGCGCCCGTTGAAGCAGTGCGTCGCGATGGAAGCGCCTTCCTTGGAGGTTGCGGTGTGGTGCTCCTGGGTCTGATTCAACCCTAACGTTGCAAAAAAATCCGGTTGTTCGGCGGCTCACGCGGCTTTCAAAGCCGCCAGGTAATGCAACAACTCCTCCTGGACCGCTTGATTGGCTGACATACTGAGGGTGAGTTGTCCTTG
>JBOIDL010000096.1:0-14157 GCA_050740435.1 Gammaproteobacteria bacterium
CTGGATCGTCAGTGCCTGGATCGACGCATTCAGAATCGCGCCACCTTGAGCGCTGAAGTGGCCGCTTGGCAACACCGCCGCAATGCCGAGCGTCGCGGCATCACTTGGACATTTACCCGCCAAGATGCCGACAACAAGCTAGGACGGTACTATGTGTCGTAATTAATGTGTCTCTATACTAGGACACCCCAGGCGGCGAGCTGGTCGCGGGATCGCTTCGCCGTCCGGAAAACCAGGCCCGCCTGTTTGGCGAGTGCCCGCATAGACACGCTGATTGGATCTTCCGGACGCTGGCTTCCTCCTGGAGGAACCAGTGGAGAATCGTACAGAGGTTACGCAGGGTGCCCTTGTTGTAGCAGTGACGCTGAATGCGGTTCAACTCGAAGATCCGTTGTATGAGTTGAGATTGAGAGACTGCTTGCAGCCCTTGCCGCAAATCCGCGTTTGCCACGTCCGTTTTCTTATCAGCGACGGCTTCGTCCCTGTTGAAACGCTCCGGAAGGCGATCGAGGATGGCGCGATAAAGCTCTTCGTTCTCCGCTTTGCCCACGGTCGCTGCAAACCCACGTGTCAGGCAGTAATGCCAAAGTCCGTTAGCGACGTGTTGCGATCGATCGAGCCAGCCCCAGCTCAGCAGGTAGTTTAGCGCAGTGCGCACCTTCGATCTCGTTGAGTGCAACTCCTCAGCGAGGAACGGAATTGAACAGCCGACGTAACTCTCCCGTGGACCTATGCGCTCCAGGAGGTAGCGTAAAAGGAGAGCTGCACTGCGGGCGGTACTGGCGGTAGAGGCACTAAGCCGCGTAAGCTCGAGGAGCTGCTCGAGTGTTGCGTCGCGGAGCTTATTCACTGACGGTTTGGAGATCATCTCATTTTTGCCCACAACGCATCATCACAGCACTTGTCCGATCCAATGTGACATCTGCTGCTGGTGACGCCGTCACCAGCAGCACTTGTGCGATTCAATGTGCCATCTGCTGCTTGGTTCATGGATGTATCCCATGTTGGCTATACCCCTTGCCTCAACGCCATCTCGGTCAAACGCCGCTTCTCAGCTTCATCCTGTTGCCGCAGAGCCTCTTCCCGCGCCCGGCACTCGCGGCGTTTCAGATACGCAGGCCACGGCGTGTGTCGATGAGTTGAATCAGGCGTTCGTAGTCCCGATCATCGAGGACCGCGAAGAGATCACGCGGTACAGAGGGCGGGTAACTGACCCGTGGCACCAAGGTGCTCAGCGGCGTAATGTCATCCCCTTCGGCGACCGCCTTGATGGCGGGGTAGATGCGCGCCTCTTCGAGGTAGCCGAGCGCGGGCGCCATCTCGACGCCGTACCCGTGCGGCCATTCCTCCGCGAGGCCGGCGAGCATCCACCAGAGCGTCACGCACCGGGCTTCCTCGGCCGATCCCGGCGCCTCGCCGGCAAAGGGAGGCCGCTCCGGCAAGTCCACCAGGAACCCGCAACCCTTCGGGCAAGTGAGGACGCACTCGCCCAAACCATGGCGTTGAGCGAGCTGCATCGCCAAGGTCCACATCCGGGCGCGCAGGCTCTTCACATCCTGCGGGAGCTCGGTCTCCCGAGGTGATTGGGCCATGGCGCCGGGCCTCTCTGGCGCCAGCGGCCGCACCTCGGCCGGAGCGTCTGCATCCGCGCCCCGCGCATCGGGCCACGCGCGTCCTTCGACGTCCGTACCGGAGGTCTCGTCATCGAGGGTGGGAACGCGAGCCGGTGGGGCGCCGGCCGGCGCGCGCGGTGACTTCGGACGCGCTTCGGGGAGATTGAAAGGCACGGGGGGCGGGGCATCATGGCCGGGGTTACCCGTCTGTTCAATCAAGCCGAAGTCCGCGCGCACCTTGGCGATGGTTTCACCGCAGAGTTCGGCGATCTGCGCCTCGAGCTCTTGCTGGACGCGATCGAGCGAGAAATATTCACCGTCGTGGCGGCCCAGGCAGTCCAGGAACCACCGCCGGGCGCCTTCGATCACCGCGGTATCGCGCTGGCGGTCCTCGAGGAAGGTGACGAGCATGCTCTCAAGCTTGCGTATCTGCTGGACCTCATCACGCCCGAGCCCCGCGCGCAATGCCATGGGAATAACGGGGAGCAGCGTCTCAACCGCGTAGTCCAGCCGAATGATCATGGTGTGATCGATCGAGTAGCCTCGCTCCCGCAGGAGTGTGGTGAGTTGCCGGATCGAGCGTGGCGCGTCCGCCTCTTGCTCGAGCAACTCCCGCAACTCGTGCACCGCCCGCGCCCGGTCGATGAAGATGAGCTCGCCACGCGCATCGTTCTCGACCAGATGCGCGATCAGGATCTCCGATTCCGATTTCCAGGGATCGAAGAGGCAGTGGACGCTATAGAGCCGCGGATCGTGCGTCTCCGCGCAGAGCTCCTTCAGGATATGCAGCACCGTGTTGCCGCCCTCGGCGACCATGTACTCAGTCTCGCCCGGGCGGCGGCTGATGGGCAGCGCGCCGGTGAAGCCGCGTTGCCGGATGGATCCCTTGATGCGATCGTAGGCCTCATTGCGTTCCCGGCGGGGGTTATGGTCGTATTCCTTGATGTTCTCGATGGCGACGACCATCGGTGTCGGCTCGATCGGATCGGAGGGTTTGATCTCGCGCGCCCGTTCCCGGAGGAGGGCGAGGCGGTCTTCGACGCTCGTGCTGGATGGTCTTGTCGTCATAATCTCGCCCTGTTCACCACGTCCGATATCGATAGACTCGCATCGTCCAGCCCTAACGGCAGCGCCCGCCCCAGACTCAGCTGGCTCTCGAGGCCGCTCGGGGTAGGTCCAACTCAGAATTTACTCTCCCGGCTTTGGTTGTCTGCCTTATAGAAATAGGCAAGGAGATCATCGAGTGATACGCGGTTTTCGCTCGCGGCCGCCAGTTTGCGCATGGAGTTCAGGCGGGGACTTTTGGAGCCCGACCCCTATGACGATCTGTTGCCGCCCAGAGCAAGTACATCTCTATCTCGAATCCCATCCCTCACCGATTGCCGCCAACCGTGAAGTGGCGTTGCTCTCCCGCATCTACACCTGGGCAGAGCGCTTAGGATTGGCAGATTCCAACCCTTGCCTCCTCAAGCTCGTGGCGCGCAACGAGGAGGACCGCGCGATCGCTACGTCCACGACGAGGAATACCTGGCGCGCCAGGCAGTCGCCCCCGAGTGGATGGCGGCCACGATGGATCTCGCCTATTTGACCGCGCTGCGCTTGAGCGATCTGCTTGCGATTAGGCTCCAGCCCCCGAACGCTGGCGAGGGACATGTCTGCTGGCTCGAGGCGAGCGGCCTCTACGTGCAGCCAGAAAAAGACGCGCCGGAGCACTGGACAGCGTCTGGTATTCGCTCTGGAGGGCGATCTGCTGGAAGTCATCCAGCATCTTTTGGAACTGCAAGCCGCACGCCCGGTGCAGGGGGTATATCTGATCTGCAACCGTCGTGGCCAGCCCTACACCGTAGACGGCTTTGTAGAGTATGTGGCAGAGGCTGAAAGCCAAGGACAGCAATCGCAGCTTCCAGTTTCGCGACATCCGGGCCAAGAGCGCCACCGACGCCGCCGACTCTGGAAGGAACGCCCAGATCCTGCTCGGCCACGGCTCGCCCAAGACCACCGAGATCTATTTACGCTCGAAGCGCGCACAAAAAGCTCTGGGACCGCCGAACAGGCCTCAGAAGGCCAATGTGCTGCGCTTCCCCGATCTCCCCTGATCGCGACGTCGAACTGCCGTGGAACTGTGGAACTTGTTGCCCGTGATAAAGTACATAACATATTGATTTTTGGCTCCCCGGGACGGGCTCGAACCGCCGACCTAGTGATTAACAGTCACCCGCTCTACCGACTGAGCTACCGGGGAATCGGCGCTATGGTACTGACGCGTCCTGCACCGGTCAACCGAGGATCTTGTCCTCGGCACTTAATCCAGCGCGCGTTGCGTGATGAGGGCGCGCAGCGCGCGTTGCCGCGTTTGATCGATCGGAAAATTCCAAAGAAGTAGGGCGCCGAGCGCCATCAACACGCCCGGCAACCAGCCGTAGACCGCCATGAGCGCGAATTCGGAGCCGGGGGTGTGCGTGCTAGCGTCGGCGGGTTCGAACCCGAAGTACGCCGGGAGCACGGTCGCTAACAACACCCCGAGAGCGATGGTGAATTTGTAGGTCATCGCCCAGATAGCGAAATAGAGGCCGGTACGCTGCCGGCCCGAGGTCACGGTGTCGTGATCGACGACATCGGCGGCAATGGAGTTCGCGAGGAACAGGATGGACGCGAAGCTGCTGCCGCGAATCGTGAGCACGCCGATGAGCGACCAGCCTTCGCTCTGCCCGTGGAAAGGCAGAAGCAGGCTCCATAGTCCGGCCCAAAGCGCCGCCAGACACAAGGCACGGTGTTTGCCGATGCGATCGGAGATCCGTATCCAAAGCGGCACCAGCGCGATGGTGGCGATGTTTTCGAGCAGCAGCATGGTGGCGAAGAGATGCGGGGTCTCGGTGACATGGACCAGGACGATCTTATGCAGTGTCGCCTGAATGATTAGGCCGGAGACGAACAGAATGACGGAGATCATCATGCGCACGAACGCGGGATTTCGCGCCACCAGCATGAGACCCGCGGAACCCCGCGGCCGCTCGCCCGCGAGCGTATCCGGGGGACGCTCGGGGACCGTCTTGAACGCAATGATGAGCAGCGGCGGCAGTGTCAGGATCACGGTCAGGGCAATGGCCCTCAACTGCGTCTCCGGTTCTCGTTGGCCGAGCGATTCCAGGAGCATGAGCACGAAGACGAACACCAATTGGCCGGCGAACCCGAAGGACTCCCGCCAAGCGGTCACGCGCGAGCGTTCCGAGTAGTCCGTGGACAGCTCCGCCCCCCAGGCTTTGTAAGGAAGATCCACGAGCGTGAACGCGATAAAGAACAAGCACGTCCACCCTAAAAGGTATTCAATAGTCACGCCCGGCGGCGGCGCGAAGATCATCCAGAGCGAAAGCATGAACAGGGGCGCGCCGGCGGCGATCCAGGGTTTTCGCCGACCCCAGCGCGTGTTCCAGCTATCGCTCACGATGCCTATCAAGGGATCGATGATGACATCGAGGATACGCGAGGCGGCAATCGCGATCCCCACCGCCGCGAGCGGTAGCGCCATGTCATCGGCGTAATACGAAGGTACAAACAACGCCAGCGGCAAGGCCGCGATCGCATAGGCCATGTAAGGCAGGCCGTAAATCACCATCATACCGGTGGTGATCTTTGGCGCGCTCGGGCCGGGAGCGTGAGGGTGCAAACTAACCCTCGGGAGCTAGGGTGAGTGGGTAGAACATAGGCCGCTGCCGAGGGACTCGGGTAACGCGTCTTTAGCAGCTAACCTTCCTGCTCCGATAGGCGTTTCGATCCGCGCTCTGCGTGCATGCGGGGTTTTTGCCTCGGGACTCCGGCCAGCTCCTCGGCACGGCGATCCAGCGTCTCCAACTGTTCCCGCAACCAGGCCACCCATTCCTGGCTTTGCTCGGGAGACAGATTGCACGGGATTTTCTTCGGTTCGCCGATCGCGAGCCCGATGCGCGTGAAGAGCGCAGGGATCTCCATGCGGTCCCAACGATGCTTGATGATGCGTTTGCGACGCGCCGTCGCGGACGCGGGGACCACCACGTAACCGAGCTCGGCGGCCAGCTTGACGGCGCCGCGTTTGACCTTGTGATAGGGACCGAGAGGACCATCGACGGCGATGCCGCCGTTCGGGCGCCGCTCCAGGGCGCGGCGCATGATCTCGAACGCATGGCTGCGCCCGCGGATCGGGACCTGCACGCACTCGTAACCGAAGTGGCGGCAGATCTCGGCGATGATGGCCCCGCGATCGGATTTGCTTGTGAATACGCAGGCCGGGCGTCCGCGCATGAGTGCGAAAAGAGGGAGGTATTTGCCGTGCCAGAAGCAAAACAAGACCCGCTGATGCTGATCCAAGATCTCGTCGAGCCGATCGAGGCCGTCATAGCGTTTCCGCCAAGTCACGGATTGTAGGCGCAGTAGCCACGCCCACAGCCATCCGAGCCACCGCGTCTTGAAATCCGCCCCTGTAGCCGTCGGCTCGGCGCCCATACCGGTATGACTTTCCGCCCCGGCGAGGGCGTTCTGGCTAGGCCAGGCGCGCGGGTCCTCGGTGCCCCTCGGCCCGACTTCCCAAACGAGGCTCGGCCGCAGCGAGTCGCCCGCGGCCTGTACCACGTTGCGCAGGATCCGCCACTCGCCTCGCAGGCGGCGAAACGCGATGTCCCAAAGGGTATGATCGCGCATTCTTTGCGTGCGCGCGGTTGCGAGCAACGCGGCGTAGAGATCGAGCGCCCGCGCCGCGGTTCCGCTCATATCGAAGCCGGAGGCCGTCCGTTGTGCGCCTTCCCGCAACCGTTGGCGCGCCTCGGCGCCTAGCGCGGCGACCCACGCGAGAGCGGCCACGAAGCACTCGGGGTCTTCCCGTTTTAACAGACGTCCGTTGTCTTCATCGCGCAGCATCTCGCGCACGCCCGAGGCGTCGAGGGCCACGACCGGCACACCGGCGCACATGGCCTCGGCCAGCACCATCCCTTGCGTTTCCGTGTGGGAGGCGAAGGCGAAGACATCCATCGCCTGGTAAGCATCGCTGAGATCGCGCTGCTCGAGCGCCCCCGTGAGAATCAACCGCTCCGCGAACCCCGCACGGGTGAAGCGGGCTTGCAAGTCCTCGCTCGCCGGTCCGCTGCCGACGATGAGACAATAAGCGTTCGCGTTTCCCTCCAGGAAGCGCATGCCCGCGTCCCCCAGAAAACCCAGGTTCTTCTCCGCGGCCAAGCGCCCGGCGTGCCCAAGCACGAACGCCCGCGCCGGGATCCCATATTTTCTCCGAAACGCCTGCCCATCGCCACCCGCGAATAGCGGCAGGTTGATACCGGTCGGGATCACCTGAATCGGGGTTTCGACGCCGCGTTCGCGCAGCAGCTCGGCCACCGTTCGGCTCGGCGCGATCACCGCATCGCAGAGGTTGCAATACCCGCTGACGAGGTCCACGACGAAATGTTTCATCGTTTGCGAATCCCCGGGGGCGTAGTGGGTGTATTTCTCGTACATCGTATGGTAGGTGAATACTACCGGGAGACGGCGCGCCGCGGCGACGCGCAGGGCCGTTCCTCCCAACAGGAACGGATGATGGGAGTGGATGATCTCGGGGCGAAATTGCTTGAGCGCCGCCACCAGCCGCAGAGGCGCCGGCATCGGTACCGAGAAGGCGCTGCCATTGAAGTCCTTGACGGCCGGAAAACGGATCACGCCGCGTTCGTTCTCGGGTGTGCCCTTGAAGAGCGGCGCCGCCACGAGCACTTGGTGGCCGCGGGCGCGGAAGGCACCGGTAAAGCCTTCCACGCTGCGCGCAACGCCCCCCCCGTGTGGGGCGTAGGTGTTGGTCATCATCAGGATATTCATCGTTTATTCCCTTGTTGTTTTTCTAGCCCGCGCACTCTCGATCGCGTGTGTGCGCCGTGGCGCGAGCCGTCCAGATCGAGGTGTAGGTTGGGACAGCGTTTTCTAGTTGCGATTCTAATGATACGCGCTAACTGAGCCAAGCGCCGGGAATAATAGCGCAGCGCGCAACGTACACGGAACCGGCTATAATAGGCGAGGCGGCAGCATGACCCGCCGCAACAATGAATAATAGACGACCCGTCATCATCCGGCGCTCACCGTTCATGGGCGGTAAACAATTGGAGGCAGTGAACTATGAGTCAGATATTACAAGAAGTGCTGGCCGCGAATGCCCGCTATGCGGCGAACTTTGGCGATAAGGGCAAACTAGCGATGCCGCCGACGCGGCGTTTTGCCATCCTGACCTGCATGGATGCCCGCCTGCAACCCTCAAAATATGCGGGGCTCGCGGAGGGAGACGCACACGTCATTCGCAATGCCGGCGGCCGGGCGAGCGACGATGCGATCCGTTCCCTGGTCATTTCCTACAAACTCTTAGGCACGCGGGAATGGTTCGTCATCCATCATACCAATTGCGGGATGGAATTTTTCACCGACGAGGTGATGCGCGGTCTGCTGAAAAGCAGTCTGAAGACCGCCGCACTCGATGCCGGCGGTTTTCGCGATGTCGGCCCGGGACCGGGCGCTTCGGAAGGCGACTATATCGACTGGTTGACCATCAAGAATCCGGAGCAGAGCGTCACGGAGGATGTGCGGCGCATACGCAACCACCCCCTGGTGCCTCGGGACATCCCCGTCTATGGATTCATTTACGACGTCGGGACCGGCCGTCTCAATGAAGTCAAGGAGGCGATGGCCGTCGGCCGAGCAGTGTAGTTCCACGGCGGCGCGGGGTGATGCTGACGCGGTTCCTATCGGCACGACGCACACCGGGGAAGCGTCGTAGAAAAGGAAACAAAATGAAAAGGCTTACCTTGATTAATTTCATGCTTGCGGCATCAGTCATGGTGCTGGGCTCCTTCGGGCACGGCGGGGCACGGGCGGACGAGACCTGCATGTCGCCTTACATGGCCAAGATCGTGGGCCAGGAGGATTTCGCCTACGTCTGGACCTTGGGACAAGAAGGCGTGGGCGACGAGCAGGACAAGCTCGTGACCATCGACGTGAACCCCAAATCGGCCAAGCACGGCTCGGTGGTTCATACCGTATCGGTCGGTGGCCGCAACGAGGCCCATCACGGGGGATTCACCGATGACCGTGCTCACTTCTGGGCGGGAGGTCTCGACACCAGCCGGATCTTCATCTTCGATGTGCGTACCGATCCCTCGCAACCGCGGCTGGTTAAGACCATCGAAGACTTCGTAGCCAAGAGCGGGGGCGCCGTCGGGCCGCACACCTTTTATGCCATGCCGGGCCGGATGCTGATCACGGCGCTGTCGAACCATCGCGACCACGGGGGCCGCACGGCGCTCGTGGAGTACACCAATGAAGGCAATTACCTGGCGACCTATTGGATGCCGACGGACGACAACCTCCAGGGCGCCAAGAAGGCGGGGACCAATGCCGATGGCTATGGGTACGACGTGCGGGCGCTCCCGAGACGCAATGTGTTGGTGACCTCTTCGTTCACCGGGTGGTCCAATTACATGATGGATTTCGGCAAGCTGCTGCAGGATAAAGAGGCGATGAAGCGCTTCGGGAATACGGTCGTGATCTGGGATCTACACGCGCGCAAGCCGAGAAGAATCCTCGATGTCCCGGGGGCGCCGCTCGAGATCCGCTGTGCCTGGCAGCCGAACCATAATTATTGTTTTACCTCCACCGCCTTGACCTCGAAGATCTGGCTGATCCACGAGGACGCGCAAGGCGCGTGGCATGCCCAGGCGGTAAGCGACATCGGGGACCCGAGCAAGACCCCGTTACCGGTGGATATTTCCTTGAGCTCCGAAGACGATCTCCTCTGGGTGGATAGTTTCTCGGACGGTATGGCGCGACTCTACGATGTGCGCGATCCTTTCCATCCGAAACAGATCTACGAAAAGAAAATCGGGGCGCAGCTCAACATGGTGTCGCAGAGCTGGGACGGGAAACGGCTTTATTTCACCAGCTCCTTGCTGGCCAACTGGGACAAGAAGGGCGCGGACAATGAGCAATTCTTCAAGGCCTTCCAATGGGACGGGAAGCAACTCAGCGAACGGTTTGCAATCGACTTTTCCAAAGAAAAATTAGGGCGTCCGCACATCATGCGTTTCGGCGCTTATTCCTTGTATGCGCGGAGCGCGCCGAGCGAAAGCATGTCTGTCGCGACGCACGAGTAGCGGCGATCTGCGCCTTAGGGAAGCTCTGCAAACTCGCCGTAACGATTCTCATCGCATGCCTTGCGACGGGGTTCGACGCCCGCGCGCAGGCCCTGAGCTATCCTGAAGCGGGCAGCTATGAGTTGCCGCCTCTGAATCGGGCGGGAGACGGCGCCGTTGTGACCAGCGGGGGCTCGGTCACGACCTTGCACGAGCTTTACGCAGGCAAGCTTGTCGTTCTGAGCCTCGTCTACACCCGCTGTGCGGACGCCCAGGGCTGCCCGTGGGCGACGGCGCTGCTCGGCATAGCTAGCAAGCGGCTCGACCGCGACGAGCCCGAGATCTCCTCTCGAGCGCGTTTCATCACCCTGAGCTTCGACCCCGAGCATGATTCCCCGGAGGTTATGCGGCGCTACGGCGCGCCTTTCGCGCAGGACAGCGACTGGGTGTTTGCAACCACCTATTCGCCGGCAGCCCTCGCGCCGATCCTGCGGGCGTACGGCCAAGATTTGCGACCGGATCCCTCACTGGCAGCAGGCGGGGGTCTCGCCCACCTGCTGCGGGTATTCTTAATCGATGAAAAGCGCATGATCCGAAATATTTACGGCGCCTCGATCCTCGATCCCGCGCTCCTCGTCAATGATCTCAAAACCCTGGTGCTGGAGCAGGACGCGCGCTTCGCGCGGCCACGTTCGGGCAAGGCGGACAAACAGCGCCGTGCCGATTTAACGCGCTGGGTGCTTGACCCGCCGCTCGGCCTCCCCCAAGCTCCCGTGCCCGCGGACAACCCGCTGACCGAGGCAAAGGTGGTGCTCGGCCGCATGCTTTTCTACGACCGCCGCCTGTCGTTGAACAATACGATGTCTTGCGCCATGTGCCACATTCCGGATCAGGGTTTCAGCAACAACGCGCTCGCGGCGCCGGCCGGTATCGAGGGCCGCTCGGTGCGCCGCAATGCCCCGAGCCTGTACAACGTCGTATACCAGAAGCTTCTTTTCCATGACGGGCGCGAGAGTTCCTTGGAAACCCAGGTCTGGTCGCCGCTCTTGGCGCGGAACGAGATGGGAGCGCCGTCGGTGGGATGGGTGCTCGATAAAGTGCGTCGATTGCCGGACTATCAAGGTCTTTTCGAGCGGACCTTTGGCCGCCCCGCGGGCATGACAACGATCGGGCAGGCGATCGCGAGCTACGAGCGCACGCTAATTTCCGGCAACACGCCCTTCGACCGCTGGTACTATGGACGGGACAGCACGGCGCTCGGCCGCGAAGCCCAACGCGGCTTCAAGCTCTTTACCGGTAAAGCGCGCTGTGGCGCCTGCCATGCGCTCGGACATGATCATGCGTTATTCACCGATCAAGAACTGCACAATACCGGCATCGGCTGGCAACGCTCGATGCACACGCGCGCCGCAGAGACAGCGGTCCCGATCGCACCCGGCCTCAACGTGGCTAAGCATCTCGTAGAAGCGGTGAGCGAGCCGCCCCCGAACGATCTCGGCCGCTATGAGGTGACGCAAGACCCTGCCGACCGTTGGCGTTACAAAACGCCCAGCCTGCGCAATGTTGCGCTCACCGCGCCCTACATGCACGATGGATCATTCGCGACACTCGCCGATGTGGTTGCCTATTACAACCGCGGGGGATACGCCGCACCGGATCGGGACCCCTTGATCGAGCCCCTCGGGCTTTCAACGATGGAACAGAACGATGTGGTCGCGTTTTTGGAAAGCCTCACGGGGGACAACGTCAGAGAAATCGGCGCTGATGGTCTCGCAGCCGCCATCGGCGATCCCAAAGGATCCGCGCGCGTCCCCTAGCGCGGGCGGCACGATTGGCCGTGGAAGCCGTTCGGGCAAAAAAGCGCTTCGGCCAGCATTTTTTGCGGGATCGCGAGGTGCTGGCGCGCTTGCTCGGGGTGATTCTTCCGCATCCCGGACAATGCGTGGCCGAGATCGGGCCCGGCACCGGAGCCCTGACGCGCCCGCTCCTTCTCGCCCTGGGTGAATTGCATGTGGTCGAGATCGATACGGGCCTCGCTGAAGCGCTGAGGGCGGAGCTTGCCGCTTGCGGCCGGCTCGTGGTCCACGCGATCGATGCGCTGAAGTTTCCGTTTTCTTCCTTGGCCGGGGAGGGCCGACGGCTCCGCATCGTGGGAAACCTGCCGTACAATATCTCGACGCCGCTGATGTTTCACTTGTTGTCCGAATCGCACTGCATCGAGGACATGGTGTTCATGCTCCAACGCGAGGTCGCGGAGCGGATCACGGCCTCTCCCGGTACGCGCCAGTACGGGCGGCTGAGCGTAATCGTGCAGTACCTCTGTGAGAGCGAGATCCTGTTTGACGTGCCGCCGGCCGCGTTTGATCCGTTGCCCAAGGTGTATTCCTCGGTACTACGGCTCGCACCGAGACGGGCGCCGCTCCCCATTGCCGATAGGCGCCTCTTCGAAGACTTAGTACGCAAGGCGTTTTCCCTGCGCCGAAAGACGCTACGTAACGCCCTCAAGGGTTGGGTCGACGAAAGCGTGCTGCGTAGCGCCGGAATCGACCCCGGCTCACGAGCCGAAACCTTACCGCCCAGCGACTATGTGCGTCTAAGCAACGTCGTGGCAGCGACGCGGTCCGGCCTGGCCATCGGCGAATAACCGATGGCGCGGAAATCCCCGCCGCCGCCTCATCGGATCAACCTCAGCCGCCCGGTTACCCACAGAACCTGTGGATAAGTTTGTGGAATGTTTGCGAGAAAGCCTCCTTCCCCCTTTATGTGACGGCCTTTTTCGCTAGATCGATGAGAATTTAATCAATGATAGAATATCTTTATATATCTTATATTTATCCTACTCATGCCGCGAAGAACCGCGACCTGATTGGAGCCCCGCCACCGATAGGCGGAGGCTCGCGGGGGGCTGTGTGTAAGACGCAATCACTAGGCCATCGTGTCGAAAACGGCGGTGCAGCGCAAGGTCATTCCGCCCTTAACAGCTCGATGACCGGTCCGGTGGCGGGTCTTACCCGGCGCCAAATATAAAAGGACTCAGCGGCTTGCTCGACGAGCATCCCTAAGCCATCCAGCGCCCGCGCCGCGCCGCATTCAAGGCCCCAGCGCATAAAGCGCGTCGGCTCCGGCGCGTAGACCAAATCATAGCACCAGGCGCCCGTGGCCAGGATCCCCGCGGGCAAGGGAGGCAATTCAGCGCCCAGGCTGGCCGCGGTGCCATTGATTACCGCATCGAACTGCTGGCCGGCTAGGGCGCCGTATTCATAGATCGAAATCTCGCCCAGCGAGCCGAACCTTTCATACAAGGCTCGGGCCTTGGATAGCGTTCGATTGGCAACCACGAGACGGGCGGGTCTTTGCTCCATGAGGGGTCCCAACACACCCCGCACGGCTCCGCCTGCGCCCAACACCAAGACTCGTTGGGCCTCTAGACTGCCTCCGTGATTGCTCAGATAGTCGCGCAGGAATCCGATGCCATCCGTGTTATCTCCGTGGTAACGGCCTGCGCCATCGCGCCACAGCGTATTCGCCGCTCCAGCCGTCTCGGCCCGCGCGGAGCGCAGGGACGCGAACGCCCAAGCCTCTTCCTTGAAGGGAAGCGTGACGTTCATGCCGCGGCCGCCGGCGGTAAAGAATTCCAGCGCCGTCTCGCGAAACCGGTCGAGCGGAGCAAGGAGCGCTCGGTAGTCGATCCGTTCTCCTGTCTGCTCCGCAAACGCCTGGTGGATCCGTGGCGAGAGGCTATGCCCTATGGGGTTACCGACCACGCAATAGCGGGCGCAGCGCGGATCACGCTGGAAGGGGCCGGGCATACACGCGTCTTAAACGCCCACACGGGCTCCCAAGAATGGAGATCAACCCGCGTAGGTCATGGATTGATTAGCATAGGGGTTCGATATTAACATGCGTGACCGCTTAGCTGCCGGTATCGCTTCAAAGACATTGCCATCCGGGGAGGATAACGCATGACGACGCCTGTCTGTGCCCAGAAAGCGCCCTACGCACTCGATCTCAATGCGGGGACCTATTGGTGGTGTGCGTGTGGCCGATCCAAGAATCAACCCTTTTGCGACGGCTCGCATAAGGGCAGCGAATTTTCGCCCCGCCAGTTTACCCTGAGCGAGAGCCAGAGAGTCTGGCTGTGCGGCTGCAAGCAGACCGGAACACCGCCCTATTGCAACGGTACCCACAAGAAACTCTGATCGACTACTTCTCGATTTCCTCGTGCCGTGCGCGGCTTGCACAGACTTCCAGATTTGTTGAAGTCGGTCTGTATAACGTTGGTTGCGTGAGGATCTACCCTAGCGTTGCATAAATTTCGGTTGATGCCGATCTCACGCAGCTTTCAGAGCCGCCAGGTAATGCAACAGTTCCTCCTGGACCGCTTGATTGGCTGACAGAGTGAGGGTGAGCTGTCCCTG
>JBOIDL010000097.1:0-14122 GCA_050740435.1 Gammaproteobacteria bacterium
AAGGCCATCAGCTCACCGCCGCCCTGTCCGCCATCCGCCAAACTAACCTCAAACGCCTCATCGGCACCCATCCCACTCCCGCATAATCTGCGCACGGCGCGAGAAAATCGAGAAGTAGTAGATCAGATCCCACCATGGATGAGGACGCTTATCGCGAAGCGTTCCAGCTCACATTGGGCGAGTGCAAGGCCATCCGTGAATTGGAGCCGCAGAAAGAGCTTTACCTCGTGCAACGCGAGGCCGGGATCAGCAAGAAACTGATCCTGCGCGCCGAACCCGGCCAGGTGGTGATCAATACCTCCACCCCGGCAGAGGCCATCTATCGGGATTCCGTGATCGATGACTTGATCGCAGAGCACGGCACCGCCAAAGCCCTGGAGCTCATTTACACCCATCTTAAGGAGAAACGACGTGTTTCGATTGACCGACGACGAGCAGGCTAAGGTCACATCGAGGCAGTTGTCGGTGGTCGCGGTCGCGATCACCTCGCGGAACCTGATGGCCGTCCTCCTAGCCGGCGCGCTTGGCGTCACGGCTTATGCACTGCACGGCTGGCGCGTGGCTTCGCTGGCCGCCCGCGAAAACGTGCATATCTTCCACTCCGTCGAGCGCGGGGGACTGGTGAGCGCCTACGACGAGCTTCCCGATGTCAAGGGACCCGTGAGCTGGACCGAGGGCGTCATCAAGGCCAAGCTCATGGACTTTGCCCACTGGCGGTATAACAAGGTTCGCACCACGATCCGCGATGACTTGAGCAAGGCCGAGTATTTTCTCGCGCCCGATCTCGTCCTGGTCTATCGCGGCAAGAACAAGGACGCCGGGCATTTCGATGCGCCCGGCGTCGCGGCCGAGCACGCCGCCTGCCGCGAGTGCGCCGATATCGAAGCCACCCCGAACGATGTCGAGGTCCTGAGCGTCAACCCCGAGCCCTTAATTCGCGAGTACGGAACCACCTATCAATACGGTGTCCTCCTGACACTCACGACCGTGAAAGCGGCGCGCGTGCTTGCAACGGAGTACAAGCGGCTGACGGTGCAATTCCGTTTACTTAATGAGCGCGAGCAAGCCAAGAAGATCGCGGAGCTCAGCAAGATCGCACCCAGCAAAGGGGTCGAATATTTCCGGGTGAACACATCCGGCATCGAGATCTTGAGTTATGCGCTCGCTCCCGATTACAGCCGCGAGGCAGCGATGAGCGCCAGGGAAGGGGACATTAATGGACGCGTTCAGACGCACCCCAGACGCGGGAGATACGCCTGGGGTGCTTACCATCACCAAACTAGCTAGGAGTTTAGCGATAATCAGAAAGAAGTTTAACAGCGCCAGCCCAGTGATGGCAGTCCTCATCTTATCCGTCCTCCCGCAGGTGGCGCGCGGCGATGGCTGTACGAATATCTATTTCCGCGAGGGCGCGACGCCGACCATCTACACCTCGGTCGATTTGGGCACGTCGATCGAGTTCCCGCAGCCCTACAGTCATTATCTCGCGAACAACCCCGAGGTGTGGCGCGTCGACGATGCCACCACCGGCACGCCGGACAACGTGATCATCATCTCCCCGAAGGTGAATACTAAAGCGATCCCCGGCGGCTCTACCACGACCCTGCATGTTTTTGGGATTGATGAGCCGCGCACGGTTTATCCCTTTATCGTGCGCCAAAAGGCCTCACACCCGATCTGCTACAAGGTCATCGACGGTGTGCGCCGCCACCGAGCGGCTGTCGCGCCGATGGCCCGATCGAATGCCATGGCCGAGGCACAGGCCCGCGACGCGCTCGACAGATACCGGACCCAGATCTTCAGTGGGTACCGCTGGACCGAGCCCGAGGGCTGGTATGGCTCGACCATCGACTCGGTGTGGGACGATGGCCGTATGAGTTGGGTGAGGGTCCGCGATAACAAGGGACCCATGACGGTGATGGCCGTCGTCGATGATAAAAAGGTGGTCGTGCAAAACAGCTTCGATGCGACCAAGGGTCTCTACCGTATCGCGGGTGTCTTCCCGTCGTTTTACCTAAAGGCGGGGGAGGCCGAGCTCACCATCACCCGAGGGGCGCCCGAATGACCGAACCGACGACACCCGAACCCAGCGAACGGTTGTCGGATTGGGGCACCAAGAAACGGATCGCGATCGCCTCCTTGCTCGGCGCGTTGCTGATCCTAGCAGCGCTGAGCCTCATCAATGGCCTGAAGGATCAGGGCACGGTACAAGCCCCACGGGCCGCACCGCCTAACATCGCGCCGCGACCGCGAATCGAGGACTTCGGATCGGCTGCGCAAGCCGCCGCGCGCCGACTTGAAGCGGCGCGCCGGGCCGAGGCCGAACGCAAACACCGCGAAGCTCTCATGCGCCAAGTCAAAGGCGAGGATCCCGAAGACGATCTGCGCAGATCGGGGAAGAAAGAGAAAATCGATCCCATGGCGCAGAAGATCCGAGACGCCGAGATAGACCTCGTCTGGAAGGCCCGCACCGCACCTTATCACCCGAAGGCGGAAACAGCGCCACAGACGCGCGAGGCACGCGCCACGCCTGCCGGAAACCAGCTTGACGCGCTTCGGCGTGAGCGCGAGAGCGTGATGACGGCGTTAAACGAGCGTCTTGGGATCGCGTCTGACCAAGCTCCAGAACCGGACAGAGCCGATCAAGGCGGCGCTCTCGTACCGGCTATCCCGCCCGGCGGCGGGTTGCCGATCCCACCGGGCACCGTGATCCAGGCCGTGACCAAGAACGCGATGGGATCGGATTTTCCCGGCCCCGTGGCGATGGTGGTGCAACAGCCTGTCTATAGCGTCGATGGGCGCTACGTGCTGATCCCGGCCGGTGTCACCCTCACCGGGCGTAGCGTGAGCTCGAACAACATCAACGAGGCGATCGCGCCGCGCCTCGGCGCGACGATCAAATGGCTAAGCTTTCCCGATGGCCGTAGCGTTGACCTTGGCAAGGCATCGACAGCCTTGAACGCGGACGGCCTAGGCGGGATCGATGCGGAGCGCGACCTCCATATCGGCGCACAGGCCTGGGGCGTCCTCGTGTCCCTCGCTTTCTCCTCGCCGGGTTACCTCCTGGATTCGGGCGGTATTCTCTCGCCGCGTCAAGCGGCGATGAGCGGCTTGGCAGCGGGCAGTAGTCAGATTGGCCAACGCATCGGCGGCAAATATCTCAACGTCCAGCCGACCAAAACGGTCGAAGCGGGGACCCCTGTCGCCATCTTCATCGAGGCGCCGATCACCTTACCCGCCTATGAGCTCACGGACAAAACCATCTACTAGGAGAAGTCGAATGCGATACGCACATTTACTTCTATGCCTCGCGACGCTGTTGCTCTCGGCTTGCGCAGCGACACCGATCCATGAACGCGAGGCCCTTGCCGAACCCGGCACCACGGTCGTCGAGGTGAAGGGCGATCAGTACAACAGGCTGCACACAGGCGTGCGCTTGATAAACTTGCCAACCGAGGCCCGTACCGTCGAGGCCGCGAGCCAATGGGTATTGGAATCCACCGGGTATCGGTTATCGGGGGACCCTGCGCTCCTGCGGCGCCCATTGTCGCCGCTGGCACAAGCGCCGGACTACATGAGCATCGAGCAGGCGCTCCTCGCCATTATCGGGGGCGAGAACGCCCTCGCCGTTGACATAGCGCGCGGCCGTATCGCGGTGGAACCTATCCTAAAAGGCGCCGAGGTGACAAAACGTGTCGTTGCGAAAGATCTGGTGGATTAGCCTCATGCTCCCAATGTCGGTCCACGCCGTATCTTTCGGTGCGTCGTCGCACTTCGGGTCGCCTGCGCGGTTTTCGGATCCGGTAAGTGCATCCAAGGAAGTGGGCATGCTCGATCCGCGCGAGCTTTCTCAGAGGAAACAGATCACGCTACCCGACGCTATCAATCGCCTCGTGCAGACAACGGCGAAGGCCGAGGGTATCGATCCCGCGCTGGCGCGCGCCGTGATCCGTGCCGAGTCGAACGGTAACCCGAACGCCGTCAGCCGCGCGGGCGCGGTCGGGTTAATGCAGCTCATGCCTGCGACCGCGCAACGCTTCGGTGTCACCGACAGCTTCGACCCAGCACAGAACGTTGTCGGTGGAATTAGATACTTGAGCTGGCTCGGCCAGTTCTTCAACTGGAACGTACCGCTCATGCTCAGTGGATATAGCGCAGGCGAGGGCGCCGTGCTCAAGCATGGTGGCATTCCGCCATACCGAGAGACACGCCGTTACGTCGTTACCGTTCTAAACGACTACGCTGGAGGGCTTCTCAAGTGAGGTACGGCCTCATATTACGCGCCGCGGCGCCTACCCTGGCGTTGGCACCTGTGCTTGCTCTGGCCGCGGCGCCCGATCTCGCGCCCGGTCCGAACCCGGCACTCCAGGCCGGGATGAAACTCCTGCAGGAGTTCGTGCGGTTCTTCCTGGGACCGTATGCGGTCTTCATGTCCGTCGTCGGGCTGGCCGTGGCGTTCTATGCGGTTGCACTGGCGCCGCAAACCTCGTTTCTACGAAGCGGCAGCAACGCGGTGATGTACGCGCTGCTCATCGCCGAGCTGCCACTGGTCATTTCCGTGTTCGTCGGCTATGCACATTAGGGGGAATCATGAAAACGACGATTCGTAAAGCAATTGCCGCGACGCTTCTCGTAAGCACACTTAGCGTCAGCTTACCGAGTTGGGCGATCTTCGGTATTGGGGACATTGTCTACGATCCGACCAACTGGGTCGAAAATGCCGGGCAGTATCTCGCCCAGCTCGATGAAGTAGCCACCACCATATCGCAGTACGAGCAGATGCTGTTGGATACGGAGCGGTGGCTGCTGGACAAGACCGGTATCACCGCGCTTTTTCGATTGCAGCGTGCTTATCAGCTCGCTGTCGGGAAAGCTTATGGCATCTACGGCCGTTTGGAGGGGCTCGTTGGAGGTGGGCTGACACGCGATCTGCTCAATGCCGTTTATGCATCGAGTTACGCGACGACCCCGACCCGGCCCGAGCTCATAGACAAGCTCGGCGATGCGTTGGACTCCGACAGCCTCGCTGCGCTCAACGACTACCTTGATGTACAACGCGGGCGCGAAGCGCGTGCACAGGAACTACTGCAGGATATCAGCAGCAGCATGATCGCCTCCGAAGAACGGCGCGGAGCTATCGAGGACATGCAGATCGAGCTCAACGGGCTCGGCGACATGTCGGAACTCCGCACATTACAAACCATGGCCGCCGCGCAGGGTTTACAGATGCAGCAGACCCAGGAGCATCTGGCCGTCACCGAAAAGCTGCTGTGGCAGATCAACGAGCAGCAGCGTATCGAGACCGATGATCGCAACCGGGTGATCGAGAGGTTGGATCAGAGCTTCCTTGAAGGGCGTCTGGAGCGTGTGGGCGGCTCTGCGAATCCGTATGTAGACCTGGTAAGGGGAGGTTAATCCCATGAAAAATGCCGTGATCATTGTCCTGGCGATAGCGCTCTCTTATTCGCTTTACCTTAACACGCGGACGACGGCCGATACGGCCAGTGTGCAAAACTGCAACCCGCCCGAGCAAGTGAAGAAGGATCTCAGCTTGGGCACCTTGGCCGATCCGATGAAAGCGCAGCGGGCCTTCACCGATTCTTTGCTGAAGCAGGAGGAGAAACCGCACCCATGAGACGCACGGCGGTGGCCCTTATCATTGCCGGGGTTCTGCTTCCGGCGCTGGCGCACGCGGCACCTACGGACGGACTTGGGGATCAGTTCGGGGTCTTCATGACTGGCCTCGCCGAGAAGATGAACAAACTATCTAATAGTCAGAGCATTAAGAGCCTCGTGGTCGATACGCTGTTACCGGCGTTCATGGTGTTCTACGCGGCCGGCGCTCTTTACAAGGGCCTCACGCAGGGTGCGGCCTGGTGGGTGACCGGTCTCACCATCCTATTCGGTTTTGCGTTTATCGTGATCGCCATCGAGGTCTATAACGAAGCCGCCGATGCCATCTGGCTCTTCGGCGCGGGCCTGGTGGAGATCTTTCAAATCGAGATCTTGGGGAGTGCCGATCTGTCTGTCCTGCATCAAAAGCTATGGGATGCCTACTTCGCCGTTCACGTCGGCGTTGTGGACCTATTGACCGACACGCTGCGTGTCGTCTTGGTAAGCGTGTTCATGCTGATGTTGATGCTGGTGCTGGTCATCGTATGGGCGATCACGGAAGGCGCGGCAATCTTTTTCTTCGCCGCCAAGGCCATCGGTTTTGTGTTCCTGCCGTTTGCGCTCGTTAAGTTCACCAGCCGCATGGCGACCGGGGCGATTGGCGCCATTATTTGGCTCGCGGCATTCATCACGATCAGTAATCTCCTCTTGATGGCCATAGTCGGCATCGTCGATTTGCTCATTCCAAGTGGAACCGCGACCATCGATGTCTCAACCGCGAGCTTGGGTGAAATCGGCAAGGCCTGCGCCATTATCGGGGTCGGGTTGTTCTCACTCGCCTATAGCGGCTGGCTGACGAGTCAGATCGTCGGGGGGTCATTCATCAACGTGGACATCGCCGGTTGGGCAGTTGCCGCCGCATCGATAGCGGCCAGTGGTGGCACACGGGCGCTGAGAGTCTTGCGGGCAAGTAGATAGGCGCCCCGTGCTCGCTCGTGTGTACCGGTTTTGTGAAACACACTCACTCACAGGGGCAAACATGAAAAAGTACCTCTACATCACCTTGCGGATCATCACTGCATTTGTCGTTGTTCTATTGCGGGTCATCCTCGTTCCGCTACGGGCCATCGCCAGCAGTGCTAAGTATGTGCGTAGCGTCGACGAGTGCCAACAGCACTACCGGCCGCCACGGATCCCCTTGGATGATTGACACCCGACATTCGAGCGCACCGCGTACTACTGCGACGTAACCCTGAAGGAGGTTCCCATGTTTAACCTGTTCGGCAGAGGAACAACCAAGGCACCCGAAACACTGGCTATACACCCGAGCGTTCGCCTTGCGCATCGCGCAGATGACGCTCGCATCGTTGAGCTACCCCTCGATCTTATCGACGCCGATCCGGAGAACGGTCGCGGCACAGACGAAGAAGAGGGCATCCAAGAGCTTGCGGAATCAATCCGCCAACAAGGGGTCATTCAGCCTGTCGTGGTCCGCGTAGTCGGGACTGGCCGTTACAAGCTGGTTGCCGGTGAGCGGCGTTGCCGCGGTGCCATCATGGCCGGTCTGACCACGATCCCGGCCCTTGTGAAGGATCTGACCGATGATCAGGCGACAGCGCTGCAAATCATCGAGAATGAGCAGCGCAAGGACATCAACCCCGTCGCGAAGGCCTTGAAGGTTCGCGCATTCGTCGAATCCGTTACACGCGCTGACGGCAGCGGCGCACAGCAGAGGGCCGCGGAACAACTGGGCAAGTCTCAGGCCTGGGTAAGCAAGCAGCTCGCATTGCTCGACTATCCCGAGGATATTCTCTCCATCGTCCGCGTCGGCAAGCTTCGAGATCTGGGCCGCATCGCAGAGATTGACAAGCTCAAGGGCGATCATCGCGCGTCTGTCCTCGCGGCCTATAGGAACGGCTCATTCACACCGGAGATGATGAAGCGTCCGCGCAAACCGCGCGCGCCACGCCATCCAAGCGACCCGCGCGCGACCGATGCAGTGCAGCCGGAGGCAACGGAGAAACGTGGCGAGTCCATCGTTTTCGCCCTCCCTGGCCGGGAGGCGGCGATTCGGATGCTTCGCGCAAGCGGGTATGCGGCCACCCTCGGCGAGCCTATTGAGGAGGTCGACGATGCGCGTCTGGTGGCGTATCTCGCGGCCGCTGACGGGTGGCTTTTCGAGCGTGCACGTGGGGTGAGTTTCCGGTCGTCAACATAGTACGCGAATAGTACGCACCCCCATGCACGCAAAAGCATTTGATTCGGCGTCCCGCCCTTGCCTCTTTCGGGGTTCTGAACGACCCCCTACACAGGCAATTCCTGGGCGCCTTTTCGCTGAACGCGCAAAGGCTTATAGGGCTATGCCCTCTGTCACGCTGCGCCAGCCTGGACGGCTGAGCTGCGCGCGCCATTCACCCCGCTCCCGCGCGCTCCTCGCCGGAGCGAAAGTCAAAAAACCGCTTCACGCCGATTCCGCTTCGCTCCATCGCCGTTCGCCCTTCGCTTCGCTACGGGTCGGCCTGGACGGCCGCCGCTTCTTTGACTTTCGCTCCGGCGCTGTCGCGCCTGCGCGGGAGCGTGCTACGGGCCGCCATTGCGCTCGCTGGGGCTCGCTTCATGGCTTGCTCGCTGTCGCTCGCACCCTGCGCGGAACCAGCCCGATCCGCTGGGGCGGATGCGGGCCGGTTTCCCGGTCCCTTGCTGGACGCTCGGGACACGGGACAGGATCGAGCAACGGGCGCTGGGGCCGCCCTTATGCTCTTGGCCCGCTGGGGCGGGCCATCCTGCCAAAAGCCCGCGCCTGGACGGCGCTCCTATGGGCCGAGTGGACGTGATGGCTGATATCGGATCAATGGCTGAGCCCCGGATCGTCCGCACGCGCCGCGCGCCTATCTATCTCGTGCCAGGATCGATGACACAATATCACCGGGCGCGCGATAAACGCGAGCGCGTCTTTCATTGGTTGCTGCGATTCCATTTCTCTACCGCGTCCATTCTGCTTCGCCTCCTGGGCGTCAGTCACCGCAATAGCTATCCCCTACTTGGTCGGCTTCTACGAGACGGTGTTATCGCGAAGGTCCGCGTTTCACATTACTCGGCGGGGCCGCTCTATGTGCTCACTCGGCTCGCACTCGACATGCACGGCCACGATGATGTTCTAGTCCATCAGTACCGGCCTCGTGTATCCAAGCGGCTACCGCACGACTTGGCCGTGCAGCGCTGCACCCTGGCGCTACTCGCTGACGCGGCGGACTTTGCCCCGGCGCGCGTTCTTTATCACCAGCAAATGGGCCGGATGGCTGAGCAAATAGCCATCGCGGAGGCTCGGCTGCAACGCCTTACCCGCACGCTGGCCGATTTCCACCGAGCCGCCCGGGCCTACGTAGCCGAGCTAAGCGGTGCCCTCGTAGCCTCCGATGAACGGGCGCTACTCGAACGGCACCGCGCGAGGATCGCGCATCGCGCTGATGAAATCGGAATCGACGCGCTGACGGCGGAAGCCTACCCGGAGGACGCCTTGAGTGACGCATTGAGCAGCCACCGCCAGACGCAGATGGACACCAACAAAATCAAATTCCCGGACGTCCTGATCACCTATCACGACGAGGACATCCTCGCGGTCGAGGTCGAGCGTAGTCGGAGCGGCACTAAGCGCGGCTCAATGAAGCTCGTTGACTCGCTGCTCACACACGCTCGATCGCTTGAGGAGGGCCGCTGGCACCGGGTGCGATACGCGTGCAGGACACCACAGATCACGGAGAGGGTGAGCCGGTGCTTTGCAGCGCTCGGCCTCGAGGATTATCGCGAGGCCTTTCAGTTCACGACTGAGCCCGCGCTGTTTCATTAAGAATTCCGCAAGCCCTGTGCTTGCAGATGGGCAAGCCGCAGCCCGGCCTACTGGCCAACGCGGTAATGGCACTAACCCGCATCGTCTTTACGGTGCGGCGAATGCCAAACCGGTAAGCGATGCTTTAACAGAGGAGCGACAACAATGCGCAACTTAAACCGGGTAATTCTGAGCGGTAATGCGGTGGCTGATGTTGATACTCGTTGCACCCCGGGCGGCAAGTCCATCGTGATCTTGCGGCTCGCGACGAACGAGTATTGGTACAAGGGCGAGGAGAAGCGGCAGACGGTCGAGTATCACCGTGTCGTCTTCTTCGAGCCTTATTTCGAGAGTGCCAAAGACATCACCAAGGGCATGGCCGTGTATCTTGAAGGGAAGAACAAGACCCGCAAGTATACGGGCGCGGATGACATGGTTCGGCGCACCACGTGTGCCAAGAAGTAGCAAATGAAAGGGGGAAGTGAACACTTCCCCCCTAGGTTGAGCAATCAATGCTCGGTAGCACCGTACCTATCGAGTAGATAGGTCACGGCTTCTTCGGCTAGGCGTGCCGCGCGGATGACGGCCAGCTCGTCTCGGTTCAACAGTTCGAGCCACGAAGCAATGTAACTCTCATGTGTCGTGTGGTTTCCTTCGATGCCAAATCGCGCACAAAGGAATGCCGCGCCGAGATCGGCCACCAACTCCTCGAAGGCATACTCGGAACTGCCGTATGCGCCCACCGTCCGGTTAAGACGTTGGGGCGCACCACTCGCGTGCACCAGCTCATGCAGAACGGTCGCGTACCAGTCGTACTGATCGCTAAACCTCCCACGGGGAGGCATGACGATGCAGTCTTGCGTCCGCGAATAATACGCTCGGACGCCTTCCTCGTAGAACGCGACTTCTCCGCTTTGGTTCGCCTGAGCAATCAGGCGCTCTGCCGCGTCGAACTCTTCCCACGCCGGGGCACGGCTTCCCGCTCGATGCCTTCGACTTGATCGAGGTTGAAGACGGTGAACGCGCAAGGAATGATACGGCGATCCTCGTGTTCACTGCTTTCCTCCTCGTCGCCTTCCTTGACAACGTACCTCACGCAATGTGCTGCTTTCGCGCCCCGACGGACCCCGCCGAGTGGCTGGCCCTGCGCATCGGTAAAGTACGTACCGCCTTTACGGCTTTGGTGCTTCACCACCGTGACACCGCGCGCCTCCGCCTGCTTTGCAAGAAGCTCCTGGGCCTGACGATACGTCAGCCAGACGTGGCCCGAGAAACCGCATTGCTCTCTGACACACCATAGCCAGAGAACATTCGAGCCACGGTACTCCTTGCCGGTAAAGGCATTGCGCGGCAGCGTGAGTGGTACGTCTGCGTCCCAACCCCGTTGCCACGGTTTCACACCTTGCTCTAGCCCTTCAATGATCCGTGCTGTGATTTCTACGTACAACTGTTGTACTTGCATGGCATACCTCCAGAACAAATAGGAGGTCGCCTAACCACTACCTTTGAGGTAGCGATTAAGCTACCTCAAAGGTTTCACGGAATCAGTTCAATGACTGAACTGATACGAGGAATTTAGCAAATATCGACTGAGAAAGAAATGCGGGGCAGCGGCACTGCCTCGTCAGTCTCCAAAATCAGGATCGCACCGGAGGTATCCTCAGTATGTAAATCGAGTAAGTCGCGTAGCCGTGCGGAACGCTATACCCATTGATCTTGCATCTCAGGCGGGCGGAGTTCACCAGGCTCAATCATTCCGACCAGTTCTTGGACGGTTGCTGTGGCTTTGCTCATCAGAGCCTATCCCATGCCGATACCGCCTGTTGGAGTTGATCGATGGCATCCAAGGCTAATTGCTCATCTTTGTAGCGATTCCAGAGTCACAGATAAGCTTATTCGCAGAACAGTAGCACAACCACTTGTTCTATAATAGAATCCTGCCCAAGCACCCCGACCGGCATTTGACGATCGGGGCCGACGACGTGCTGGTTGGCTCGCGCTTCAACGACAGCGACTGGCGCGGCGAGCGGCTGAAGGACGACAAGCGCAGGTCTAACCGCACGCCGCCCACAGGCAACGCCAACCCCAGCTACTCTAGTAATCGAGCCCATTAGGAAATAGGCACAAGATGGATAATCAGTTCTTCGAAAGACCTATCCTAAATTCTCCTTACGAGTACCCTGAGCGGTACTGGGAGCTCGATGAGCAGGGCCAGCCTACTCAGAGAATCATTGAGCGCCGCCGCCGCGCCGAGTTCATCACGCCGATTCCGAAACCGAAAAAGCGCAAGGGTTCGGCTGAACAAACGTCCTTGCTTTTCGACGAAGGCAAAGGCCTCTCCACAGCAGAGCAGCGATACGACCACACAGTCATCATTAATTCAGTTCGCCAGCAGGTGGACCAGTGGCGACGCTTGCCGAATCCCAACGACTGGCGCGTAACCCAGAGACAACGCGACTGCTTCAGCACTGGCGGCACCACACGTACAGCAGCATCCGTCCGTTCTTTTGTCAGGTCGAAGCGGTTGAGACTGCCATCTGGCTCACTGAAGTCGCACCCCGAGCGGGTAAGGTGGGCGAAGGTTTTCTTGAATACCTGGCCAATGCCAACAACGACGCCAACCCGGAACTCATGCGCTTCGCGCTGAAGCTGGCGACCGGCGCCGGCAAGACCACGGTCATGGCGATGCTCATCGCCTGGCAAACCATCAACGCGGTGCGGCGACCGCAGAGCAAGCGCTTTACGCGCGGCTTTCTTGTCGTTGCACCGGGCCTCACGATCAAGGATCGTCTGCGAGTCCTCCAACCGAATGATCCGGACAGCTACTACCCGAGCGGTGAACTGGTTCCGGGCGACCTGCTGAACGACGTGAACCGTGTCAAGATCGTGATCACTAACTATCACGCTTTCAAGCGCCGTGAGCGCATCGATCTCTCCAAGGGTGGACGCTCGCTGCTCCAAGGGCGCGGCGACGAGCTGAACACCCTCGAAACCGAGGGCCAGATGCTCCAGCGGATAATGCCTGACCTGATGGGCATGAAGAACATCCTCGTGCTGAACGATGAAGCCCATCACTGCTACCGGGAGAAGCCGGGAGCCGATCAAGCGTGTCGCTATGCTCGTGATGCATTTCGGCCATCCTGACCCCGAAATGCACTCGCATCACGCGACAAGTGATTATGCCGCGACCGTCCTGCGTCCGCAGCGTCGCACCACTGCGCGGTGCGACACAGCTCCCACACTGACTTTACGGCGCGATGCGTCTCCTGCTTCGCCCGTCGACGCGCGCCTATCGCGGGCTCCTCGACTTCGCCTTCGGCTCTCCATGTCTCGTCGGACGAGAAAATCCTGAAAGGGGACGACAAGAAGGAGGCGGAGAAGAACAACGAAGCCGCCCGTCTTTGGATCTCCGGCCTGGAGGCCGTCAACCGTAAACTCGGCGTGGCACGCGTGATCGACTTGTCCGCGACTCCGTTCTTCTTGCGCGGCTCAGGTTATGCCGAGGGCACGCTTTTCCCGTGGACGATGAGCGACTTCTCACTGATGGACGCCATCGAGTGCGGCATCGTCAAATTACCGCGCGTCCCGGTGGCACAAAACATCCCCGGCGATGAGATGCCGATGTTCCGTAATCTCTGGGAGAACATCCGCAAAGACATGCCCAAGAAAGGCCGGGGGAAGGCGGAAGTGCTCGATCCACTCGCCCTGCCGACTCGTCTGCAAACGGCCCTTCAGGCGCTTTACGGCCACTATGAGAAGACTTACAAGCTTTGGGAGGACGCCGGGATCCGCGTACCTCCCTGCTTCATCGTGGTCTGCAACAACACCTCCACCTCCAAGCTGGTATACGACTTCATCTCCGGCTTTCACCGGCAGAACGACGACGGCTCCACCACCCCTGGAAAATGGGCGCCTCGCGCTATTCCGCAATTTCGACGAACATGGCAACCCGCTCCCGCGGCCGAACACGTTGCTCATCGACAGCGAGCAGCTCGAATCCGGCGAGGCGCTGGATGACAAATTCCGCGCCATGGCCGCCGATGAGATCGAGCGCTTCCGCCGCGAGATCCTCGAACGCGGCGGCCAACTCGCCGATGAATTGCAACACGGGAAAGAACTCGATGATGTGACACTGCTCCGCGAAGTGATGAACACGGTCGGTAAGTACGGCCAGTTGGGTGGATCGATCCGTTGCGTCGTCTCCGTCTCGATGCTTACCGAGGGCTGGGATGCCAATACCGTCACCCACGTGCTCGGCGTCCGCGCCTTCGGTACCCAGCTCCTGTGCGAGCAGGTCATCGGACGAGCGCTTCGCCGCCAGTCCTACGACCTGAACGAGGAAGATCTCTTCACTGTGGAATACGCCGATGTACTGGGGATCCCCTTCGATTTCACCGCCAAGCCGGTGGTCGCGCCGCCACAGCAGCCGCGGGAGACCATCCAAGTTAAAGCTTTGCGGCCCGAGCGCGATGCGCTCGAGCTCCGCTTTCCGCGTGTCGAAGGCTATCGCGTCGAATTGCCCGAAGAACGGCTGACCGCCGAGTTCAACGACGACTCTGTCCTGGAGCTGACCCCCGATCTGGTGGGCCCGCCCATCACCAAGAACGCCGGGATCATCGGCGAATCCGTCGATCTCAGTCTGGAGCACCTGGGAGACCTGCGGCCCTCCACGCTGCTGTTCCA